>DATLGM010000363.1:0-4240 GCA_035540515.1 Egibacteraceae bacterium | reverse complement strand
CCCGCGAGCTGGTGGGCAGCGGCACGCTGTTCATGCTCAAGGTCGTCGGCGACTCGATGATCGACGCCGCCATCGCCGACGGCGACTGGGTCGTCGTCCGGCAGCAGCCCAGCGCGGAGAACGGCGACATCGTCGCGGCGATGATCGACGGCGAGGCCACCGTCAAGACCTACAAGCGCCGCGACGGCAAGGTGTGGCTGCTCCCGCACAACGCCGCCTACGCGCCCATCCCCGGGGACGAGGCGGTCGTGCTCGGCCGCGTCGTCACGGTGCTGCGCAAGGTCTGACGGCGGCGCGGGCGGGCAGACCGCAGAGGTCCGGCCCCTGGTCCCACCCCGAGAGGTCCTGCCCCATGAAGCTGTCCGGCTCCCACGTCGTCGTCACCGGCGCCTCACGCGGCATCGGGGCCTGCCTGGCCCGACAGGCCGCCGACCGGGGTGCGCACGTCACGCTCGTGGCGCGCAGCGCCGGTCCGCTCGAAGCGCTGGCCAGCGAGCTCGGCGGCATCCCGCTGCCGGCCGACCTCGCGGATCGCGCGCAGGTCGCCGGCCTGGTCCCGCGCGCCGCCGCGGCGGCTGGGCGGCCGGTCGACGTCCTCGTCAACAACGCCGGGCTCGACAGCGCCGGCAGCTTCCTCGGGCTGTCCGCGGACGACATCGCCGACCTCGTCGCGGTCAACCTCACCGCGCCGATGGAGCTGACCCGGCAGGCACTGCCCGGCATGGTCGAGCGCGGCCGCGGCCACGTCGTCAACGTCTCCTCGGGGTTCTCGACGGTGAACGCGCCAGGGCTGACGCCGTACTGCGCGAGCAAGGCGGGCCTGTCCCACTTCACCGGCGGCCTCAACGTGGAGCTCCGCGGCACCGGCGTCGACACCACTCTCGTCGAGCCTGGCCCGGTCCGCACCGACCTCTACGAGGGGCTGCAGAAGACGTTGTCCATCGACGCGCTGCGCCGGATGATGCGTCTGCAGCTCACCGCCGAGGTCGACCCGGACGACGTCGCACGCGCCACCCTCGACAAGGTCGAGGCCGGCGGCGGGCACGTCGTCCTCCCCCGCCGCATGGCCCCGGCCATGGCGCTCACCTGGCTGCCGCGCAGGGTCGCCGACGTGGCGCTGACCGGCGTCGCCCGGCGCTGAGACCCGGCGTCGCAGCGGAAGCCCGTGGCTGTCGCTCGCGCGCTGATTGACCGGTGCGCGAGGCCCGGCCGCCGCGCGCGTGTCGCGACTGGTGGACGCTAGATACGCTCAACTCAGTCGTAGCACTCGATGTTGCCAGCCGGGAGCTGCTCGCACTCCGACCAGATACCGTTGCGCATCGCTTCGTCCAACCAGCCCGGTGGCTCATCGAGGACGTCATCGCCGCGAAACAGTTCCGCCGCGGTGTAGGTCCGGTCGGTCGGTATGACGAGCACGGTCAGGCTGGGCTCTCCGGCTCCCGGGTAGACCAGCCCGTAGGCGACCGCACCGGACGGGTCGTCGGCGAACCCGATGGCTATCGCACACACCGCATCACTGTCGGGATGACTGGCCACATCGGACGGGCAGGCGCCGGTGAACTCCGCGACCAGTTCGCTGCGTGCCACGCGTCGCAGAAGTTCCGCCGGATCGGCAGCCTGCTGCCCTGAGCTGGCGCCTGTGGTCTCGGCGCTCGGCATTGCAGCACCGGCCGACTCGAGATCGCCGGAGCTATAGAGGCTGTCCCCGTCCACGCCACATTCGGCCTCGCTGAACCGGACTACCCTCCAGCTCGCACCATTGGCACGCACCGACATCGCCTGCACGGCCGGCTGGGACAAAAGCTCGGCAACCGCGCGACCCCCGGCGTCCTGGGACAGATCTGTTGTCGCGGCAGGACCGATTGCCTCAGCGACGTCAGCGAGGACCTGCAAGTCGCCACCGAGGTCCGGCGACGCGTGTACGGCGGCCTGCCGCATCCGTGTCCACGCGGCGACGCCGGTCTGCCGCAGTGCAACGCACGTCTGCTCGACATCGGTAACTGACGGCTCCTCGACTGCAGGTAGCGCCGGAGCGCAGGACTGCGCGGCCAGGTCCCCGTAGCTGGTGAGGGTGCGCACAGGCCCTACTGCGCGGCCGTACCACCTCTCGTTGGTCAGGAGCGTCTTGAGCAGCACCGGCGCGGTGAAGTCCCCCTCGGTGTCGTGCAACGTTCCCGCGGCGACGATATTGTCAGCGGTGCTGATTACAAGCCCGATCGCTTCGACGGCACCTGCCGCGGTGCTGAGCAACCGAGGCGGCAGGACCTGAAGTGCCAGGTTCACGCGCTCGCCGATCAGCTTGGAGTCCTTGGCAGCTGTCACGCGCGTCGTCACGGTCACTGGATCGGTCGCATCCAGCAGGTCCTGCAACGACGGAAGGTCGAACGCCTCCAGCGCGACCCCGTAGTCGATGTACGTGGTGGCGCGCGCCTGACCGTCCTCGCGCAGGAGGATCTCGACCATCTCCTCTTCGTCATCCAGATGCGTCAGGCGCACCGTCGCCTGCACGCCGTCCGCGACCTGCGAGGCCCCAGAGGTGGACACCAGAGCAGGTGCGTCGGCCCCGAAGATGTCACGAGCTGCGTCCAGCGACACGCTCGCAGCCTCATTGGTGATGTCGAACTCGCAGGTCAGATCTTCGCCCGTGTACAGCCAGTCTCGCCACTGCGCCTCAGCAGGCGCGCTCCCCGCGGTCGCTGCACTGCCCGCGGGCATCGCACTCGGGCCGTCTGTGCCGCCGCAGCCGGTGAGGGCGATGGTGATCAGGGGCAGGAGCGTGACCGTACGCCGGTGCACCGGCCAGTTCATGCGCATTTCGGGAGCATGACAGAAGTTTCGCGACACTGGGGAGTGGGCTGCTGAACTCAGCCGCCAACGAGCTCGGTGCGGGCCTGCCGGACGTCGACGCTGCCCGGCTCCCCTGACGTCGCCACCGTCCCCGGGACCGCACCCATCGACTCACCGTTCACGCTGTAGGTACCGCTCCAGCTGATCACCACGTACGGGCTGCGCGAGCCCGCGGTCGTGTACGTGTGCTCCACCCGGCCGCGCGTCCCCTTGCGCGTCGTCGTGACCGTCGCACCATCACCGGTGTGCCAGGTCCACCGCTCCGCCTGCGCGGTGATCACCACCGACTGCCCCAGCAGCGTCAGCGGGATGTCGTACCGCTCGACCGTCGGCGTCTCGAACCGCGTCGCGACATGCACCAGCGTCTGCGGCGCCGGATTGATCTCCGCCACCCCACGCACCACCACGACGCGCTGGAACTCCCGCTCGATCATGCCCGCAATGGCGACGCGCGGATCGACCTCGGGTGTCTCGTCGACACCGCGACAGACGAACGGCGGGTCCGTGACCATCTGCCACGGCGGTTCCGGGTTCTCCGGCGTGACCCGGCGGGTGTACACCCAGAAGCGGATCTGGCCAGCCTCGGGGCAGCTGGTCGTAGCGCCAAGGCACAGCATGCCGGCATCCAACGGGTTGTTCTCGGAGCAGGTCGGTACGTAGCGATAGCGCACGCCGTCATCGACGACCGGATGCGTACCACCAGCACCTGCCGGATTTGGCGACCCGCCCCGGCCCTTTCCACCTTGCTGGCCGCTACCGAGCCAGCCGTCGCCATCTGCACCCACGCAGGCATTTCGGCCGTTGGGACAGGTTGGTGCTTGCGTGCTCACTGAGCCTGAGGCCATCGCCGCCGGCGCCTGGAGGACGAAGATCGCCAGCAGCACGCTCATGACCGCAGGACCGCGAGACTTCATGTCGCGCCCACTATTCGGTACCCGTGGGTCCTCCAGCCAGTGGCGTCTCTGACAACCCGAAGTTGTGCGTCGGTCAAAGGTTCCGCGGGTAGTTCTCGAACGGGATCGCCCGAGGAATCGACTACCTCGCCGGAAGCGATCTCGTACCGAACGTCCACAGTCACGTCCCCAGCCGTGTCTCCTGGGGCCACCGCCGTGCTGACCAGGTATTCACCGCCCTGGACGTGCTGCCCGGCAGCCTCCAGTTCCTCCAAGAACGCGATCAAATTGTGGCATCCGCCGCAGGAGTCGTGCGTCAGCGCCCGGACCGGGGCAGGGTCGCCGGCTTGGAAGGCTGCTGAAAGCACACGCAGGTAGTACTTCGCGAACTCGGCGGCGGCGACGTTGTCCTCGCCATCCGTCTCGGGCGGCGGTGGCGGGATGGTCACCGTCGGCGTCGGCTCGGCGGTCACGGACGGCAGGGTGGCCGGCGGCTCCTC
>DATLGM010000362.1:0-1840 GCA_035540515.1 Egibacteraceae bacterium | reverse complement strand
GGTAGGCGGCACTGGCGCGGCCGGCGCAGCGTGTCGTCGTCGCCACGTTCGACACCAAGATCATCAAGCCCCGCCTGCCGGGGTCCGGCGCCCGGGGGGCTGAAAAGCGGCTGCGTCGGTTGGGCTTCGATCGCGCCGTGCCGCCGGAGACGTTCTACGTCGAGGACGCGCAGGGGCCTCTGGTCGACGGTGAGCTGTCCCGGGCGTGCGTCTGGGGCGAGCGTCTCGGCGCCGCCGTGGAGGTGCCGGTCGGCTGAGCCCCCCTGTTTTGACCGCCACCGCGCTGCCATGGTCGCCATGTGACTTCCTGCGATGCAAGGGGACGCGATGCTCGAGCCCGTTTCCGACGGCCTGCTCCTGACGGTCGCGCAGATCGCAGCGACGCTCATCGGGCTGCTGCTGGTCGCGGTCGCGTTCTACATCGAGACTGGGCTACGCCGGCTCGCCCACCTCCCAGAAGCCTGGCCGTTCCTGCGGGCGACCACGAAGCTGATCCTGGCGTTGTACGGGTTGGTCCTGGCCGTATCACTCGCTCTGTTGACCGTGCACCCGGCCGCGGTCACCGGCCTGTTCATCGCCGTCGCCGTCTTGATCGTCGTCACGATGGTGGAGCGGGGTGGCCTTCCTGAACAGGCTGGCTGCTCATCGCCTTCGACCTGTCGTCATTCGAGCGGCAGGCCCGCGCCGGCAACAAGAAGGGTCGCCCGCTGAAGTAGCGTGACCGCGTGAAGCGGTTGCAGGCAGGAGTGGCAGCGCACCACCGGGTGACGGCCGACGCCGGACTCGCGGTGCTCGAGGAGGGCGGGACAGCGGCGGACGCCGCCGTTGCCGCAATGCTGACCTCAGGGATCGCCGAGTCGCTGCTCACCACCCTGCTGGGCGGCGGGCACGGCATCTACTTCGACGCCGAGGCCGGTGAGGCCACGCTGATCGACTTCTTCGTCGGCATCCCTGGACGCGGACGGGCCCTGCCCCCCGGCCGGTCGATCCTCGACGGCATCGGCAGGACGGTCGACATCATCTTCGAATCCGAGCCGATCCCCTACGAGATCGGGTGCGACACCGCCGGTGTGCCGGGGATCCCGGCGGCCTGCGAAGCGCTGCTCCAGCGGTGGGGGCGAATGCCACTGGCGCGGCTGGTCGAGCCGGCGATGGCCGCGGCACGCGACGGCGTGACGCTGGAGCCGACGCACGAGAAGGTGCTCGAGATGATGAGCCCGGCGTTCACGCTGGACAGGGGCGCGGAGCTGTTCACCCGTGACGGTGCTCTGCTCAAGGCCGGTGACGTCGTGGTGCAACCACAGGCCGCGGACTTCTTGGCACTGCTCGCCGAGGAGGGAGCCCGGTCGGTCTACGACGGTCAGCTCGCGCGAGACCTGGTGGCGCTGTGTCAAGAACGGGGCGGACTCATCGGGGCGGCCGACCTGGCGGCCTACGAAGTGATCCTCGAACGCCCCGAACGGGTGCGCTACGCCGGCGCCGACGTGCTCACCCGGCGGGGCCTTTCCGCGCTCGTCCCGGTCCTCGGGGCGCTGCGGGACCTCGGCGGCATGTCGTCCGGAGCTCGTGCACTGGCACTCGCCGACGCGTTCGCCGGCGACGCGGTGCCCGGGGACACGACGAACCTGGCGGTGGTCGACCCCTCGGGCAATGCCTGTGTGCTGACGACAAGCATCGGCATCGGCAGCGGTGACTGGCTGTACGACGTCCAGCTCAACTCGATGCTGGGCGAGGGATACCTGCGCAGCGCCGACCCGCGGCCCGGCGACCGCATGGGCAGCATGATGTCGCCGACGGTGGTGCTCGACGGTGACGGGCCGGCACTGGTCGTGGGCGCCGC
>DATLGM010000361.1:0-8180 GCA_035540515.1 Egibacteraceae bacterium | reverse complement strand
CCCGAAGCCCGGCCCGCCGGCGCCCGGCCCGCCGAAGCCCGTGAACGCCCCGGCGGACACCATCTCGCGGACCTTGTCGTACTCGGCGCGCTTGTCCGCGTTGGACAGCACGCCGTAGGCCTCGCCGACCTCCTTGAACCGAGACTCGGCCTCGGCATCGTTGGGGCGCGCGTCGGGGTGCAGGTCGCGAGCCAGCTTGCGGTACGCCTTCGAGATGTCCGCCTGCGACGCGTCCTTGGACACGCCCAGCACGGCGTAGTAGTCCTTCTCGAAGTAGTCGCGCTGGCTCACGGCACCTCCCCTCCTGCTACTTCGCCACCTTCACCGAGGCGGGGCGCAGGACCCGGCCCTTGAACCGGTAGCCGGGCCGCAGCACCTCGACGACCACCGGCTCGTCGACCGGCTCGTCGGCTTCGACCTGCATCATCGCCTCGTGGTGCATCGGATCGAACGTGTTGCCGACGCCCTCCACCTCGGTCAGGCCGAGGTTGTGCAGCGTCGACACCAGCTCGGCATGCACCATCTGCACGCCTTTGGCGAGCTGGTCGTCGTCACTGGACTCCGCGGCGGTCAGCGCCAGCCCGAAGGTGTCGAGCACGTGGAGCAGGCTGTTCATCACCTGCTCGGCGCCACGGTCCAGCGCCTCCATCCGCTCCCGGGTCGCGCGCTTGCGGAAGTTCTCGAACTCCGCGCGCTCGCGGCGCAGGTGGTCCAAGTACTCGTCGCGCTGGCGCTGTGCCTCGGCCACGGGGTCGGGCGGCTCGGCCTCGGCACCGTCGCCCGTGGGCTCCGCGCCGTCAGCCGCCGGCTGCGCGCCGACGGCCTCCTGCTCGTCTGGTTCGAGCGGCACGGCCGAGTCCGCCACATCGGCGGACTCGACCGGTTGCTCGTCGACGCTGGGGTCCGAAGGATTCATGACCTAGGCAGCGCCCTGGTTGTCGTCGCCCTCGTCGACGACCTCCGCGTCGACGATGTCGTCGTCGTCCGCGCCACCGGCCGCCTCACCGAAGCCGCCGGTCGTGCCCTGCGCCGACTGGTCCGCAGACCCGGCGGCGTACAGCGCCTGGCCGACCTCCTGGCTGATCCGCATGAGGTCCTCGGTCGCCTTGGTGATCACATCGGCGTCGGTGCCGTTGAGCGCGTCGCGGACCTTGCCCTGCGCCTCTTCGAGCTGCGCCTTGTGCTCGGCGGAGATCTTGTCGCCGTTGTCGCGGACGAGCTTCTCCGTGGAGTACAGCAGCGTGTCGGCGTTGTTGCGGGCGTCGGCCTCGGCCTTGCGCCGGCGGTCCTCCTCGGCGTGCGCCTCGGCGTCGCGGATCATCTGGTCGATCTGGTCCTTGGGCAACGCCGACTGACCGGTGATGGTCATGGACTGCTCCTTGCCGGTGCCGCGGTCCTTGGCGGACACGTGGACGATGCCGTTGGCGTCGATGTCGAAGGTGACCTCGATCTGCGGCACGCCGCGCGGCGCCGGCGGGATGTCGACCAGCTGGAACTTGCCGAGGGTGTTGTTGTACGCCGCCATCTCGCGCTCACCCTGCAGCACGTGGATCTCGACCTGCGGCTGGTTGTCGTCGGCGGTCGTGAACACCTCGGACTTGCGGGTTGGGATCGTCGTGTTGCGCTCGATGAGCTTGGTCATCACGCCGCCCTTGGTCTCAATGCCGAGGCTCAGCGGGGTGACGTCGAGCAGCAGGACGTCCTTGACGTCGCCCTTGAGAACACCCGCCTGCAGCGCCGCGCCGACGGCCACCACCTCGTCGGGGTTCACACCCTTGTGGGGCTCCTTGCCGCCGGTCAGCTCCTTGACCAGGTCGGCGACGGCGGGCATGCGGGTCGAGCCGCCGACCAGGATCACCTGGTCGATGTCGGACGGGCTGATGCCGGCGTCTTTGATGGCGTTGTGGAAGGGCGCCTTGGTCCGCTCGAGCAGGTCGGCGGTCATCTGCTGGAACTGCGCCCGGGTCAGGGTCTCCTCCAGGTGCAGCGGCCCGTCGGCCGTGGCGGTGATGAACGGCAGGTTGATCGACGTCTCGGCGGTGGTCGACAGCTCCTTCTTGGCCTTCTCGGCGGCCTCCTTCAGGCGCTGGGTGGCCATCTTGTCCTTCGACAGGTCCACCCCGTGGTTGTCCTTGAAGGACTTGACCAGCCAGTCCATGACCGCCTGGTCCCAGTCGTCACCGCCAAGGTGGGTGTCGCCCGAGGTCGACTTGACGTCGAAGACCCCCTCGGCGATCTCCAGCACCGAGACGTCGAACGTCCCGCCGCCGAGGTCGTACACGAGCACCGTCTGCTCGTCTTCCTTGTCCAGCCCGTAGGCCAGGGCCGCCGCGGTCGGCTCGTTGATGATCCGCAGAACCTCCAGGCCCGCGATCTGGCCGGCCTCCTTGGTGGCCTGCCGCTCGGCGTCACCGAAGTACGCGGGCACCGTGATGACCGCCTGGGTCACCTCGTCGCCCAGGTACGCCTCGGCGTCGCGCTTGAGCTTCATCAGGATCCGCGCGGAGATCTCCTGCGCGGTGTAGGACTTGCCGTCGACCTCGGTCTTCCAATCGGTGCCCATGTGCCGCTTGACCGACGACAGCGTCCGGTCGGGGTTGGTCACCGCCTGGCGCTTGGCGACCTCGCCGACCAGCACCTCTCCCGTCTTGGAGAAACCCACCACCGAGGGCGTCGTCCGCGCACCCTCGGCGTTGGCGATGACGGTGGGCTCGCCACCTTCGAGGACCGCCACCACGGAGTTCGTGGTGCCCAGGTCGATCCCTACTGCCTTGGCCATGTTCGTTGCCACCTCCACGCCCGCAGGCGTCGCTGATTGCGTCGTCGTTGCCGTTGGCACGACTGTAGCGCGCTATCAGCGCGGGTGACAACCAATATGAGCGTTACAGACTCAGATTATTCGGTGAAGGTGACTGCGAAGGTGTTGCTGGTGCCGTCGCGGTGATTGGCGTGGTTGCTTGAGAGGATGCGGTACTCGTACGTCCCCGCCGCCTCCCAGCCCAGGCTGATGGATGCCGTGACCACGCCGGCGCTGTTGTGATCGGCATAGCTGTACCAGTCGTCCTGCCAGGCGGTCGTGCCGAGGGCGCGGCGCTGGACCTTCAGCCAGCCGTCGGGTGCCGACATCGTTCCGGTCACCGTCGCCGCGCTGTACCGCGACACGCTGCCGGACGGGGCCGTCATGGTGATGGTGGCGGTCGGCGGCGTCACCCAGTTGACATCGAAGGCGGCACTGTTGGCGTCGGCGTACATCGCGTCGTCGCGCACCACGATCCGGTACCGCTGGGCGCCGACCGCGGCGGGCGGCTCGATGTGCGCGAGGTACTGACCGGCCCAGGAGTCGTAGTACCCGTACGAGCTGGGCAGGGTCACGAACTTCGCGCCGTCCCAGCGCTGGACCCGGAAGTACGCATCCTGAGCTGTTGCCGTGAACGCAAGTGTGAAGGCGGAGCCCGACGCGCCCCACCAGGCAGCCTGCACCGGTGAGGTCGGCACCCCGCCGATCGTCACCGTCGGCTTGACCAGGGTGACCTGCAGCCCGGTCACGGTCTTCGCCTCCCGGCTGTGTGCCGACTTCTCGACCTTGAAGACCGTCGTGCCTTCGTCCAGCCACGCGAAGGTGTACGAACCGAAGCCGTAGTCGCCGTTGCTGGCCACCTGCGCCGTGTCGGCGACCACCCACTCCGTGCCGTCGCGCCGCCAAAGGGTCACCTGGGCGCCGGGGTCGGCCGGCGTGACCTTGCCGGTCAGGCGCACGGAGTCGTTCGGGCTGATCGTGGGCGTTGCGCCCAGCGTGGTGCTGGTGACGTCGTTGACGAACGTGGCGGTCATGGAGTCCACGGTGGGCAGCGGCACGGTGATGACGGTCGAGCGGTTCTGCCACTGCCACCCGTTGTGCCCTGTTGTCGAAACCCACACCTCTTGCGACTTGGTCACGCTGTACGAGCGGGTGATCTGGCCGGCGGCGTTCGTGGGGACGGGATCGCCGGTGTAGTCGAACCGCCCCGGCATGCCGATGATCGCCTTGCCCGTCGCTTTGTCCCGCAGCGTCGCGGTGACCTTCACCGTCCCCCCGCCGATGGGCAGCGTCGCGGGGCTTTGCGTGAACGTCAGGGTCGTGGGACGGTCCGTGACGCTGGCGAACTTCACGTCGAGGATCTTGACGTTCGACGCCCCCTTGTTGTCCCAGACCGTCGCGACGATGCGCGGGGGCATGTAGGTCGTCGCATCACACCAGAACGTCGTGGTGGCCTTTCCGGGCGTCCCGAACCGGCAGGTGGGGTGCTTGGCCTTGCCGGAGGGGTCGCGGACCTGCCACTGCCACTTCGCGATGCTGCGGTTCTTGCCGGGTGTCGACGTCGCCGACAGCGACCACTTCACGCCGGCGAGACGGTTGGCGGCGGTGGGGAGCTTGACCACTGGTTCGGTCGGCGGGGCGATGGTGGACTCCAGGTACCGGCTGTTGGCCGTGTTCCACTTGTTCGCCAGGTACGTGCCGGCCTTGGGTCGGGGATTGAAGTAGTCGTCGTGGTTGCAGTCGACGTGGTACTCGTGCACCGATTTGCACACCATCCGGATCTTGACGTTGACGGCATCGCGGTAGCACATCGCGTCGTTCTCGTCGGTGCAGTGGCCGTTCTTGGTGGCGTTCTTGGCGCTGGGCTGCACGGCCCCGAGGGTGTGCAGCAGCTCGTGCACCTCCGTGCCGCCGCCCCAGCAGTAGCGGTCGACACGCGCGAAGCCCGTCGTGACGTTGGCCTGGTTGCTGGGGGACTTGCGGTCGTCCATGAACGCTGAGGCCTCACCGCACAACCGCGACCCGCCGGCAGTCCCGGGGGCACCCCCCTTGGCGAAGTCGACCCAGATCAGGTACTTGCGGTCGGACCGGTTGAAGCCCTTGTTCGCCACCTCGGAGGCCGTCGCCCAGAAGTTGTCGTCGCCCTTCTTGCTCAACGTCACCCGCTTGACGTCGAGCTGGCACTTGCTGGTGACGAACCGGATGCGCCGGCCGCTCTTCTTCATGGCCGCGCTGGAGTTGATGAACTGGTCCGCGTTGGCGGCGTACTGGCGCAGCAGTGGCAGCACCTTGCTGTAGCGGTCGGGGACGTCTTTGGCCCGGGCATAGATCGCCTGCACGCGGGGACCGGATTTGCCGTCGCCGATGCAAGCGACCTTCGGTGCGGCTCCCATCGCCGAGAACGTCAGCTCGGGGTCGTAGCTGGCGGTGGCAGCACGGCGCCGCAGCTCACGATCTGACGCGGCAGCCATCCCCTTGGGGGTCTTGTCCGGCCCATGTGTGCAGACCTCGGGTGCCCCGGGGACCGGCAGCGTGCGGCAGACGAGTCCGCCATGGTCGTGGGCGGCGTGGTCATGCTCGCCGAGGGCGTGCACGGCGGTGTCCGACAGCGAGACGACCACCAGCGCGGCGGCGGTCAGCAGCGTGGCGGCGAACAGCACCTCGACGGCGCGCCGCCGCATCCGACCAACCCACTGCATGCCCAGCCCTGCCACTCGCCGTCGATTTCGCCGAACAGTAGGGGCGCCGACGGCGCGAGGGCAGGGCTACTTCACAAATGCACCAGGAGAACTAGCCCCATTTGGTCTGGGTCGTGACGAATCGTCGGGATTGGCCGAGTCTGCAAGCTCCCGCGGTGGCTCAGCGACGCGAGCGCCACCGCCGGGAGATCCGCCGGCCACGGCTGTCCGCCACGTCCCCCCGGTTGAACGCCAGCAGCAAAACCAGCGGCAGAACCACGACGATGGCGGCGAGGATCCACATGGTGGTGGGGGACATCTGCGTGCTCCTTCTACCGGGGTGGTGGCAGGCCGACAGGAAGGTCCACGTGCCAGCCGGGCTCCAGGCCGATCTCGTCGAACGCTCCCTGGTTCACCTCGAGCGCGCCGTGGTAGCCGGCGCCGGGATCGTACGTTGGACACGGTTCGCGCTCACACGGCGCCATGTCCCGGACCGCCAGCACGCGGCCGTCGGCGTCGAAGAAGGCGATGGACAGCGGGATGAGCGTGTTCTTCATCCAAAAGCCCCCCGCACGCTCCTCGGGCATCCGGAAGACCATCCCGGTCATCGGCGGCAGCGACTCCCGGTGCATCAACCCTCGCCGGCGCGCCTTCGGCTCGTACGCGTCGTACACGTGCAGCGAGATCGCTGTCCCCCCGTCCGGCGGTCGCAGCACGACCGTGGTCAGGCCGAACGGCTCTGACGGCTCCAGCGGGCCGGGCTCGTGGACCGCGGTCGGGGTGGGCGCCGGCGCCACCTCGGGGACCTGGCACGCAACCATCAGCAGGAGCCCGACCACGGTGCTGAACCGCGCGCGCACACCACCCCTTGTCGACCGTCCCGGCGCCGCCCAGTCTCGCAGGTGCCGACGGGCGGCGCGTCAGCTGGTGACGCGCAGCGGCCGCTCGGTGCGCACGTGCCGGCGATCGCCCGGCTTGACGACGCGCAGTCGGAAGGTGCCGGACTTCTTCGGGGCGAAGCGGAACACGTACCGCGAGTGTTGGTTCAGCGTCTTGCTGCGGATGGTCCGCCACTGGCCGTCGATCCGGCGCTGCAGTCGGATCCGCTTGCCCGCCTTGTCCGGGCTGACCTTGCCGGTGATGCGGTGCACGGTGACGGTGCGGCCGGTGCGCGCCGCCGTCACGGCCCGCTTGGTCGCCGAGGTGCTGAGCTTGGACAGCACCGCGACGGCCTTGGCGTCCCCCAGACCCATCGCCCAGGTGGGGTTCGGCAGCGACCGGAACCGGTAGGCGGCGTTGCTGTCGACCCGAACGTCGAAGCTGACGAAGCCGCTGCGGTTGGTCTGGCCCTCGGCAAGCGAGCGCCACACCCGCGAGCCCTTGGGACGCACGTCCAGCGATACGCCGATGCCGGCGATGGACGCGCTGGTGGCCAGCGATCGCACCCGGCCGCTGAACTGCACCTGCCGGCCGGTGACGACCCGCGTCGCCGACGCCGTCATCGTGACGCCGGTCGGCATCTTCGTGACCGGCCGGACCAGCGACACAATCTGCGAGAACGGCGTGGTGACGCCGGCCTCGGTCACCTGCGCGGTCACCTCGGCCTGGCCCTCCGCCGAGGCGGGGCAGGTCCACTCCGTGCGGGCCGCGGACGGATCGGCGAACCAGCACTCGCTGCGCGTGGACGTCCACGCCACCGCGCCGGCGCTGGCCAGGTCGACCCGGACGGCGGTGGCGACGCCGGCCGTCGCCGCTGCGGGAATGGAGGCGGTGGTCTTGGGCGGCGGTGGCGGCGCCGCGCTCTCCAGGTACCGGCTGCGCGCGGTGTTCCACTTGGTCGCCAGGTAGCTGTTGGCCTTCGGGTTGGGGTGGAAGTAGTCGTCGTAGTTGCAGTCGACCTGCCCCGCGCGGTTGCAGACCTGCCGTGTGACCGTCGTCTTCGTGTCCCGATAGCACATGACGTCGATCTCGTCGGTGCAGTGGCCGGCCTGCGTGGAGTTGGGCGCCGAGTTCTGCACCGCCCCCAAGGTGTGCAGCAGCTCGTGCGCGGCGGCGTACTGCCAGCACGACGTGTCGACCCGCGAGTACATCGCCACGCCGGCGTTGTTGGGGTTGGTGTCGGCCCCGTTGTCGTTGAGGTAGACCTCGCCCAGCCCGCAGATGCCCACCGCGGCGTCCATGAAGACCAGGTACTTGCGGTCCGGCGACTTGTAGCCCAGCTCCCGCAGCTCACTGACCATGGCGCCGAAGTTGTCGTCACCGGAGGCGCTGAGGGTCACCTTGGCGACGTGCGGCTGGCAGCTGCTGTTGGTCACGTAGCGCACCCGTCGCCCGTCGCCGACGCGGCCGGCGCTGACGTTGATGACGTCGTCGACGTCCGAGGCGTACTGGCGCAGCAGGGGAAGGACCGCGTTGTAGCGGTCGGGCACGTCCGAGGCGCGGGCGTAGACCAGCTGCACCCGCGCGCCGCTGGTCCCGTCGCCGATGCAAGCGACCGTGGTGGTCGCCGCCACCGCAGGGTCGTCCTGGACCTCGGCCGGCGCCAGTGCGGGGTCGTCGACGCCGTACCGCGCCTCGACCAGCTCCGCGACACTCGGCAGCGTGCTCGTGTCCACCCCTGGTGGCGGCGCGTCATCACCGTGTGTGCACACCACCCCCGCCACGTCGTACCGCACCGGCTCGTTGCCTGGCCCGCACGGTTGATC
>DATLGM010000360.1:0-9556 GCA_035540515.1 Egibacteraceae bacterium | reverse complement strand
CGGCACCGGCGGCGTCCGGGGCGCCGGCGTCCAACGCCCAGCAGGCATACAGCACCAGCGACCACGCCAGCTCCAACCCGGTGAACGCGTCGGCAAGCTGGTGGGCGACCGCCTGGAACCGGCCGACGGGTTGGCCGAACTGCTCGCGGGTCTTGGCGTAGTCGACCGCCAGGTCGACGGCCCCCCTGCCGACGCCGACCTGCTCGGCAGCCAATGCCGCGGCAGCGCGCAGGCCGGCGTGCGGTGAGCCCGTGCGGGCAGCGGCGACGACCTCGCCGAGGCGCAGGTCGGCCAGGGGCCGGGTGGGGTCCAGACCAGGCCGTGGCGATGCGGCCTCGACTCGATGCACGGTCACGGCGTGGTCGTCGCCCACTGATACCGCAGCGGTGGCGGTGGGGCCGTCGGGCACCGCAGTGGTCTGTCCTCCCGGCGTGAGCACCCAGCGGGCGTCGGGCGCCAGTGCGGCGCCGACATCATGGCCGGCGGCATGGGCCACCTGCAGCGCGAGGATGTGGTGAACGAAAGGGGTGGGGGTGACGGTCCGGCCCAGTCCTTCGAGCAGGATTGCGACCTCGACCAGCCCGCCGCCGGCGCCACCGGCCGCCTCCGCCACGCCGACGCCGGCGAAGCCCCCGAACAGCGCCGCGGTCAGGCTGTCGTCCGGTTCACCCCCGTCGAGCATCACCCGCGCGGCGGCAAGCCCCCCGGCGCCGAGGTCACGTGCCGTCTCGGCCAGCGCCCGCTGCTCCTCGGTGAAGGTCGCCTTCACGTGCTCTCCCTACCGCGACCGCGGGAGCCCCAGCACCCGCTCGGCGATGATCGACAGCTGAATCTCGTCGGTGCCGCCCTCGACCGACATCCCTCGTGAACGCAGGTAGCCCAGCGCCCAGCGCCGCGACATCTCGTCGTCCTGCGCCTGCCCGTCGACGCCGCCGAGCTCCACCGCCAAGCGGGTCATCCGCTGCATCACCCGCGCCCAGCTCAGCTTGACCGCGGACCCTTCCGCCCCCGGCGAGCGCCCGGCGGACAGCTCCGAGAGCTGGCGGATCGTCGTCAGACGCAGCGCCTCGACGTCAGCGGAGCAGCGGCCGAGCTCGTCGAGCACGACGGGGTCGTCAGCCGAACCGGTCCGCACGCACGTCTCGACCAGGCGCTCCAGCGTCCGTGCCGCGACCGCACCCAGCGCGAACGCCAGCGACCCCCGTTCGAACGCCAGGGTCGTCACCGCGACCAACCCTTGCCGACTTCGCCCAGAACCTCATCGCCCGACAGCGGGATGTCCGACCAGAACATCTCGTTGAAGTCGGCGTCGGTGTTGATCATCACCAGCGGCCGAACGTCGACGCCCTCCATGGACGCCAAGAAGTAGGTGATGCCGGCGTGCTTGCCGCCCTCGTCGGTGGGAACGCGTGCGAGCAGCATGCAGCGGTCGGCCTCGTGGGCGAACGACGTCCACACCTTCTGGCCGTTGATGACGAACCCGTCCCCCGTGGGCGTGGCCGAGGTCCGCAGCGACGCGAGGTCGGAGCCAGCGCCGGGTTCGCTGAACCCCTGACACCAGATCTCCTCACCGGACAGGATCTTGGGGAGGTAGCGCTGCTTCTGCTCGTCGGTGCCGTGCACCAGGATGGTCGGACCGGCCAGGATCATGCCGAGCAGGTTCAGCGGCTCTGGCGCGTCCCGCTTGGCCGATTCCTCCAGGAAGATGGCCTCGTGCACGATGGACAGGCCGCGGCCGCCGTACTCGGTGGGCCAGGTGATGCCGGCCCATCCGCCCTCGGCCAGACGCTCCTGCCACCAGCGGCTGGCGCGTTCCTTGGCGCCCCGACCGGCCCCCTCGGGACGGCCGGGCAAGGTCTGGTCGAGCCAATCGATTGCCTCGGCTCGGAAGGCGGCCTCGTCGGTCGTGTCGCGGAAGTCCACGGGGCCGGATGCTAATCGGCCACGGCGGCAGGAGGCGCCGGCCCAGACGGCGAATACCCACCGTGTCCATCCGCGGGGTCCTTTGAGGAGCGGTTCCTATGGTCGTGCGCGTGTTCGGGTACGTCGTGGTTCTGCTCATCGGCGTGCTCGCCGGACCGGTTGCGGCGGCCGCCTCAGAGCAGCCACAGGTCACCGACCGGTGCGGCGACGCCGGGCGCATGGTGGAGCTCGCCAACCGCCGACTCGTCGACAACCCCGACGAGGAGCGGGTCGCGGGGTTCGACATCAAGTCGGTCTCGTTCCGGGACCTGGTGGGCGGCGGTGTCCAGATCGAGTTGGAACTGTGCGGCGATGTCCCGGACGTCGAGCTGCAGGGAGCCAACTGGGCGGTCGGGTGGCGGCTGACGGACCGGTGTGGCGCCAGTGTCGGCGTCAACGACGTCCTCAGCAGCGCCGACCCCGGAACGGTCGAGCGGGTCGGCACCTTCTCGTCGACCTGCTCGCGGCCGTCGGACCTGCCCCCCGGTGACTGGTGGGAGTCCTACTACCGCTACCACCACGAACTGACCAGCGGGGTCGAGATCACCGGCAACCGCATCACGTGGACGCTGCCGCGCGGCGCGTTCGCGGGCGATGCCGCCGCTGACCTTACCAGCGGCACGGTGTGGACCGCACTGTCTGCGGAGACACACGACAGCCGGCGCGGCACCTCGGCGTGGGCAGGGGATGGCGAGGACGCGTACACGTACTACGTCGCTGGGCCCGGCGCCGCGGACTACACGACGCGCGCCGCTGCAGGAGAGTTCGTCGTCGGCGACTGACGCATCACGGCGCCGCCGTCAGCACGATCGGCAGGCCGGTGTCGCGCCAGCTGGTCAGGTCGTTGTCGTAGCCGTCCTGGTACTTGTCGACCAGCAGCTGGCGCGCCCGTCGTGAGGTGTCATCGTCGTCGGCCACCGTCGCGGTTGCCCGGTACTCGTCCCCGGCGATGCGCACACGCACGCGCGGTTCGGCCATGAGGTTGCGGACCCAGTCGGCGCGGTCTCGGCCGCCGGACAGCAGGTACAGCCGACCGTCGACGACGACGAACCAGATCTCGATCGTGTGCTCGTGTCCTGTCACCCTGCCGAGCGTGGTCAGATAGCAGTACTGCTCGTCGGCATGGACGTCCCATGCGGCCATCGGCGTCTCCTGGGCGGGATGGATTCGGCGCGGGCGGGTGTTGCATCCAAGCACGCAACCGAAGGGGACGAAGATGCGGGTCGGGATCCTGGGGTCCGGTGGCGTCGGGCGGGTACTGAGCGACGGACTGGCCGGCGCAGGGCACGACGTCATGCTCGGCACGCGTGACGTGGGTGCACTGCTCGCCCGTCCCGCCGACGGCGGCGAGTCGTTCTCCGAGTGGCACGAGGCCAACCCCGCCATCGCGATCGGGTCCTTCGCGGACACCGCCGCCCACGGCGAGGTGGTGATCAACGCGACCGCCGGCGGGGCGTCGCTGGAGGCGCTGCGGATGGCTGATGCGGACAACCTCGCGGGCAAGATCCTGATCGACGTGGCGAACCCGTTGGACTTCTCCGCGGGCTTCCCGCCGACGCTGACCGTGGCCAACGTCGACTCGCTCGGCGAGCAGATCCAGCGTGCGCTGCCCGACACGCGCGTCGTCAAAGCTCTCAACACCGTGACGGCGGTGCTGATGGTCGACCCGCAGCGTCTGGCCGGCGGCGAGCACCACCTGTTCGTGTGCGGCGACGACGTCGATGCGAAGGCCACCGTGACGAGGTGGCTGCAGCAGTGGTTCGGGTGGCGTCACGTCGTCGACCTCGGCGGGATCGAGGCTGCACGGGCCACGGAGATGTACCTCGCGCTGTGGACCAGGACCATGCGGGCGCTGGGGACGCCGATGTTCAACGTGCGCGTCGTGCCCGACGCCGAGGGCTGAGGCCGCGGCGGTACGGCCGAGCGAAAGTGGGTAGGCGGGAACCGACCGGCGCACGCGTCGACCGAAAGGTTTCCCCCATGATCCAGGCACTGGCCGTCCTCGTCGGCATCGGGGTGATCCTCAGCATCATCACCGGCCTGCCGGGCCTGCTCCTGCTCGTCCCGGCCATGGTCGCGCTGTTCTTCGTCCTGCGGAAGCGTCAGACCGAGACACCGGTCGACCACCGGTTCACCGGCGGCGCCCAGCCCGACCAGCGGACCTCGCAGTACCCGGAGCGCTGACCTGCGTCTGCTGGTCTGGCTCGTCGGTGCCGCTGGACTCATCGTCGTTGCGGCCTACGTGTTCCAGGACCGGCTGATCTACCTGCCGATGGGCGGGGCGGGGACTCCCGCAGAGGCCGACCTGCCACAGGCGCAGGAGGTCACCCTGACCACCGAGGACGACCTGCAGCTGTCCGCGTGGTTCGTCCCAGCTGACGGCGAGGCGACCGCCACCGTGCTGTTCCTGCCCGGCAACGCCGGCAACCGCTCGCTGCGCGCGCCGCTGGCCGCGGCGCTGGCGGCGCGCGACATTGACGTGTTGCTGCTGGACTACCGCGGCTACGGCGGCAACCCCGGACGGCCCTCGGCCGACGGGCTGCTGGCCGACGCCCGCGCCGCCCGCCGATTCCTGGCCGACCGCGAGACCGGCCCGCTCGTGTACTTCGGCGAGTCGCTGGGCAGCGGCGTTGCGGCACGACTGGCCAGCGAGGACCCTCCCGACGGCCTGGTCTTGCGGTCCCCGTTTACGACGCTGGCCGACGTGGGAGCGCGCCACTACCCGTTCCTTCCGGTCCGGCTGTTGCTGCGCGATGACGTGGACGTGAAGGCCCACGTCGCCCGCTACGACGGTCCGGTGCTGGTGGTCGCCGGCGATCGCGACAGCATCGTGCCGACCGAGCAGAGCCGCGCGGTCGCTGAGGCGGCCGGCGCCGAGCTTCTCGTAGTCGCCGGCGCCGACCACAACGACCGTGCGTTGCTCGACGGTGACGAGATGATCGACGCGGTCGTGCGCTTCGCGCGTGCGGTGAGGTGATCGGGCAGACGAGCTCAGGCGGTGGCGGCCTGCAGCGACACCGGCGCCTCCAGCAGCGCCTTGAGCCGCTCGCACGACAGCGCCACCTCGGCGGCCATGACCGCGGCCATGGCCGGCGCCATGAGCCGCCACCGGCCGCGGGGTGCCACATCACAGGTCAGCGTGAACTCCGTGCCCCCGTGCGTCCGTCGGCACGTGTAGCTCGCGGTCCCCGCCAGTGGACCCGCCACCATGCGGACCACCGTCTTCGACGGCCACTCGACTGCGACGAGCTCGTAGCCGATCTCGGTGCGGCAGCCGGCCACCTCACGCACCTCGGTCATCCGGGTACCGACCCCCGCCAGCCCCGGCGTCGACGCACGTGTGTGCACGACACCCGCCTGCCACCGCGCGTTGGACGCCGGGTCCAGCAGTACCGAGAACAGGGCCTCGGGCTCGCAGTCGATCTCGACTCGGTAGGAGTACCTCGCCATGTCCCACCTCCTGCGCGCACCGTAGGCCTCAGGCCGTTACGGCATCGCTACGGAGGCGGGGCCGTCATGAGACGACGAGGTCGGTGACCGAGATGTCGCAGTTGTCGGCGAAGCAGGCGCGGACCTCCAAGCGGTAGTCACCCGGCGCAGGCGCCGTCAGCCCGCCGCTC
This sequence comes from Egibacteraceae bacterium, assembly GCA_035540515.1. GTDB lineage: Bacteria > Actinomycetota > Nitriliruptoria > Euzebyales > Egibacteraceae > WHTG01. The sequence continues at coordinate 3,974 of DATLGM010000360.1, read as the reverse complement.
CAGCGACCGTCGTCGCCCTGGGACAGGGCACCGGAGGCGACCACAGCGCCGGCGGCGTCGAGCAGCCGTGCGGTGGCCGTCGCGTCGGGGACGACGTAGTCCTCCCACTGGGTGACGGTGTCGCGGGTGTTGGCGTTGTCCGCTGCGGCCTGGAACGCCGCGTAGGCGCCGTTGGCGTCCGGCGTGATCTTGGCGCCGGGGCGCAGCTTGGGCAGCGCCTCGAGGTCCAGCGGCAAGAAGAACCGCACGACGTCGTTGTCGAAGTCGAACTCGCCGTCGACCCAGGCGACGTGTCCGCAGTTGTTCAGCGTCCCGCCGATCAGCTCGCAGTTGCCGCGGATCCGGAACCCGGGGACGCCGGCGCTGCCGTAGGACTGCAGGTTGCTGGCCACGGTCCCCGGCTGGCCGTCGCCGACGTTGGCCGCCGACACGAAGTCGGTCGTCTTGGCCTGCGCGGAGATGACGGCACCGTCGACCACGAACTGCCAGTAGTAGCGGATGATCTCCGGCGGAGGGAGCCGTTCGAGGTTGGTGGTCTGCCACTCCAGCGTGACGACGGGGTCGGTCGGGTCCGAGCGGTAGGCGCGTATCTCGGTCAGGTCGACGCCGAACGCGTCGGCCGCCGTCGCGTCGACCGGACCGTCGCCCGCGGGGTCGTCGCCCAGGACGACCGGGGCCTGCCCGCCGAACGCGATGTCCGCAGCCACCGCGACGGCGCTGCCTTCGACCGCGGCGTCCACGGCCTGCACGGTCGTGGGGGCCGGCCCTTCGGGCTCCTCAGCCGTGGCGAACCCCGCCGTGCCCAACGCGGCCAAGGCCACGACCATCAACACACCCGTCACACGCCGCATCGCGCACTCCCTGTTCGACGGCACCGTTGCCGCTGCTACGGGGGACTTCGCCGTCGCGGCAACGGTTCCTGCCCGCCGGATACCTTGGCGGCCGCCACGCTGCAAGGAGTCACCGTGCGCATCGCCAGCCTCATCCCCTCCGGCACCGACATCGCCGCCTCGCTCGGCCTTGCCGACGCGCTGGTCGGGGTCTCCCATGAATGCGACCACCCTGCCGCCGCGGGCCTGCCGGTCCTGACCGCAAGCACCGTGGGCGCCGCAGGCCACGATGTCGACGGCCCCGACCCGGCCGACATCGATCGCCAGGTCGTCGACGCGGTCACCAACGGCCGCAGCCTGTACACCACGGAGGTCGAGCGCCTACGTGATCTGCGGCCGGACGTGGTGCTGTCGCAGGACGTGTGCGACGTGTGCGCTGTCGACGGGGCGTTGGCGCGCGCGTCCCTGCCCGACGGCGCCGAGCTGGTGATGCTGGAGGCGACGAACCTGGTCGGGTTGATGGACGACGTCCGCCGTGTCGGCAAGGCCACCGGACGCGAGGGTGTCGCCGAGCAGGTGATCGCGGGGGTGCGCGCCCGACTCCAGCACGTATCCGACGCCGTGGCGGCGGCGCCGCGACCGCGCGTGGTCACCGTGGAGTGGACCGACCCGCCGTTCCTCGGTGGCCACTGGGTACCCGAGCTGGTGGAGGCAGCCGGTGGCGAGCACCTGCTGTCCTCGCCGGGCGACCCGTCCCGCCGCGCCACGTGGGACGAGATCGCCGAGGCCGACCCGGACATCATCGTCGTGATGCCCTGCGGCTACACCTTGGAGGTGGCGGTCGCCGAGACCCGTCAACTGGTCGCTCGTCCCGAGGTGGCTTCGCTGCGTGCGGTCCGCGACGGCGCCCTGTGGGTGACGGCCGCGACGCGGCTGTTCTCGCGGTGCACCCCCGACGCCGTGACGGCCGGGGCGGCGGTGCTCGGCGGGATCCTGCACCCGGACCGCCTGCCCTCGCCGCCTCCGACGCTGGCGGTGCGACTGGCCGAAACCGGCCCCTGACGAACGGCCCCACACGCCCCACCCGAAAGACCCTGGTCAACGAGGGCGTTTGGGCGCACGATGCGCTCAGTTGGGGCGGGCGCGGCAAGGAGGTCGTCATGTCCGGTCGGCGGGGTTGGGGACGCGCGTGTGCGCTTCTCCTCACGGTGCTGCTGTGGGTGAGCCTTGTGCCACCCGCCATGGCCGCGGCTGCCACCGCGCGGCCGTGGGACTTCAACGGTGACGGGCGGCCGGACATGGCCGTCGGGGTGCCCGGTGAGAACGCCGGCGCCGGCGCCGTGGTGGTCATGCGGGGCACTGCGACGGGGGTCCGGACCAGGGGCTCGCTCCGCTTCAGCCAGGCGGATGCGCGCATCCCCGGCACACCGGAGGCCGGTGACCAGTTCGGCGCCGCCCTCGCCTCGGGCGACTTCGACGGCGACGGCTACGCCGACCTCGCGGTGTCGACACCCCGTGAGGGCACGGCGACGGACGAAGAGGTGGGCACCGTCACGGTGCTGTACGGCGACGCCCGGGGATTGAGCACGGCGAGGGCGCACCGTCTGCCGCGGCCGGCCCAGCCCCTGGGTGACCCTGATCCCGCCGAGGACGCCATGGGGTTCGGGCTCGCCGCCGCCGACTTCAACGGTGACGGCCGCCATGATCTGGTGGTCTCGACCAATGCGGGCCGTGGTGGCGTGCTCGTCTTCGCGGGTCGCGCCACCGGCCTGGGCCGCGTCCCTGTCGCGCAGATCGGCCCGCACTTCGGGCTCCCCGAGCTCGGTGGCGCGTTTCCCGGCGACCTGGCGGTCGGCGATCTCGACGGGAACGGCGTCAGTGACCTGGTGATCGGCGCGATGGAATCCCAGATCGCCGAGGGGGCGGTGGTCGTCGTCTACAGCGCCCGCGGCCGCGGGCTGGACGTCGCCGGCAAGGCGGTGCCCGCCGCGCAGGTGTGGACCCAGGACAGCCCGGGTGTGGAGAGCCGGGCCGAGTCGCTGGACGCGTTCGGTTCCGCGGTGGGAGTCGGTGACGTCACAGGCGACGGCCGCAATGACCTCGTCGTCGCCGCCCTGCAGGAGCCCAACGGTGATACCGACGCCATCGGCGCGCTCCACGTGCTCAAGGGGTCGGCGCGTGGGGTGACCGCGAATGGCGACGTCTACCTGCGTCATGACGCGCTGATCACCGATGCGTTGGGTGCGTTGGGCGATGACCTCGCCGTCGGAGACCTCGACGGCGATCGCATCGCCGACGTGGCGGTGTCCGCCGGCCATCGCACCGAGCACCGCTGGGGCAGGGTGCTCGTGCTGAAGGGCTCCTCGTCCGGGCTGTCGGTGGCGGGGCAGCTCACCCAGGCCGATGCAGGCATCCCCGGTCGCTTGGCCGCCGTGGACTACTGGGGCTCGAACATCCGCATCCGTAACGTCGGCGGTGCCCGGCCGGCCGACCTGCTGGTGTCTGACCCCTACGAGGTGGTCGGCGGACGCCAGGCCGGGATGGTCACCGTGCTGTGGGGCGCGACCGGGATGCCGCCGGCCGGCACGGCGAGAGGGTTGACGCAGGAGTCGCCAGGCGTGGTTGGGGGCAGCGAGCGCCATGACCGGTTCGGCGGCGCGATCTAGTCCAATCCTGGCGTCACAAACCGGCGCAACCACACGGCTCGCGGGGCGTTCTGCCACCATTCGGACTGGTCCAGGCGGACCATTGTCGAGCCCGCAGACACCGCCGTACAGTGCTCATGCGCAGTCATAGCGGACACCTGCTGGACCGGGTGTCCAAGGAGCGGGATGTGAGCAAGGCGCTGCGTTGTGTTGCCGTCGTTGCGGCGGCAGGTCTTCTGTCCGCCGTGCCGGCCGCTCCTGGCACGGGCGTGACAGCCCCAGCCGATGCCGCGGCCGTGATCGTCCAGGCGCCGGGGGCGCAGACCCAGGCTGCCGCGGCCGTGGATCGGTTGGGGGGCACCGTCACGGCGGAGCTGCCGATCGTTGATGGCTTCGCCGCGACGGTGCCCAGCACCGCCGTCGACCTGCTGGCCGCCGTGCCCGGCGTCACCGCCGTCACCCCCGACGCGACGATGCACCCGGCGGCCAAGCCGGGCGG
>DATLGM010000359.1:0-7376 GCA_035540515.1 Egibacteraceae bacterium | reverse complement strand
CGTCGCCGGCACGGTTGCCGCCAAGGACGACGGTGCAGGCGTGGTCGGCGTGGCACCGGGCGCCCGCCTGTGGGCGGTGCGGGTGCTGAACAACGCCGGCTCGGGCACGACCTCGTCGATCATCTGCGGCATCGACTACGTCACGGCCAACGCGTCCACGATCGAGGTCGCCAACATGAGCCTGGGCGGCTCCGGTTCCGACAGCGTTTGTGGCGGCAGCGACACGTACCACAACGCGATCTGCCGCTCGGTGGGCGCCGGGGTCACATACGTCGTGGCAGCGGGGAACTCCTCGGCCGACGCCAACAACTACCGGCCGGCCACGTACGAGGAGGTCATCACCGTCTCGGCGCTGGCGGACTTTGACGGCAAGCCCGGTGGTCTGGGTGCGGCGACCTGCCGCTCCGACCGGGACGACACCTTCGCCGACTTCTCCAACTACGGCTCCGACGTCGACCTGATCGCCCCAGGCGTGTGCATCCACTCCACGTGGAAGAGCGGCGGCTACAACACCATCAGCGGCACCTCGATGGCCTCCCCGCACGTCGCCGGCGCCGCGGCGCTGTACAAGGCGAACAACCCCGGCGCCACCCCGACGCAGGTCAAGTCCGCCCTGCAGGCGGCCGGCACCACCGACTGGAGCAACGCCGACGACCCGGACGGCATCAAGGAGCCGCTCCTCAACGTCAAGACGTTCTAGGCCCTCCGGGGGCTACCAGCCGCGGGAGCGCCACTCCGGGATGGAGGGGCGCTCCGCGCCGATGGTGGTGTCGTCGCCGTGGCCGGGGTAGACCCAGGTCTCGTCCGGCAGCGTGAACAGCCGCTGCTCCAGGCTGTCCATGATCTGCGCGAAGGCCTCGGCGTCGCCGAACGTGTTGCCCGGCCCGCCCGGGAACAACGTGTCCCCTGTGAACAGGTGCGTGCCTGCCAGTAGCACGCAGGTGCTGCCGGGCGTGTGCCCAGGCGTGTGGATCAGGCGCACGGTCGCCCCGCCGAAGCGGATCTCCTCCCCGTCGCCGGCGGGATGGTCGGCGCGGCGCGGGACCATCGGCGCGTCCCCCGGGTTGAGCCAGACGGGGGCGCCGGTCGCCTCGGCCACGGCGTCGAGCGCCTGCCAGTGGTCGCCGTGGCCATGGGTCGTGACGATCGCCTTGACCGCCAGGCCATCCACTTCCGACAGGATCCGGTCGGCGTCGTTGGCCGCGTCGATCAGCAACGCCTCGTCTGAGGCGGTGTCGCGCAGCACGTAGACGTTGTTGTCCATCGGTCCCACGGAGAACTTGCGCACCTCGACGGTTGCGCCCCCCACCGCCACGGTCCGGCTGATGGCTGGCCCTCCGGGGAACACGTGACCCTCGTACTCGCTCATGCCGCAAGGCTAGAACGGCCATACACTGGACCGGTCCCTGTATGGGCCGTCTTCCCCGCGGCACCCCTCCTGATCCGGAGCATTCCTCCGTGCCCAGACGCGCCACTGCAACGCACGACTCCCTGGTCATCCGCGGGGCTCGTGAGCACAACCTGAAGAACGTCGAGCTCGAGATCCCACGGGACGCCCTGGTGGTCTTCACCGGCCTGTCCGGCTCCGGAAAGTCCAGCCTGGCCTTCGACACCATCTACGCCGAGGGCCAGCGCCGGTACGTCGAGTCGCTGTCGGCCTATGCCCGCCAGTTCCTGGGGCAGATGGACAAGCCCGACGTCGACTTCATCGAAGGACTGTCGCCGGCGATCTCGATCGACCAGAAGTCGACCAGCCGCAACCCGCGGTCGACCGTCGGGACGATCACCGAGGTGTACGACTACCTCCGTCTGCTGTACGCGCGGATCGGCCACCCCCACTGCCCGAACTGCGGCAATCCGATCCAGCGACAGACCGCCGAGCAGATCATCGATCAGGTCGAGCAGTTGCCCGAGGGCACCCGCTTCCAGGTGCTGGCGCCGGTTGTGCGCGGCCGCAAGGGGCAGTACGAGAAGTTGCTGACCGACCTCTCCACACGCGGCTACGCCCGCGCCCGGATCACCTCAGGAACCGCGGAGCCCGCCGTCGTCGACCTCGCGAACCCGCCGGAGCTGGCCCGCTACGAGCAGCACACGATCGAGGTCGTGATCGACCGGCTGGTCGCCAAGCCGGGCATCCGGCGGCGACTGGCGGACTCGATCGAGACCGCGCTGCAGCTGGCCGAGGGCATCGCCTCCGTCGAGATCGTCCCCCGGGACCCGAACGAGTCCGGGGAGACCCTGACGTTCTCCGAGCACCTGGCGTGCACGAACTGCGGGCTCAGCTTCGACCAGCTCGCCCCGCGCAACTTCTCGTTCAACACGCCCTACGGCGCCTGCGAGACCTGCTCGGGGCTGGGCACGCGCCTGGAGGTCGATCCGGAGCTGGTCGTCGGCGACGAAAGCCGGTCGATCATCGACGGTGTGCTCCAGCCTTGGGCAACCGGTGGGCAGTCGAACTACTACGAGCAGCTGTTGGTTGCGGTCGCCAACCACCTCGGCTTCCGACCGGACACCCCGTGGCGAGACATCCGGCCGGAGCACCAGCGCGTCCTGCTGTACGGGCTGCCCGAGAAGACCAAGGTGCTCGTCCAGTACACGAACCGGTTCAACCGCCGCCGGTCGTACAAGGCGACCTACGAGGGCGTCGTCTCGCAGCTGCTGCGACGCCATGCGGAGACCGACTCCGAGCACATGCGCGAGCGCATCGAGGAGTACATGCGCGAGGTGCCCTGTCGCGCGTGCGACGGGGCGCGGCTGCGGCCGTTACCGCTCGCGGTGACCGTCGGCGGCAAAAACATCGCCGAGGCGTGCGCGCAGGCCATCGGCGACGCGGTGACGTTCTTCGACGACCTCGACCTGACCGACCGCGAGCAGATGATCGCCGAGCGGATCCTCAAGGAGATCCGCGCCCGGCTGCACTTCCTGCTCGACGTCGGGCTGGACTACCTCACCCTGGACCGCGCCGCGGGGACGCTCGCTGGTGGTGAAGCCCAGCGCATCCGCTTGGCGACCCAGATCGGGTCCGGGCTGGTCGGCTGCCTCTACGTCCTCGACGAGCCGTCGATCGGCCTGCACCAACGCGACAACGAGCGGCTGATCGAGACGTTGGTCCGGCTGCGCGACCTGGGCAACACCGTCATCGTCGTCGAGCACGACCGCGCGACCATTGAGGCCGCTGACCACATCGTCGACATCGGACCCGGCGCTGGCGAGCACGGTGGTGAGATCGTCCACTCCGGCGATCTCAAGGCCCTGCAGCGCAACAAGCGGTCCTTCACCGGCGCGTACCTGGCCGGGCGCAAGCAGATCGCGGTGCCGACCGACCGGCGAGCGCCCAAGAAGGGTCACGCGCTGGTGGTCAAGGGCGCGCGCGAGCACAACCTGAAGAACCTGTCGGTGTCCTTCCCGCTGGGGACGTTCACGGCTGTGACCGGCGTGTCGGGGTCGGGGAAGTCCACCCTCGTCAACGACATCCTCCACGCCAGCCTGCTGCGCCACGTGTACGGGTCCCGGGTCGTCCCGGGCCGTCACCGCACGATCGAGGGCCTGGACCGCATCGACAAGGTCGTGGGCATCGACCAGTCACCCATCGGCCGGACTCCCCGGTCCAACCCGGCGACGTACACGGGGGTGTTCGACCACATCCGCAAGCTGTTCGCCACCACGCAGGAAGCCAAGATTCGCGGCTACCAGCCGGGACGCTTCAGCTTCAACGTCAAGGGCGGGCGCTGCGAGGCCTGCCAGGGCGACGGCACGATCAAGATCGACATGCAGTTCCTGCCGGACATCTACGTGCCGTGCGAGGTCTGCAAGGGCCGCCGGTACAACCGCGAGACCCTGGAGGTCCACTACAAGGGCCGCACCATCAGCGAGGTCCTCGACATGTCGGTCGAGGAGGCGCTGGGGTTCTTCGCCTCCATCCCGGCGATCAGCCGCCACCTGGAGACGCTGAACGACGTCGGGCTCGGCTACGTGCGTCTGGGCCAGCCCGCCACGACGCTGTCGGGTGGCGAGGCGCAGCGGGTCAAGCTGGCCAGCGAGCTCCGGAAGCGGGCGACAGGCCAGACGGTGTACATCCTCGACGAGCCGACGACCGGGCTGCACTTCGAGGACGTCAACAAGCTGCTCGGCGTGCTGCATCGTCTGGTCGACAAGGGCAACACCGTCATCGTGATCGAGCACGACCTCGATGTCGTCAAGACCGCCGACTGGGTGATCGACCTGGGTCCGGAAGGCGGTTCCGGCGGCGGCACGGTCGTCGCCCAGGGCACGCCCGAGGCGGTCGCCGCGGAAGCGGGCAGCTACACGGGCAAGTTCCTCCAGGAGCTGTTGCCGGGCTGAGGCAGGTGTCGACGGGGCAGACGCCGAAGTACAGGGCACGCCACCCCTTCGTCGACCTGAGGTGCCTCCATGTCGAAGCTCTTGCGGCTCCTGCTGCCCGCTGTCCTGCTGTTCGGTCTGATCGCCGCGCCGGGTGCGGCTTCCGCCCAGCTCGAGGAACCCGTCGAAGAACCGACGGAGGAGCCGGCCGAGCCCGTTTACGAAGACATCACCTTCTACCTGCACGGCACGGAGGCCGTCGGCGAGCTCGACTATGCCTCCCTCGGCCGGATGAGCATGGACACCGAAGCACCGACGTCGTCCGACGCCAAGTCCCGCTTCATCATCAACTACCTGCGTGGTCCGAACGCGCGCTGCTCCGGCAACGGGCTGCTCCCGAGCTGGGACGGCTTCATGGACGGGCGGGTCCAGGGCGACGTGAAGCTGACCCTGCACACCCTGTCGCATCCGGGCAATGCGTTCACCGTCGAGCTGTTCGCCGACGGCAACGGCGCCTGCAACGAGGCCTATGTCGAGCCGGTCGCTCGCAAGACCGTTGAATTCCCGGCGGGCCAGGGCGTCGCCGAGGTCGTGTTCGAGGACGTCGACTTCGAGGTCCTGGACTCCCTGAACCTCATGGTGCGGGCCCCCGACAACCCGATCGGCGGGCAACCGACCAGCCACCCGCACCAGGGGCGCGTGTTCTACGACAGCGTCTCGCAGGACTCCCGACTCGAGCTGCAGTGCCTGCTGCCCGAGGGGAAGACCACTTGCCTGTACTGAGCGGTTGACGCCGTGCCCACCCGGTAGATTCGCCGCCGTGGGCGCAAAGGACGACGACAGCGCAGTCATCGAGCTCGATGGCCGCGCTGTCGGCGTTTCGCATCCCGACAAGGTCTTCTTCGGCGATCGCGGCGAGACCAAGCTCGACCTGATCCGCTACTACGAGGCCGTCCGCCAGCCGTTCCTCGCTGCGACCGCAGGACGTCCGGTGCTGCTGCAGCGCTTCCCCAACGGCGCCGGCGGCTCGTCGTTCTTCCAGAAGCGGGTGCCGACGAACGCCCCCGAATGGCTGACGACCACGACGGTGATGACGGTCAACGGCACGCCCTCACGCGCGTTGGTGATCGCCGACATCGCGCACGCCGCCTGGGCCGTCAACCTTGGCTGCTTGGGCTTTCACGTCTGGCCCATGCTGGCCGATGACCCCGACCACGCCGACGAGCTGCGCATCGACCTGGACCCTCAGCCGGGGACGACGTTCGAGATGGTGCGTGAGGCCGCCGCGGAGACGCGTGACCTGCTGCGGGAGGCCGGCCTGGCGGGCTACCCGAAGACGACCGGCAACCGGGGGATCCACATCTACCTGCGCCTGTTGCCCCGATGGGACTCCTATCAGGTGCGGTCCTGCGCTGTCGCGATCGCCCGGGAGCTGGAGCGCCGCCGCGGTGACCTGCTGACCGCGGCGTGGTGGAAGGAGGAGCGGGGGGAGCGGGTCTTCGTCGACTTCAACCAGAACGCGCCCCACAAGACCGTCTTCGGCGCGTGGTGCGTGCGCGCCCGCGTGGGCGGGCAGGTCTCCACCCCCTTTGCCTGGGAGGAGCTCGAGTCGATCCACCCGGACGACCTGACCATGCCGGTCGTCATGCAGCGGGTCGCCGACGCGGGTGACCCCTGGGCCGCCATGTACGCCCACCCGCAGTCCCTGGAGCCCCTGCTGGAGATGCACGAGCGCGACCGCGCCAACGGCCTGCACGACGCCCCTTGGCCGCCGGTCTACCCGAAGATGCCCGACGAGCCGTCGCGGGTCGCTCCGAGCCGCGCCCGCCGGCCCGACTGAGGCCTCTCCGCCAGGTCCGAGATTCTTTCGCAGGCGGGGAGGAGATCGGGTCACCCGCGGCGAACCGGTACCTCATCTGCGACAGCTCGGGCTGCCGCCCTGACACGGGGTAAGGGTTATGGGATCTGGGCTGTTTCGCGCTGCCATGGTCGCCGTTGTCGTGCTCGGCATCACCGCGGCGCCGGCGGGAGCCAGCGGCAGGGCAAGCGGGCGAGCGTCCGTCCGCACGGCCGGGCTGGACGCCGTCGTGCAGCGGCTGGGCGCCGGCGACGCCAGCACCGTCGCCACACCGCAGCAGTCACCGTCGCCGACCGACGCCATCCGCGGGGTCAAAAACCACCGCGACCGGCGCGCGTGGCTGGAATCGGTCGCCACCCTGATCCGCGACCGGTCCGGTGACCGGGTGCTGGTCTCAGGGCCCGCAGGAGGCGACTCGACGGAGCCGGAGGAACCCTACGTCCCGGTGGCCGGCAGCTTCGCCTCGGCTACTCCGGCGGGTGACCTCGACGGAGACGGCGGCGACGACGTGGTCGCCTACCACTTCGATCTCGAGAACTACAGCACCGTCCTGGAGGCGCGCAACGGTCGGAGCGGCGCGACGCGCTGGGAGCGGGCCTCGGACGACTGGTCGCTGCTGTGGCCCGTACGGCAGGACCTGACCGGTGACGGTCGTGCCGACCTCGTCGAGCTGTCCCTGGTGATCCTCGACGAGGAGTACGGGGACTGCGACTGGGAGGACGACGAGGACTGGTGCTGGCCCGACGAGTACTCGGTGACGTACCGGTGGGACCTGTCGGTGGTCTCGGGCCGCGACGGGGCCACGGTGTGGGGTCGCAGCTACGACGGCGCACTGACCGAGGTGTTCACCAGCGACGGTGAAGAGCCGATCCCCGGGCTGTACCAGGGCTCGTGGACCTACGAGGTCACCGGGACCAACATCGACGTCCTGCCGTACCTGGCCGACCTCGGCGCCGACGGTGCCGGCGAGATGGTCGTCAACGCCATCGACCTGTCCTACCGCGAGCACGGCGACTATCAGGGCGCCTACCCCTGGCTGGCCGGCGCGGACTACGAGGAAGGCGGCTGGCAGCTGCGCGCCAGCACCGATGTGGCGGTCATCGACACGGCCACCGGTACGTCCGGGGCGGAGACCACCGAGGACAGCGGCGGCATGATCGCGATCCTCGCCCCGCTGGCCGATCGCGGCGGCAGTGAC
>DATLGM010000358.1:0-7817 GCA_035540515.1 Egibacteraceae bacterium | reverse complement strand
CATCACCGTCGGGGTGCGTGAGGCGATCGCCGGGCTGCGCGACGCCGAGGCGCGGCTGCGTCACATCGTGCTGTTCACCGACGGGTTCATGTCCGACACCAGCGGGCTGATCGACGTTGCCCGCGAAGCCGCCAACGCCGGCGTCACGCTGTCTGTGGTTGGCACGGGGGAGGGCAGCGCCGACGTCCTGCGGCGGATGGCTGCGGTCGGCGGCGGTCGCTACTACCCGGGGCGGGACCTGTCGTCGATCCCCACGATCATCGCGCTCGAGCTGCGCATGGCCGCTCGCCCGATCGTCAACGAGGGCACCTTCTACCCGGTCGTGACCGCCCAGGCACCGGTGACCGACCGGCTCGGCGAGTCGCCGCCGCTGACCGGCTACCTGGCCACCACGGCGAAGCCGACGGCACAGACGCTGCTCGCCGTGGGCGAGGAGCGCGACCCGCTGCTCGCGTCGTGGCGCGCGGGGCTGGGCACGGCAGCGGCATGGACCTCCGACGTGGCGCCCCGGTGGTCCGCCGAGTGGGTCACCTGGGGGCGGTTCTCCACCTTCTGGGCCGACGTGGTGAAGTCGACGTTCGCGGACCGCCCCGACGCCGCCCTGTCCGTCGACGCCACGGCGACGCCCGACGGGGTCGACGTGGCGGTCACGGTGACCGACGAGGTCCCTGCCGGCGCGACGGCCACCGCCACCGTCACCGGCCCCGACGGGTCAGCTGTGGACGTCGAGCTCGAGCGCGCCACCGTCGACACCTTCACCGGACGCGCGCCCGCTACCGGGGGAGAAGGCGTCTACGCCGTCAGCACCGCAATCTCGGCCGGCGGGGAGGTCGTCCACCGCGCGGTGGTGACGGCCACCCGCACGTACCCCGCGGAGTACGCCGCCACGCAGCCCGACACCACACGGCTGACCGCCGCCGCCGGTGCGTCCGGCGGTCGCATGGACCCGGCCCCGGACACGCTGTTCGAGCCCGAGGGGCTGCCTGCCGGCACCGTGCCGCGACCGCTGTGGCCGCCGCTGGCCGCGCTGGCGCTGGTGCTCGCCGCGGCCGACGTGGGGGCCCGCCGGCTACGCCTGGAGCGCGCCGACCTCGGCCGCGTGGTCGCCTGGCTGCGCCGCCCCCGCCGTGGCGGGCATGATCGGGACGTGCAACGCGACGCCGCCACCGACGCGCTGTTCGCCGCGAAGGCCCGCACGCGTGGGCGCACCGGCGTGCGGGTGCCGCCGGACGATCAGGGATGACCCGGCTTCTGGCCGCCGTCGCGTTGCTCGCCATGACGGCCTGCGCGGGATCCCCGGCCGCCCCGGCGGCCCTGCCAGCGTGCGGCCATCCACCGAGCCCCGCCGCGCAGCCACCGCCCGACGGGGCGCTGCTGCCCCCCGGCACGACGCTGCAGGCGGTTCGCGACCAGGGCGCCCGCGTGCAGATCAACGCGTACACGCAGTCGACACCCGACGGTGTCGAGCAGTGGATCCACGACCGCGACGACCTCGAGGTCGACGCCGTCCACCGCGACGGCCACCAGACCGAGCTGCTGGTCACCGGTGGGACGTGGCGGACCTACGTGTCGGTGCGGGGGGTGTGCGCCGACGGGTCGCTGATGGCGCAGGTCATCGCCCCCGCCGACGCAGACGTCGCACTGCCCCAGCCCGGACAGAAAGGCAACGGCTCATGACCACCGCCCCGCCGCTGGCCTTCCTCATCGGCACGTGGGAGGGGGAGGGCGTGGGCGAGTACCCCACGATCGAGACCTTCCAGTACCGCGAGGAGGTCACCTTCACCCACCCCGGCAAGCCGCTGCTGGTCTACACGCAACGCACCTGGGCGATGGACGACGGCCGCCCCCTGCACAGCGAGACGGGCTACTGGCGGCTGGGAGCGTCGCCGGACCGGGTCGAGGTGATGCTCAGCCACCCGTTCGGCGTCGTCGAGCTGCAGGAGGGCACGGTCGACGGGCAGACGCTGCGGCTGGCGTCGTCCACCGTGGCCAGCGCGGCGACGGCCAAGGACATCGAGGCGATCGAGCGCGACATCCACGTCGACGGCGACGAGCTGCGCTACGCCGTCCGCATGGCCGCGGTCGGCCACGTGTTGACCCATCACCTCGCCGCCACGCTGCGCCGCCGGCGCGACTGACGCAACGAGGGCGACGCCGGCGACGGTCACAGCAGGTCGGGCGGCTCCCACTCGCGACCCAGCACGTGCTGGTCCAGCCACCCGAGCACCGTGGAGTACCACAGCCGGATGTTGTTGGGCTTGAGGATCCAGTGGTGCTCGTCGGGGAAGTACAGGAACAGCGACTCGACGTCGTGGCGACGCAGGTCGGTCCACAGCTTCAGCGCTTGGTCGATGGGGACGCGGTAGTCCCGCTCGCCGTGGATGACCAGCATCGGGGTGCTGATGTTCCCGACGTGCAGGTGCGGGCTGTTGGCGCGGTAGCGCTCGTCGTCGAGGTACGGGTCGCCGAACTCCTGCTCCCACCACACCCCCACGTCGGTGGTGCCGTGGAACACGTGCAGGTCCCACAGGCTGGCGTGGGTCACGATCGCCTTGAAGCGGTCGGTGTGGCCGGCGATCCAGTTCACCATGTAGCCACCGAAGGAGCCGCCCAGGGCGGCCGTCGCACCTGCGTCGATCTCGGGACGCCACGTCACCGCGTCGACCGCCGACAGCACATCGCGGTACACGACGTCGCCCCACCGGCCCCATCCTCGCTGGATGAACGCCTGGCCGTAGCCGGTCGACAGCGCCGGGTCGGGCAGCAAGACGCCGTAGCCGCGGGCCGTCAGCACGTGTGGCGACCAGCGCCAGTGCCAACCCGACCACGACGCGAGCGGGCCGCCGTGGACCAGCACCGCGAGCGGCACGGGGTGGTCGGGACCGGCGCTGTCGGGCAGCAGCAGCCACGACCACACCTCGACGCCGTCATCGGTGGTGACCGACACCCGTTCCAGCCGGCCGGACAGGCGGGGGCCCTGCCACGCGTCGGTCAGCAGCCTGGGCTCCTGGTCCTCGGCGGACGGATCCAGCGCCACCGGCTGGGGCGGGCTGGTCACCATCGACTGCAGCGCGTAGACCGCGGACCCGTCCGGCGACGGGCACAGGTCGGTGAACGCCCCGCGGGCCGACAGGCGTGTGACGCGACCGTCGGCCAGCCCCGCCCGATACGGCGGGGTGCGCCCCTGGCAGTCGGCGGTGAAGTACACGGCACTGCTGTCGGGCGCCCAGACAGGGTTCATGGGCCACAGGTCCAGCTGCGGCGTGAGGTCGCGTCCCTCGCCGGTCTGCAGGTCCACCAGCCACAGGGTGACCTGCGGGGCCTGCTCCGGGTTGGCCCGGGACTCGCGGACGCACACGACCCAGCGGCCGTCGGGGGAGCACGCCGGCGCCTCGTACCACGCGTCGCCGGTGGCGAGGACGGTCTGCTCGCGGGTGGCGACGTCGATGGCGATCAGATCGCGGTAGCGGTCCCGGGGGTCGTCGCCGTTGCGCCAGACGCTGGTGACGACGGTGGCGCCGTCGGGGGTGACGTCGAACCGCGCCTCGTCCAGGGCGCGGCGGGGGTGCGGCATCAGATCGGGCGCAGCCGTCAGCGGCTGGTCGTCGGCGGGGGTGACCGCGTGCAGGTGCCGCTCGCGCGGCCCGAGGTACTGGTCCCAGTAGCGGATCGGGTACTCGGTGAACAGCTGCGCGGTGACGTCGGCGTCGCGCCGGCGCTGCTCGTGGGTGGCGTCGGCCTCCCAGCCGTCGGTGCGGGGGTGCGCGCTGGCGGCGAACACCACCGTGTCCGCGGCGTGCGCCGCCACGACCCGGTCGACCCCGCCTGGCGGCGCGGCGACCAGCGACGCCTCGCCGGCGCCGGCGGGCAGGCGCCACAGCGCGTTGCGCGTGGCATCGCCGTTGTCGTCCTCGTCCTCGGGATCCGGCCGCGACGACAGGAACAGCACCGACCCGTCGCGGGCGAATACCGCTCCCGACTCCCCCGGCTTTGACCGCGTGAGCCGGCGTGGCGCGGTGGCGCCCGTCGGGTCGATCTCCCACAGCGCGGCCGTGAACCGCTTGTGCTTGCGGTCCTGCGTCGCGACGGATGTGACCAGTCGGGATCCGTCGGGTGCCACCGCCAGCCCGCTCAGGCGGGGCAGGGCGAGCAGGGCTTCGACGTCGAACGGCTCGTCTCGCATGGCGCCATGATCGCAGTCCTGAGACAATGTGCCGATCGACGTCCCGCCAGCCAGGAGTGCGCCCAGATGAACGAAGCCGTCATCGTCGGATACGCCCGGACCCCGATCGGCAAGTTCGGCGGGGGGCTGTCGAGCATGTCGGCCATGGACCTCGGCGGCGTCGCGATCAAGGGGGCGCTGGAGCGCAGCGGCGTGCCTGGCGACGCGGTCGAGTACGTGGTGATGGGCCATGTCCTGCAGGCGGGGCAGGGCCAGATCACCGCTCGGCAGGCCGCATTCCGTGCCGGCATCGGCATGAACACGCCTGCGCTGACCGTGAACAAGGTGTGCCTGTCGGGGATGAGCGCGATCGCCCTTGCGAACCAGGCGATCTCCCTGGGCGAGTTCGACGTCGTCGTCGCCGGCGGCATGGAGTCCATGTCCAACGCCCCGTACCTGCTGCCCAAGGCCCGCACGGGCTACCGGATGGGCAACGGCCAGCTGGTCGACGCGATGATCCACGACGGGCTGTGGTGCGCGTTCGACGACGGTCACATGGGCGAGGGCAGCGACAAGGTCAACACCGAGCTGCAGATCAGCCGGGAAGCCCAGGACGAGTGGTCGGCGGCCAGCCACGAGCGCGCGGTCTCGGCGTGGAAGGACGGCCGGTTCGCCGACGAGGTGGTGCCCGTCGCCGTCCCGCAGCGCAAGGGCGACCCGATCACGGTCGACACCGACGAGGGGATGCGCCCCGGCACGACGCCCGAGTCGCTGTCGAAGCTGGTCGGCGCGTTCAACCGCGAGACCGGCACGATCACCGCCGGCAATGCCTCGCAGATCTCCGACGGTGCCGCGGCCCTCGTGCTCGCCAGCCGCGCGAAGGCCGAGGAGCTGGGCCTGCAACCTCTCGGTCGGGTGGTGTCCTACGGCACCGTCGCCGGCCCAGACCCGTCGCTGCACCACCAACCCGCGGCCGCGATCGAGAAGGCCGCCGCCCGCATCGACGCCGACCCCGCCGGCTTCGACCTGTACGAGATGAACGAGGCGTTCGCGTCGGTGGCCATCCACTCGGCCAAGCTGCTGGGGCTGGACAGCGAGAAGGTCAACGTCAACGGCGGCGCGGTCGCGCTCGGCCACCCCATCGGGTGCACCGGCGCCCGGATCACGATCACGCTGCTCAACGAGCTGCGCAACCGCGGCGGTGGCCGCGGCGCCGCGGCGCTGTGCGGTGGCGGCGGCCAGGGCGACGCGATCATCGTCGAGACGCTCTAGGCCGGCGCCGGCGCCGGCGCGAGGTTGCGCGAGGTGAGGGCGCCCGAGGGCGTGCTGTTCGACGCCGGGGGGACGCTCGTGCAGGTGCACGTCGAGCGGCTGGCGCAGGCGCTGCGCCGGCGCGGGCACGACCCCGAGGATCTCGACGACGCGTTCTGGCGCACGCTGGTGCTGCTCGACCACGAGTTCAGTCCGCAGGCCGGCATGTGGGACGACTGGTTCCCCCGCTGGATCGGCGCAATCGGTGAGCGGCGGGGCGTCCCCCACGACGTGATGCTCGACGCCTGGGCCGAGGCCGACGACCCCGACTTCCTGTGGGACCTGCCGATCGCCGGCGCCCTCGAGTGCCTCACGCGGCTGCGCGAGGACGGCGTCCGCGTCGGTGTGGTGTCCAACGCCGACGGCCGGGTCGAGGCCGCGCTGCAGCGCGCCGGCCTGGCCGACCTGCTCGAGGTCATCGTCGACTCCGGCGTCGTCGGCGTGGCCAAGCCCGACCCGGCGATCTTCGACCACGCCCTCACGCCGCTCGGTCTGGCCGCCGAGGCGACGTGGTACCTCGGCGACACCGTCGCCTACGACGCCGCCGCCGCCGAGGCCGCCGGCCTGACCGCCTGGGTGGTGGACCACCGCGGACTGCACACCGTCCACCACCCCCGTCGCGTCGGGGGCCTGGTCGAGTTCGCCGACATCGTGCTCGCCACCCGCCGAGGCGCCTGACCCCCAGACCCGCCGGCTCACAAGGTGGTTGAAATCGCGGGCATCGGACCAGGTGGTTGAAATTGCAGGCCGCTCCGACCCCGGATCCTGGCCACCTTCCGCGCCGGCGTCGTCCAGGGGAGGTTGCCGGCGGCGATCGTTCGTGTCGTGGCCGAGGCGCCGGCGTCGTACGGATGATCCGGCGCCGCGGGGGGTACGCCTCCGACGTCGACGAGAACTGATGCAGGAGCCCTCGATGCCCCCGTCTGCTCGCCGGCGCAGTCCGCTGCGCCTGCTGGTCGCCGCCGTGGCGGTCCTGACGCTGCCCGCCCTGGCGCTGCTGCCGGCGCCCCGCCCCGCGGCCGCCGCCGGCGACCCGCTGCGCGTCTACGTGCTGGTCACCGACGGCCTGGAGCCACAGGAGGTGACCACCGCGAAGATGCCGAGGCTGGCGCAGTTGAAGGCCGAGGGCGTCTGGTACGAGCAGGCCAGCGCGGTGATGGTCGCCGAGACGACCCCGAACCACGTGGCGATGGCGACCGGGATGCTGCCCGAGAACAACGGCATCGTCGGCAACTCCGCGTTCGACCCCGACGACCCCGACCGCGGTGATGCGTACCAGGACGACCCCCGACTGCTGACCGCCGACACGACCGTGACCCGCCTGGAGCGCGACTGCGAGCAGGAGATCTCCACCGCCACGATCCAGTCGAAGACCTACCTGTTCAACATCTTCCGCGAGGGCGGCAGCCAGAAGGCGGCCGACTTCCCACTGGAACGCCGAGCCGTTCTACATCCCGGAGAGCGAGCACGCGCTGGACCAGCTCACGATGGACCAGCTGCGCCGCTGGGTGTTCGTCGAGCAGCCGCCGACCCCCCAGTTCGCGTTCGTCAACCTCGGTGACATCGACCGGTCGGGCCACATCGACCCGACCGGCAACGCGGTCGACGGGGAGTACCCGGCGGGGCGGTCCGGCGCGATGCTCGACACCGATGCGCTGATCGGGACGTTCGTCGACGGGCTCAAGGCGCAGGGGTGGTGGGACGACACGGTCCTGATCGTGGCCTCCGACCACGGGATGGACTACTCGCTGCCCGACGCCTACGTCGACTTTCCCGCCGCGTTCGCCGGCGCCGGCCTGTCGGTCGGCTTCGACCTCGCCAACGACGACGTCGGCATCTCCGAGAACGGCGGGGCGGCCCTGGTCTACGTGCACGACGTCGCCAAGCGCGACGAGGTTCGTGCGGTCCTGGACAACCTCGACGGCGTCGACCTCGTCCTGTCACGCGACGCCCCACCCCACCTGGCCGACTACGGGTTGGACCACCCGCGCGCCGGCGACTTCGTCGCGCTGGTCGAGCCCGGCCGGCGCGTGGCCAGCGGCAACTTCGGCAGCAGCAATCCCATCCCGGGAAACCACGGCCACGCCATCACGCAGCACAGCGTGCTGATGGTGACTGGCGGGCACGACGCGGTGGCCGAGCCGTCCAGCGTCGCCGGCCCCCCGGTCTACGAGGCCGGCAGCGTCCACCGCGCCGAGAGCGGGCCCGGCAACCTGTCGATCGCGCCCACGGTCAACGCGCTGTTCGGCCTCGCCCCGCCCGCCGGCGGCTACGACGGGCAGCCGTTGACCGACGCGTTCACCTCGCTGGACTCGCAGCTGTGCGTCGCCGCGGGGGGTGGCGG
>DATLGM010000357.1:0-5465 GCA_035540515.1 Egibacteraceae bacterium | reverse complement strand
CCGTCACGCTCACCGCCGTGGCGGTGGTGTTGGCCGTGACGCTGCTGGGCGGGTTGCAGCGCCCGGGGGTCGCCGTCGTACCGGCCGTGCTGGCGGTCCTGCTCGCGATCGCGCTGTCCTCCTCGCGTACGCACTGAGGTCGCGCCGGGACGAAAGACGTCAAATCGGGCGACGGGCGATTGTGCGCGCCGGAGGGGTACTAGTGCAAGAAGGCTAGTCCTGCCCGGCAGGACAGGCAGGCGCTACCGAGGGGACTGGCGGATGACGTCAGGCTCGGGGAGCGGCGGCTGCTCGACGACGCCCGCCTCCGGCGGCTCTGGCAGCTGCGGCTGCCCGTCACCGCCGGCCTCGAGGCCCCGGCGGACCGGCTCCGGGTAGGCGATGCGCGGGTGGTAGACGCCGGTCAGCGTCTCGATGAAGGACTCGACCACGGTCCGCAGCTCGCTGAACGTCAGCGACGACTCGTCGAGTTGGCCGTCGTCGACCCGCTCGGCGACCAGCGTGTGGACGATGTTCTCCAGGTCCGCCCGCGACAGGTTCCGGTTGTTCTGGGCCGCTGCGCGGCTGGCCCCCTCGCAGCAGTCGGCGAGCATGAGCACGGCCATCTCCTTGGACGCCGGCTTGCGGCCCTTGTAGCGGAAGTGCGACTCGTCGACCTCCTCGCCTGGGTGCGCGTTCTGCAGCGCGCGGCGGTAGAAGTAGGTGACCACAGTGGTGCCGTGGTGCGTCGCGATGCCCTCCACGACCTCCGGCGGCAGGCGGTAGGACTTCGCCATCGTGATGCCGTCGGTGACGTGCTCCTGGATGATCAGGGCGGAGACGTCGGGATCCAGCTCGTCGTGCGGGTTGGCGATGCCGAACTGGTTCTCCACGAAGAACCAGGGCTGCCGGACCTTGCCGATGTCGTGGTACAGCGCGGCGACGCTGCCCAGCAGCGCGTCGGCGTTGATCGCGCGGCACGCGCGCTCCACCATCGTCGACACCAGGATCGAGTGGTTGTAGCTGCCCAGCGCCCGCTGCTCCAGCTCGCGCAACAGCGGATGGTTGCGGTCCGCCAGGTCCAGCAGGCTGGTCGCCGTCACGACCTTGAACCACGACTCCATGAACGGCAGCACCGTGATGACGATCATCGTCGTGACCACGCCGTTGGCCAGGCCGGCGATGGCCGCGAAGCGCGCGGTGTCGAGGTCGACGAACACGGCGGCCAGAACTCCCGCGAGCAGGCCGTACAGGATGATCGCCTTCCCGGCCGCCCGCCGCAGGTCGCCGCGCGAGGACAGCCGGGTCACCAGCGGCACCGATGCCAGGCCGGACAGCGCCGCGAAGGCGGCCACCCCCGTCTGGCCGGGCGCGGTGTAGGCCACGACGACCGTTGCGGGGATGGTGATCAACACCCCGATCGGGGGGTCGAACAGGATCGTGGTGAGCATCACGATGGCGCCGACCGGGACCACGTAGCGCCACGCCGAGGTGAGGTCGGGCACGGCGAGCGCGACCGCTTCGGCGGCCAGCGCGAATCCGAAGAACAGCAACGACAGCAGCAGCATCCGGCGGCTGGACCGCCACAGGCTGCGACGGTAGGTCCGCAAGTAGGCGCTGGCGGCCAAGGCGACGACAAAGGTCACGATCACGGCCTTGACCACCGGCCGCCAGGGCTCGGTGCCCTCCAGGCCGCGCTGGCGCAAGGCGGCGTACTGCACCTCGTCGACCGGCTGGCCGGCGGTGACGATGACGCTCAGCGGCGGGTAGCTGCGCACGACTTCTGCCACCTCGGCGGCGGCAGCTTCCTGCGCCGCTGCCGTCGCGGCCTCGTCCACAGCGACCGTCGGGCGCAGCGCCGACCGGATGATCGGGTCCACCACGGCGTTGGCCACGCCGGGTGGGAACGAGCGGACCACGAGCTCGGTCGGCAGCTGGTCGTCGAGCACCTCCTGCACGCGCGCGTCGGTGATGCGCTGGCGCGCGAAGGTCTGCGCGACCGCCAGCGTCTCGGCGGCGACCTGCGACAGCTCCTCGTCGCTGAGGTTGACCAGCAGCGCCACACCCTCCTCACCGAGCATGGGCAGCGCCTGGGCGAGGGCAGCGCGCTGTTCGCCGGGACGCGCCTGGCGACCGTCCTCGTCCGGGGCGCGCGTGTCACGGACGGCAGAGAAGGCGTCGCGAACCGACTGCACGATGGCGGCCTTGGCCTCCTGGTCGTCGACGAGGACGGGGGCGACCTCGTTGGTCGCGCGCCGCCGGGCGCGGTCGGTGGCCTCCGGGTCCGGGACGCGGATCAGGTCCGGCGCGACGATGGTGCGCGGGGAGGGCTCGCCGATCCGCACCGGTTGGTCCACGACGAACGCGGTGACCGACAGGGCGGCGGGCACCCCGAGGAAGGCCAGCAGCAGCGCTGCCAGCCGGCGCACGAAGGTCGGGCCGACGCGGCGCGCCACGTCAGTCGCGTCCTTGTTCCAGCGCGTCGAGCCGGCGGCTGTTCTCCAGGGCGTGGTCGTGCGCGTGGGTGGTCAGCCGCAGCACCAGCTCGATGGCGTTGGCGACCTCTTCGAGCATCGGATCGGTCCGGGACTCGATGTCGGTGCGCAGCCGTTCGAGGCTGGCGGTGAGCTGCACCGCCAGCGCCGCGTGGGTGTCGTGGTTGCCCTTGGTCATCTAGGCCCCTGCCGTCCCGACCATCCAGGCGCGGGTGGTCAGTCCGAAGATCACCAGGCCAACGACCGCGAAGACGCTGTGGGCGTTGAACCGGCCGTCTCGTGCCACCTTATGTCCCACGACGAGGGTGAGCAGCGGAAACACGATGCCGTACGACAGGTGAAACGCCAGCGTCGCGCCGTCGCCGTCCGGACCGGGCCGGCCGCCCAGCACCAGCAGGACGAGCCCCACGACCAGCTGCAGGGCGAGCAGCACCTGCGCGACGGACACCACGCGCCAGAACGTCGGGGTCTCCTCGTAGCGGGTGAAGCGCAGCGCGAGCGCCCATCCCGAGACGATGGCCCACGAGCTGATGAGCGCGTACCCCAACAGGTACGCGTGGAGACGGACGAGCATCGGCGCAGCGTAGCCCCGGCGGCACCGCGGAGCACGTGTCCGGCACGGCGCGCGTCGCCCGCCGATCGCCGGGGGCCGCCGACGACCCAGGGCTACCCTGAAGGCCCATGATCTCCTTGAACGCCGTGGGGCGGTCCCACGGTTCCCGCACGCTGTTCCGCGACGTCTCGCTGCGCATCACGCCGGGACGCCGGATCGCCCTGGTCGGACCCAACGGGGCCGGCAAGACGACGCTGCTCGACATCATCGCGGGCGACCAGCAGCCCGACACGGGGGAGGTCGCCCGGGGCAAGGGCGTCCGGTTCGGGTACCTGCGACAGGAGATCGCCGAGTCCGCCGGCCGCACCGTGCTGGCGGAGGTTGTCGCCGGCGCCGGCCGAGTCGCCGAGACCGGCCAGCGGCTGCGCCGGCTGGAGACCGCCATCAGCGAAGACGGCGGTCACGAGGCGCTGCTGACGGAGTACGGGGACCTGCAGCACGAGTTCGAGGCACTCGGGGGGTACTCGCTGGAGGCCGACGCGCGGCGAGTGCTCGCGGGCCTCGGTTTCGACGACGCCCAGATGCGGCGCGACATCGGGCTGCTGTCTGGGGGGTGGATGATGCGCGTCGCGCTGGCGAGGCTGCTGCTGTCGGCCCCCGACGTTCTCCTGCTCGACGAGCCGACCAACCACCTTGATCTCGCCAGCGTCACGTGGCTCGAGCAGTTCCTCCGCGACTACGCCGGCGCGATCGTGCTGGTCAGCCACGACCGGGACTTCATCAACACGATCGCGACGCACGTCGTGGAGCTCGCCCACGGGACCGCCACCGAGTACGTGGGGGACTACGCCGCCTTCATCGAGCAGCGCGAGGAGCGGATGGAACAGCTGCGGTCGGCCGCGGCGAACCAGCAGCGCAAGCTCGCCGAGACCGAGCGATTCATCGAGCGGTTCCGCTACAAGGCCACCAAGGCGCGACAGGTGCAAAGCCGCATCAAGGCGCTGGACAAGCTCGAGCGCATCGAGGTGCCCCAGGAGCGGCAGCGCGCGATGCGCTTTCGGTTCCCCGACCCTCCGCGCGCCGGTCGCACCGTCGTCACCCTCGCCGGCGTCGTCAAGCGCTATGGCGACAACACGGTCTACGACGGTCTCGACCTGGTCCTGGAGCGTGGCCAGAAGGTCGCGCTGGTCGGCCCCAATGGCGCCGGCAAGTCGACGTTGCTGAAGATCCTGGCGGGTGTGCTCGATCTCGACGACGGCGAGCGGACCCTTGGGCACAACGTCACCGTCGCGTACTTCGCCCAACACCAGATCGACGCGCTGAACCTTGACAACACCGTCCTGCAGGAGCTGGCCGGCGCCGTGGACACCAGCAAGGTCAACCCGCGCAGCATGCTGGGCGCGTTCCGGTTCTCGGGCCAGGAGGTCGACAAGCGGGTCGGCGTGCTGTCCGGCGGTGAGCGCAGCCGACTGGCGCTGGCGAAGATGCTCGCCCATCCGGCGAACCTGCTGTGCATGGACGAGCCGACCAACCACCTGGACATCGCGAGCCGGGATGTCCTCGAGGACGCGCTGCTGGACTACCCCGGGACCGTGGTGCTCATCACCCACGACCGCCATCTCATCCGGTCGGTCGCGAACACGATCGTCGACGTCAGCGGCGGCACCGCCACCGTCTACCCCGGCGATTTCGAGTACTTCGCCGCCAAGACCGGCGTGGATCTGGACGGGCGGGGGGCCAGTGAGGGGTCGGCCACACCCGACGACGCGCCCTCGGCGGCGACGGCCCCACGCAAGTCGTCGGACCAGCGGCGCGAGGAAGCCGAGCGTCGCAACCGCCTGCATCGTGCGACCAAAGACCTGCGCCGGCGGTTGGAGGTCGTCGAGCGTGACCTGGGCAAGGCCGAGGCGGAGGTCGCGGAGCTCACCCGCGTCCTGGCTGACCCTGCCGCCTACGACGATCCGGAGAAGGTCAAGGCGCTGGTCGCACGTCACGGGGAAGCAAAGGACCGCGCGGCGGTGTTGTTCGAGGAATGGATGCAGCTGGAAACGCAGATCGAGGCGGCGACCCGGAGGGTCGAAGCGCTGTGAGGCGCCCGTGAGCATGGTCGGGGGGCCCATGCTCGGCGGCGGGCGGGGCATGATGCCGGGCACCGGGCTGGTGCGCAGCGGCATGGACAACGACATCGGCAAGAAGCTGCCCAAGGGCTTGGTTGCCCGGGTGTGGCGCGAGGTCGGTCGCCCGTACCGTCGCAAGCTCGGGCTGCTCGTCCTGGCGATCTCGATCGCCTCGGTGCTGGTCGTCCTGCCCGCGCGGCTGATCGAGCCCATCGTCAACGCGCTGTCGACCAGAACCGCCGAGTCGGCGGCCATCGTCACCCGGTACGGCTTGGCGCTGATCGCCGTGGCGTTCGCCGCCGCCGGTGCGTCGCTGTGGCA
>DATLGM010000356.1:0-1637 GCA_035540515.1 Egibacteraceae bacterium | reverse complement strand
CGCCGCCGGCGCCGGCGCTGGCCACGCGGTCCCGTCCCTGCGTCTTGGCCTGGTACATCGCCGCATCGGCGCTGCGCAGCAGGCCGGCGACGGTGGTGCCGTGGCGGGGATGCTCGGCCACACCGATGCTGCACGTGACCGACATCGGCGGGATGTCCGGGGCGGTCGTGATGACCACCTTCGAGGCGCTGACGGCGGCGCGGATCCGCTCGGCGGTGGCCGTGGCACCGTCGATGTCGGTGCCGGGCAGCAGGACCACGAACTCCTCACCGCCGTAGCGCGCCACGACGTCGGGCACGCGGGTCGCGGCCTGGATCCGCCGTGCGACCTCCACGAGCACGTCGTCGCCGACCTGGTGCCCGAAGCGGTCGTTGACGGTCTTGAAGTGGTCCAGGTCGATGATCAGCAGCGACAGCGGCCGTTCGAACCGCGACGCGCTCTCCAGCTCCCGGTCGGCCTGCAGCTGGAAGTAGCGGAAGTTCCACAACCCGGTCAGCGGGTCGGTCACCGACAGCCGCTGTGCCTCCTGGTGCAGCATGACGTTCTCCATCGCCACCGAGGCCTGGGCGGCGAAGCTGCGCAGCGTGTCGAGGTCGTCCTGGCTGAATGGACGATCCGGATCGTCGCCCAGGATCGTGAGCACGCCGAGGATGCGTCCGCGACCGACCATGGGTACCGCGAGCTGGTTTGGCGCCGACGGCTCGTCGTCGGAGGGAAACGGCACCGCCTCGCGGTCGGCGGGCAGGCGCAGAGCGACGCCGGCGCGGGCGATGTGCCCTGCCACGCCCGACCCCGCCGGAAGGCGGGCGATGCTCTGGCCGACGCCGCGGCCGACCTTCACGTACAGCGCGTCGCGCTCGGGGGTGAACAGCCACAACAACCCCCGATCGCCGCCGAGGGTGTCGATGGCCGTTTCGACGACCACAGCCAGGGTGCGGTCCAGGTCCAGGCTGGACGACAGCGTAACGCCCAGCCGCGACAGTGACTGGCGCAGCTGGTCACGGCTGGCCTCCAGCTGCTCCATGCGCTCTGACAGCTCGCTGCTCATGGTGTTCAGCGCGCCGGCCAGCGCCGACAGCTCAGGGCCACCGCTGGGCTCGAGCGTCTGGGCCAGGTCCCCCTCGGCGACGGCGCGGGCCACCCGCGCCGCCCGGTCGACAGGCGCCACGACGCCGCTGGCGAGCACCCATCCGACGGCTGCCGCGAGCAGCACCGCCGGTACCAGCATGGCCAGCAGTGGCAGGCCGATCGGCAGCGGTTGCGTCCGCTCCTGCCACACGACCAGGACCACCGACTCCGGGGCGGTGTCGTCGCCGACCGGCACGACGACGCCTCGCATCCGCTCCCCGTCGACTTCGACATCGCCGATGCCAGTCGCCGGCATGCCACCCATGTCGATGGCGGACACGGCCGGGTCAGTGGCCGACAGCAGTGCCCCGCCGCTGAGCAGCGCAGCCCCACTGGCTGACGGCAGCAGGCGCAGTAGCCGAGCGTCCGCCCACACGCCGGCAGCCACCCAACCCAACCGGCGGGCCTCGGCCCCCGCCCCGCCCCGGACGTCGCGGATCTCGGTCAACGCGCCGGGAACCGGCCGTGTCCGTGCGACCGCTGCGGCGATCTCGTCGGGTGACGGGGGG
>DATLGM010000355.1:0-6543 GCA_035540515.1 Egibacteraceae bacterium | reverse complement strand
CTGTCGCAGCCGATCTGTGTGCAGGCCACCGCCCCGCCGGGACCGGGGGGCGAACCGCACGCGGCCGACGCGATCAGCATCACGGCCGCCAGTGCCAGTCGTCGCATCTGCGCCTCCCTTCAACGGTGAGACGAGCCGCGCGGCCGGATGGTTCCCGCTAGACCCGCCCCGCACGGTGCGCCGGCGCGTAGCGGTACCACACGCGCCCGTGTACCGCGTCCATCGGGACCGGTCCGTAGTGCCGGCTGTCGGTGCTGCGCTCGGCGTTGTCGCCCAGCAACACGATCCCCTCGCCGGCGGCCAGTGTTCGTCCTTCGACGACGACGGACTGACCAGGAAGGGCGACGACCCGCTTGATCACCCACCGACCGGGCTCGGACGGGTCGGCGACGACCACGAGGTCCCGCCGCCGCAGTCGCTTGGACGGGTGCACCAGCACGTGGTCACCCGGCAGCAGCGTGGGTGCCATCGACAGACCCTTGATCGACACGCGGCACGGGCCGATCGACCACATGCACGCCATGACCGCGAGCACGTTGGACAGCCCTCCTTGGAAGGCGACGAGCCCGTTAGGGGCCGCGAGCATGGGTCTAGAGTAAGGAGCCACTCGCTGGATACCGATGAAGTGCCGCAACGAAGGAGACCTCGATGACGCTCGTTTCCCGACTCCTGACGCTTGTCGACCGCGTCGCACCGCCGCTTGAGGTCTCGGCCCACTGCGACGTCCCGTGCGGTGTGTACGACCCGGAGCAGGCCCGCATCGAGGCGGAGTCGTGCCTGAAGATCATCGAGAAGTACCACGACTCAGACGACGAGATCTTCCGGGCCCGCGCCGTCGGGATCAAAGAAGCGCGGGCCGACGTGGCCAAGCACCACCTCTACGTGCTGTGGAGCGACTACTTCAAGCCGCCGCACGTCGAGCAGTACCCCGACCTCCACGACGTGCTGTGGCAGGCGACGAAGCAGTGCTCGGCGGTCAAGCACAGCATGGACGCGGACGCCGCCCGCAAGCTGTTGGAGCTGATCGACAAGGTCGACGAGATGTTCAAGTCGACCGGCGGCCTGGACGCCAACCGCGTGAACGGCCGTCCGGGCAACTAGCCGCACCGCCACCCGACGGTGAACCCCGCGCCAGCGGGGTTCTTTCCTGCTCGGGGAGGGCACAAGGGGCGCCATGCCGACCGAACCGATCACCGGCGACCTCGCCGCCCTCGCCCAGGCGATGGGCGTCGCCACCTCCTACGAGGACTACCTGCACCGGCCGGCGCAGGTAGTCCTCGTAGGAGGTGGCCGCAGCGCCGGTGCGCCTGGCGCTGCAGGCGATGGGCGTCCCTGCGGGCAACCCCGACGAGGTCGCGGCGTCACTGGCGCAGGTCCGCCACGCGCGTGCCGCCCGGACGCTGCCGCCCACGCTGGTCGTGCGGCCCGGCAAGTCCCCCGACCTGCCCGACAGTCCCCTCCTGCTGACCACCGAGGACGGCGCGGAGCAGACCGTCCGCGGACACCTGCCGCAGCAGCTGCCGTATGGGTACCACCGGTTGGCGTCGGCCGCCGGCGAGTCGACCCACCTGATCGTCACCCCCGGCCGGTGCCCGCTGCCGCTGACCGCGCCCGGGTTCGGCTGGATGGTCCAGCTGTACGCCGCCCGCTCTGAAGCCTCCTGGGGTATGGGCGACTACCGCGACCTGGCCACGGTGGCTGGCTGGGGCGGTGACGTCGGCGCCGCGATGATCCTGGTCAACCCGCTGCACGCCACTGCACCCGTGCTGCCGCAGGAGGCCTCGCCGTACTCCCCGACCAGCCGCCGCTACCGCAACCCGCTGTACCTGCGGATCGAGGACCTGCCGGAGCTTGAGCTGTTGACGTCCGCCGACCGCCAGGAGGTGACTCGTCTCGCTGAGACCGCACGCCGCGCCGGCGGTGCCGACCGCATCGAGCGCGATGACGTGTTCACCGCCAAGATGGCGGCGCTGGCGCTGCTCCACGCCGTCGCGCCCCGGGCCGAGCAGCGAGACGCCACCTACCGTCGCTGGCGGGACGCGGAGGGCACCGCCCTGCGGGACTTCGCCACCTTCTGCGCTCTGGCCGAACGCCACGGGGCGCCGTGGCAGGACTGGCCGGCCGCCCTCCAGCATCCGCGCAACGACGCCGTCGCCGCCGAGGGCGCCGAGCTGGCTGATCGCGTCGAGCTGCACTGCTGGCTGCAATGGTTGTGCGACACCCAGCTGGAAGCCGCCCAGGCGGTCGCCGTCGACAACGGGATGGCCGTCGGGATCGTCCACGATCTCGCCGTCGGCGTGGATCCCGGTGGGGCCGATGCCTGGGCGTTGCAGGACGACTTGGCCACGGGTGTGACGGTGGGGGCGCCTCCGGACGGCTTCAACCAGAAGGGCCAGGACTGGGCTCTGCCACCGCTGCTGCCGGCTCGTCTGCCACAGACCGGCTATGCCCCGTTCCGCGACATGCTGCGGTCGGTGCTGCGGCACGCCGGCGGCATCCGCATCGACCACATCATGGGGCTATGGCGTCTGTGGTGGGTACCCGCCGATCGCAGCGCCGCCGAGGGCACGTATGTCCGCTACCCGGCCGAGGATCTCCTCGGCGTCCTCGCGCTGGAGGCCCACCGTGCGGGCGCGATGGTCGTCGGCGAGGACCTCGGTACCGTCGAGGAGGGGGTGCGGGACACCATGGCGGGCCACCAGATCCTGTCCTCGCGCGTCACGTACTTCGAGCGCATCGACGACGACCCTGAGCAGCCGATGCTGCCCAGCGACCAGTACCCGGAGCTGGCGCTGACCTCGATCACCACCCACGACCTCCCAACGCCCGCCGGCTGGTGGGCCGACGAGGACGTGCGCGTGCAGACCGAGCTCGACCTGTTCGGGTCTGACACGACTCCCGAGCAGCAAGCGGAACGCAAGGCCGGCGAACGTCGCGACATGCTCGACCTCCTGCGATCCGAGGGCCTGGTCGGTCAAGATCCGACCGACGATGAGCTGTTGTTCGCCATGCACGCCTTCCTTGCCCGGACTCCGTCGCGACTGGTCGCGACCGGGCTCGGCGACGCGCTGGGCGACCGTCGTCAGCCGAACATGCCGGGAACGACCACGGCGTACCCGAACTGGCGACTGCCGTTGGCCCGGTGGACCGGCCAGGCATCCCAGCCGGTCTCGTTGGAAGCGGCGCTCGTGGACCCTGGCGTCCAGCGGATCGCCGAGATTCTCCGGGCACGGCCGCGCGACTAAGGGTCATACCGTCCATACGGACAGTTTGTCGACCTCCCCTTGAACTACACAGTGTTATTAGGGGGTGACTATTTGTGGCTATTCGGGTACAACTAGTGCCGACAGGCTGGTCCGAGGAGGTGACAGTGGACGACGCGGCAGGGAGCCACGTCCTTGTGGTGGACGACGACGAGGTCCTGTCGTCGCTGTTCGTGGAAGCGCTGTCACTGGCCGGATTCACCGCGACACGCGTCGGTGACGGTCATGCGGCGATGGAAGTCCTGGCCGACCAGCAGGTCGACGCCGTACTGCTCGACAGCCAGATGCCGGGCATGAGCGGTTACGACGTGCTGCGTGCCGTGCGGCGCAACCCCCGTACTCGGACCCTGCCGGTGATCCTGGTCACCGGGCAAGGGCAGATCGCCGACCGCATTCGCGGCCTGGAGGCCGGCGCGAGCGACTACGTCGTCAAGCCGGTCTCGATCGACGAGCTCATCGCCCGCGTCCGCGCCCAGCTGCGCGGGCAGGCGGTGTGGGCCCGCCTGCTCGAGAGCCAGCTCCGCGAACGCGCCACGGTGACCGAGGCGCTGTGCCGGCTCCGTCCCGAGGCCAGCCCGAGCGTGACGGCGGAGCGGATCTGCATCGAGCTGGTCGGCTTGCGCAACCTCGACGGGGCGGTCCTGGTGATGCTCGGCGACGACGGCAGCGCCGTGCCGCTGGGTCGTCACGGCGCGGTCGATCCCGGGGTCCGCGTCGGTGAGCCGCTGCCTGCTGCCCTGACCCGCCATCTGTTCGAGAACGCACAGACCAGCGCATGGACGGAGGACCGGCACGAGCAGCCTCCGGGTGCCAGCGGTCCCCCGCTGCTGGGGCCTGCTGCCTCGGCGGGTGCCTACGCCCCGCTGCGCAGCCAGGGTCGCCTGCTCGGGGTGCTGGCCATCTCGGCCGGACCGGCGTCTGTTGACGCCCCCACCGACGAGGTGGCGCAGGCCATGTCCGCGGCCATCGACTTCGCTGCGGTGTCGTCCGCCCTGCTGGGTCCGGCGCTGCAGCGCCAGTCGGCGATGTCGATCAGCCAGTCGACGCTGGCGGCCATCGTCGGCCAGCGCAGGTTCGAACCGGTCTTCCAACCGATCGTGGACCTGATGACCGAACAGGTCGTCGGCTACGAGACCCTCACGAGGTTCCACGACGGTGTCGACCCGCAGACGCGCTTCTCCGAGGCGGCGAAGATCGGGATGGGACTAGAGCTCGAGCGCGCCACCATGGCGGCTGCGCTCGACGCGGCGAACGGACGCCTGGGCGGACGCTGGCTCAGCGTCAACGTGTCACCGCAGTTCCTGGCGTCCGGCGATCCGGCCCCGCTGATGCGCCGCGCCGACTGCGACATCGTCCTGGAGCTGACCGAGCACGACCCGATCGACAACTACGGCGACATCACCCGTGCCGTCGGCAGCATGGGCGACCACGTCCGCCTGTCGATTGATGATGCCGGCGCTGGATACGCCTGCCTCACCCATGTGCTGTGGCTGCAGCCTGCGTTCATCAAGCTCGACCGAGGGTGGGTCAGCGGGATCGACGGGGACCCGGCGCGTCAGGCGCTCGTCGCAGGCTTGGAGTCCTTTGCAACGCGCACGGGTTCGACGCTGATCGCCGAGGGCGTGGAGACCGAGGCGGAGCTGCACACGGTCCGCGGGCTGGGCGTGGACCTCGCGCAGGGCTACCTGCTCGGGCGGCCCGAGCCGGCGATCGCCCTCAGCAGCTGACGTGAGACCACTTCGGTACTCGATCAACGTCACGCTCGACGGTTGCTGCCACCACGAGGCAGGGCTGCAACCGGACGAGGAGTCGATGCGCTACTGGACCGCCCAGCTGCGACGAGCCGATGCCCTGCTCTTCGGCCGGGT
Source organism: Egibacteraceae bacterium (assembly GCA_035540515.1). GTDB lineage: Bacteria > Actinomycetota > Nitriliruptoria > Euzebyales > Egibacteraceae > WHTG01. The sequence goes on along the minus strand of DATLGM010000355.1, from coordinate 1,412 downwards.
GACCTACGAGATGATGGAGTCGGCGTGGCGGCAGCCGGCCACGGGCACGTGGCCTGACTGGATGCAGGAGTGGGAGATCCCGTTCGCCGAGACCATCAACCGGGCGCCCAAGTACGTCGTGTCGAGCACGCTCCACGAGGTTGACTGGAATGCCGAGCTGCTGCGAGGCGACGTGGGGCAAGCGGTCCAGCGGCTCAAGCAAGAGCCGGGTCAGGGTCTGATGGTGGGTGGCGTGACGCTCGATGCCGACCCACGGGGGTGATGAAGGACTCCGGCTAGACCCACTTGGCGAGCCACAGCTGCTCGCCGAGCTGTTCGAGGTTCGCCAGCTGCGTCTCGGCCTCGTCGACGTGGTGCTCCTCTTCTGCCAGGAACTCCTCGAGGAACGCGCGCGAGCCCGGGTCACCCTCCTCGTTGCACACGGAGATGCCGCGGCGGTACCGCTCCACCGCCGCCTTCTCCATCTCGTAGTTCAGCCGGAACTGCTCGACGACCGATTCGCCGACCCCGACGGTGAACAGCCGCTGCAGGTTGGGATGACCCTCGAGGAACAAGATCCGCTCGATAAGCGTCTCGGCGTGCTTCATCTCGCCGATGGACTCGTCGTAGTACTCCTTGGCGAGCTTGGCGTAGCCCCAGTCCGCGGCCATCTTGGAGGCGATGAAGTACTGGTTGACCGCCGTCAACTCTGCGGTGAGCGCCTCGTTGAGGATCTCGATGACCCGCGGGCTGCCCTGCATCGTCCGCCCTTTCGTCGGTAGGCGGTCAGCCTAGGGCGGCAGCCGGGGTGGCGTCCACGAGCGTCCGCAGCGGGCACGCCACACACTCGTCGAGCAGCCGGCCCAAGGCGGGCAAGCATCCCCCGCAATCGGTGCCGACGCCGCAGGCGGCAGCCAGCGCGATCTCGTCGCGCGCGCCGCGGGAGATCTCGCGGCGGATGCGCGCGTCGTTGACTTCGTTGCAGTGGCAGACGATCAAAACGGGGTCCCACCGTGACTTAGGTGAGCCTAAGCGTAGGCGACGGACGTCCCGGCCGGCAAACGCCGGGCGAGCAGCAGCAGCTCGGGGTGCCGCAGCGACGGCGCTCGGCGGGCGTAGTCGCCGGGCTCGACGCCGTACACACCGATCGTGGAGAGTCCGCTGTGATGCGCGAGCGCCCGCAGGTGCCCGCTGCTGTAGCACTGGGTCCACAAGTCGAACCGTCGGCTGACCCCGTCGCTGTTGCGCACGTCGGCGGCGGTGTGCACCAGCCCGCGCTCGACGTCGAACGCGTCGCCCGGCGCCAGCCAGCGGGCGGCGAAGGCCAGCGAGAAGGCGGTGAGGGCGAGCCGCCCACCTGGGCGCAGCACCCTGGCCGCCTCCTGCAGGACCAGGGCGTCGCCTCCGGGCGTGATCCCGAATGCTCCCTGGCA
>DATLGM010000354.1:0-13733 GCA_035540515.1 Egibacteraceae bacterium | reverse complement strand
GCCGGCGGGCTGGAAACCCAGTGCAGCAGACCTGACATCCGCGCCAGCCTAGCCGTCCGCCTGGCGGCACCGGCGCGGCTTCCCCCGCACCGATCCCGTCCCGGGAAGGAGATCGTGCGGGGGAGCCGGGCGCGCCTAGGTGAGCGGTGAGCCCGGGATGACGCAGATGCCGCCCTCGCTGAGGTCGCGCTTGGGCGTGGGTCGTGGCGGCAGCACCTTCGGGATGAGCAGGTCGCTCATGTCGACCCTCGGCTGGGCCAGCGGCAGCGCCAGGCTCGTGCGCGCGGCGGTCTCACCGTCCTCGACGGAGCCCTCCAGCGCCCGCACCTCCGGGACGTCGAGGATCTCCACACCGCGGGCCATGTCGTTGGTGACCATGTAGCCGGCGTAGTAGTGACCGCTCCACGCCACGCCGTCGTGCGGCATGTAGTGCGCCAGCAGCTTGGGCTGCATCGGGTTGCTCATGTCGTGGGCGGTGATGCCGCCGGCGAACCACGAGGCAACGATGACGTCGTCGGTTCCGGGCAGCCAGTTGTAGTTGTGCGCCGCGCACCAGGACTGGGCCCAGCCCTGGACGGGTCCGACGTCGTCCAGCGCTCCGGTGATGTGGTTCGGGTTGGGGTGACCCGGCGGCGAGATCCGGCCGGCGAGCACGGGCGCGTCGGGGATCGAGATGTCGTAGATCCACAGCGAGCCGTACAGGTCCGCCGCCTCACCCGTGCAGGTGTGGAAGCCGAAGGCCTCGTCGTTGATCGCGATGTACTTGCCAGACGGGCTTACGACGACGTTGTGGGCGAACATGATCGCCGGGTTGACGATCCGGCCCGTCACCTGAGGGTTCTCGATCTTGTCGCCGTCGATCTGCCAGACCTGCACCTCCTGGAAGCCGGCGCAGTAGGCGTAGTCGCCGTCGTGGCTGAAGCCGAGGTCGTGGCAGCCGCTCTGGTTGTGCTGGAACGACCGCACGTACCGCGGGTTGTACGGGTCAGACACGTCCACGATGCCCGTCGGGGCGATGCGGCTGGGCGCCGAGGTGCCGTTGGTGGGCAGCCCGCCCGGGAGGATGTACAGGTACGGCCGCGTGGGGTGCGGCATGACGGTGTGGGCCGAGTAGTGACCGATCACGCTGGCGATCGTCGGGTTGGTCTTGTCCGTGACATCGACGATCATCACGCCGTTCTGCGCGCCGTAGCCCGCGGCGGTGTGGGGATCGCGGCGCAGGGCCTGGGCGGTGCAGGCGTTGCCGTGGTGGGCCACGGCGACGAACTCGCGGTCGCCTTCCTCGGTGTTGAAGACCTCGGGGTCCATGTAGCGGACGTAGTTGTCGGTACCGGGGCAGTCCAGGTGACCGACGACCTCGAACTGGCCGACGCGCTCGCCGGTCTCCGGGTCCACCTCGCCCTCGAGGTCGATGATCCGCAGGCCGCCTTGGGCATCAGGCGCGGTCACCGGGCTCTTGCGGCGCAGATTCTCCGTCAGCGCGGCCTGGCCGGCGAACAGGTACCGCTCGCCGTCGGAGTCGACCTCGCTGCCGCCGAGGTAGGGGATGTGGGCGACAACGTCGACGTTGTCGGTCTTGGTGACCCCGTCCTCGGTGACGTAGGTGACCCCGGCCGCAGCGCCGGCGGGATTCGGCAGCATGGCGAGTGCCAGGGCCACGACAGCGGCGAAGGAGAGGACGCGACGGATCTGCATGGAACGGCTCCCTGACGGCAGCGGATGGAGGGTCTGCTGGGGACTTCCATGCCGGCGTGCCGGGCTCCTACAACGACCGTGCGGTCAGCGCACAGCGTCGTCGGCCACGTTCTGCATCAGGTACGCCGCGCGCTCCAGGTGATCCCACACCGGCTGCTCGTACTCGGGCGCCAGGCCGATGCCGTCCAGCGCGGCGCGCATGTTCGCCAACCAGGCGTCACGCTCAGCAGCGCCGATGCGAAACGGCATGTGCCGGCGGCGCAGCCGAGGATGGCCGCGCGTCTGCGAGTACGTCGTCGGCCCGCCCCAGTACTGGACGAGGAACAGCAACAACCGCTGCTCGGCGGCCTCGAGCTGGTCTTCGGGGTACAGCGGCCGCAGCACGGGATCGTTGCGCACCCGGCGGTAGAAGTCACCGACGAGGCGGCGGAAGGTCGGCTCGCCGCCGACCGCGTCGTACAGCGTCTGCTCGGTCACCGGGTGGACTTGTTGAGCAGCGTGGCCAGCGCGTCGGGGCGGTCCACGCTCACGGTGAGACCCGGGTGCGCGACGACGTCGACGGGCCGTATCCGTACCGGCTCGTGGAACCGGATGCAGGTCGTGCGATCCGCCGAGGAGCCGAACGTCAGGCCCCGGTCGGACAGCGACGTCCGCACCCCCAGCGCCTTGAGCGCCTGGTGGGGGCCGGTGACCTCCGCCGAGGCGATGTTCGACCGCGGCGTGACCAGGGTGAACCACCCGAACCGAACGGCGAGGCGGTCGTCGTCGATGATCAGCGAGCAGCGCTGCGGCGTGGCGCCGAACATCCGCAGCAACGGCGCGTACCGACGGTCGAACCGGAAGGCGAACGTCTCAGTCATGCACCCCAGTGTCGCGTGTCACGGCAGTCCGGCCGCGTGGAACAGCCGAGGGAGGGTGACGGGCCGCAAGTGCCGCCTGCGCAGACCGTCCAGGATCGCCGGCAGTGCGTCCGCGGTGACGGTCTTGGTGTGCAGCAAGATCACGCTGCCGGGCTGCGCGCGGCACACGACGTTGCACACCAGCGTCGAGCCGGAGGCGCCGGCGGTGTCGCGGCTGTCGACGTCCCACATCATCACCCGTGGATGGGACGCCGCCCCGGCGGCCGCCACCGTGGTGCTGTTGTACGCCCCGTAGGGCGGTCGCATGTACGGGGCGCTGACGCCGCCCAGCCGCCACCAGGCGCGCCGGTCACGGCGGAGCCGGTCGACGACGCTGCTGTATGACTGACTGGTGAGGTACACGTGCCCCCACGTGTGTGACGCGGGGACGTGTCCGTCCCGTACCGTGCGCCGCCCCAGCTCTGGGAAGGTCTCGAGCATGTTGCCGGGACAGAAGAACGTCGCCTTGACCTTTTCCCTCTTGAGCGTGTCGAGAATGCGCTCCCAGGCGGTGGCGACGTGGCAGTCGTCGAAGGTGAGCGCGACGCGCCGGCCGGTGTCCTCCAACCGCGTGTAGACCCGCCCCGTCGTGGGCCGGAGCACGACCAGCCGCCGGCGACGGACGGTGGCATTGCGGCCCGGGTCGACGGCGCGCAGCGCCACCCGGTACTCCCCCGGAAACAACCGGCTGCCGTCGCGGTGCCGGGCGCGTAGGCGGAGTGCGTCGACTCCGGTAGCGCGACGCACCGACCGGCTGCGGATGGCGGTCACGCGGCTGCGCAGCGTCGCGGTCAGGCGGACCGTGCCAGCGGCGTCGCCGACGCGATAGCCGACCGAGATGGGGCTTCGGGCGTCCGTCGGCGAGGGCAGGCGGTGCAGCCGCAGCGCCGGTGGCGTCGTGTCGAGCCGCACCCGGGTACGGGCCCTGGTGACGTTGCCGGCTCGGTCGGCGACGACCGCCACGATGGTGTAGCGACCGTCGCTGGCCCGACGCCCCCGGTCGTCGTGTCCGCGCCACACCAGCCGCAACGGCTGGTCGCCGAGTGCCTGCGGACGGAACCTGCGCAGCACGCGGGTTCGCCGGCGGACCGACACGGTGGCGGTGGCCTGCTCGGACGAGCGCACGACCACCGTGGCGTGATCCTTGCGGCCGTCACCGTTGGGTGAGAACACGTCCGGGGCGCGCAGGCGCACACGCGCGGACGTGTTGTCCACCGTGACGCTGATCCGATCGTTGCCCGAGACCAGCGTCCGGACCCGGATGGCCGCCTTCCCGTCGTAGCCACTGGTGTCCCAGGCAGCCTTCGCGGTGCTGCTGGCCACGGCGGTCTCCAGTGCCTGCCAGGTCTCGCCGCCGTCGACCGAGACCTCGATCGTCGCGACATCGGTTGACGGCACCTCGGCCGTGATGCCGACCGTGCCGCGCACCACGGCGCCGGGCTTCGGGGCGGTCAGCGCGGGTTTGGCGGTCTGCGCGTACGCCGGGGCGGTGAGGGCGAGCTGCAGGACGACGGCCGCCGCGGGCACCCACCGCCTGCCCATGTCACCGTGTCCCGGTGGCTGTCAGCCGGTTCAGCGGGGCCAGCCGGCGCCACTGGGCGTCGGTGGTCGTCTCGAACTCGTACAGGCTGGCGCCCAGCGGCGCGGCGTCCAGCGTCGCCCCGACGAAGGCGGCGACCTCGCGGGGTGAGGCGTCACCGGCAACACCGCCGATGATGTGAATGGGGACGTCGGGATCGCCCGTCGCCCGGCGGATCGCGCGGATGTTGCGACGGGTGAAGCGCCGGACCCCTTCCGGTCCGCTGGTGCGGAAGGTGAAGTACGCCATCGGCAGGAACACGTCGTAGTAGCGGTCCACGGTGGCGTAGGGGAAATCCGGCCAGTACAGCGCGCCGGCTTCGGGAACGATCGCCCCCAGCGGGTACCGCCGACCGACCGCCTCGCGGAGCCGTCGCGACAGCACGCGCATCCGTCGGTTGCGGACGCTGATGTCGCGGACGACGGTCGCCTCGATGTCCAGCGCGAAGGCGTCGAACCGGTGGCCGCGGGGCGTGGTGAACCGGATCGCCGCCATCGCGCGGCGGTAGTCACGGTCGAGGTCGTCGAAGCCGGGCAGGTACCAGGCGACGACCTTCATCCCCCTGCGGTGGGCGGCGTGGATCATCCGCGCCACCTTCTTGGGACGGAAGATCTTGCGGTTGATGCGGTAGTTGGCCGTCTCGATGTAGACGGTCCGCACGCCCTTGTCGTGCATCCGAGCGATGGCGGCGACCGGCTGCTCGTAGGTGACGACGTCGTAGATGTCCGTCCACGACCCCAACCCCCGGTACAGGTCGAGCCGACGAGGGGTGCTGGCTGCTGTCGGCGCCGGCGCGTCCTGGGCGGTTCCGGGGACGGCGACGCCGCCGGCCACCGCGACAACCGTCAGCAGTGCCAGTACCCGCAACCGAAACCGAGCGTCGGCCATCACATCCCCCGTGGATGCCCCCACCGCAAGGAGTCACGGTAGGACGATCGCGTCGTAGTCCGCCATAGTCACTTGGGCGGATCTTCCGGGCGGTCAGGCGGCGGCGGTCAGGTAGCTGCCTGCCGAGTCCTGCAGCGCCTCGATCATCGCGGCAACCGTCGGCTCAGCAGCGCCCCGCCGATGGACAGCGAACACCCGCCGCACCGGCGCGAAGCCGTTCACGGGGCGCACCCGCACGCCGTCGGGGACGGAGCTCAGCGCCAGCAATGGCACGAGGGCGACTCCGAGCCCGGCGGCGGCGAACCCAAGTGCGGTCGAGAACTCGTCGGCCTCGATGGCGAAGTTGGGCTCGAAGTCGGCGCGGTGGCACGCATCGGCGACGACGGCCATCGAGTTGCACCGCCCTGACGCCGTGCCGATCCAGGCTTCGCCCGACAGGTCCGCCAGCCGGACCTTGCGCCGGCGCGCCAGCGGATGGTCCGCCGGCAGGATCAGCCGGTAGGGGTCGTCGAGCAGATGGGTGCCGAGCAGGCTGCGGTCGGTTCCGACCGCCTCCTGGTCGTCGACGATCGCCAGGTCGATCCGGCCGGCGCGGAGCTCGGCGAGCGCCTCGTGCGGGTCGGCGACGACCAGGTCGAGGGCGACCGCCGGATGTGCCGCGCGGAAGCGCGCCATGGCGCGCGGCACCAGGCTCGCCCCCGCGGTGGCGAACGCGGCGAGGCGCAGGTGACCGGATTGGCCGGAGCGCACGGCGGCGATCGCGGCCTCCGCCTCCGCCAGCTTGGCAAGTACCTGCTCGGCGTGGTCGGACAGCAGCAGCCCGGCCTGCGTCGGCCGGATCCCGCGACCGGCCTTCTCGAACAGCTGCACCCCGGTCTCGCGTTCGAGCGCCGCGACGGTCTGGCTCACGGCCGAGGGGGTGAACTGCAGCATGGCGGCAGCGCCGGTGATCGAGCCGGCCTCGACCACGGCACGGTGGACCTGCAGGCGACGGGTGTCGAGCATGCGACAACAGTACAGTGCTGCTAATACGTTGTACAGAACGTTTTGGTTGTGCTGCACGATTGGTGACGGCACTGTGGTGGCACGCCGGACCGCACGGTCCGGCCCCGTCAAAGGGGTGACGCCATGACACTGCTGATCCTGTTGGTCCTGGCCGCGGCCCTCATCGCCTTCGGGCGCCTGGGCACCGACAGCCGCGACGGTCGCGACTGGCGCCGCTGCGCCACCTGCTGACTCAGGCCGGGGCGAACCGCCGCCGCAGCCGCCACCAGTTCACGGTGGTGAGCGCGGCGGCGTACACCGCCAGGCTCACGAGGCTGTCCACGGCGGGCGCTCGCCCGCGCAGCATCACGTCGCGGAACATCGACACGCCGTAGGTCGCGGGAAGCGCCCTCGCCACGACGTCCAGTGGTGGGTGAAAGCGCGCCAGGCTGAGCACGAACCCTGAGAAGAAGATGCTGGCCAGGAGCACGAGCATCGCCGTCTGCACCGCCTGGCTGTGCGACTGTGAGACCAGGGCCAACGTGAAGCCCAGCGCCACCGCCGCCGCATAGGTGGCCAGTGCCGCCAGCGCCAATCCAACGACAGAGCCGCGCAGCGGCACGTCGAGCCCCACGACCAGCAAGCCCACGAGCACCACGGTGGAGAACAGCCCGAGCAGCAGGTACGCCAGGCTCTTGCCCACCAGGAGCTCGCCTGCCGTCAGCGGGGCGATGCGGAACAGGTCGTCGGTGCCAAGCTCCTTCTCCCGAACCAGCGAGAGGGCGAGGAAGCTGACGAGCATGTGCTGGACCAGCACCACGACGACCGCCGGGGCGTAGAACTCGGTCAAGCCCACGCCCCCGGGACCCACGCGACGGGCGATGCCCAGAAACGGGCTCACGATGTTCTCGGGAGGGAGGGCCTCAAGGCGCTGCAGCGCCGCGTCGAGGTCGTCGACCGCCTGGTTCAGCTGGGCGGCTTGTCGGGCCGGCGGTGTGTCGTCGGGGCGCCGCGCGGCGTCCTCGAGCGCGGTCAGCGCTTCGGCGAGCGACGGCTCACCGGGATCGCCTGGTGTGAGGACCGCCGGGGTACGGCCGGCGGTCCCGGACAGCGCCTGCACTTCCCGCAGGACGTCCTGGCGCGCCTGCTCGGTCTCCTCGTCGCCGGCATCACGGAGGTCGTCAATGGCAGCGCGCACCTCTGACAGCTGTTCCTGCGCCTCCCCGACGCCCGCCTGTCCGCGTTCGACCAGCTGGCGCGACAGCATGCGGTTGACGCGGTCGCCGACGTGCTGGCTGGTCAGCTCGACTGCGCGCGACTCGATCGGGTCGACCAGGTCGTGGTGGACGACGATGGCCGCACGACCGCCGGCGGCGATCGTGCGCTGCGGGTCCTCGGGCAGGGACACCACGATGTCGATGCGCCCCTGGCGCAGCTGGTCCAGCGCGGCATCACGGTCACTGGTGTAGCCACCGAAGTTCATCTGGCGTGGCATGACGGCCACCGCGCGGTCCGCCAGGTCCCGCATCGCCCCCTCGGCCGGACCCGTGAGCACGTACGTCAGATCGGGATCCTGGTCGCGCAGGCCGGCGCCGAACACCCCCAGGATCACGAATGGCCCGACGACCAGCGTGAGCAGCAGCCTGGGCTGGCGCCAGATCTCCAACAGCTCCCGGCGCAGGAAGGCGCTCATGCGGATGAGCCGGGCGGTCATGCCGTCCCCCGCTTCTGCGCGACAAGCTGCACGAAGGCGTCGTCGAACGACGGCTCGTGCCGCGACATGGTCACGACCTCGACCGGCGATGACGCCAAGCAGGAACGCACGAGGGCCGCGTCGTCCTGCGCATCGCTGACGAGCAGGCGCAGGTGGCGGCCGTCGGGATCCATGCGTTCGATGCCCAGGATCCGGTCGATGCTGAGCAGGCTGGCGACGACGTCGTCGTCGGCGCGTCCCGAGATGGTGACGTCGAGGTAGTCGCCGCCGAAGGCACGCCGGCGCAGCAGATCAGGGGTGGCGTCGACCAGCAGCGCCCCGTCGACGATGAGGGCGACGCGGTCGCAGTGCGCGGCCTCGCCGACGTACTGCGTGGTCACCACGACCGTCCGGCCCTCGGCACGCAGCTGGGCGAAGTGGTCCCACAGCTTGCGCCGCAGCACCGGGTCCAGGCCGGTCGTGGGTTCGTCGAGGAACAGCAGCGACGGGTCGTGCAGCAGCGCGGCAGCAAGCGCGACGCGACGCTGCATGCCACCGGACGCATCGCGAAGCAGCCGGTCGCGGTGCTCGTCCAGCTCCACGAAGGTCAGCAGCTGCTCGAAGCGCTCCCGGCGCTTGAAGGGCAAGCCGTAGATCGAGGCGGCGAAGTGCAGGTTCTCCTCGATGGACAGGTTCGGGTACAGCGCGCTGTGTTGCGGCATGTATCCCAAGCGGGAGCGCTGCTGCGGTGTGAACTGGGCGGGCGGCGTGCCGAACACCTCGACGAGGCCGTCGGTCGGCGTCACCACACCGAGCAACATCCGCACGGTGGTGGTCTTGCCGGAGCCGCTCGGCCCGATGACACCGACGATCGACCCTTCAGGGACGACGAGGTCGATTGCATCGACCGCGACCAGGTCGCCGAAGCGCTTTGTCAGCCCGACGGCGCGCGCCGCGAGCGCCTCGTCAGGCGTGGGCGGGGACGAGGGGGCGGCGGTCATCGGCGGACGGTACGGCGTCAGCCCCGCTCCTGCCAGATGGCCTCGGCCCGCTTGAACTCCGTGTAGGACCGGGGACCGTTGCGCTGCAGCCGCTCGTAGAAGGCGGGGCGGTCGAGGTCGCGGTACTCGATCTGCTCCGTGACATAGGGCGCGACGACGCCACTGGCGGGGCGGCGGCTGCGGCCGGCGACATAGCGGGCCAGGAATGCCTCGACGTTCGCCGCACTGGTCCAGTCCGCCTTGTAGACGATGGTCCCGCCACGGGCGATGACCCAGGTCATGTTCGGCAAGCCCCCGTAGGCCAGGTGCGATGTGCCGTCGAGGTCGTCGACGACGATGGGACGACGGATGCCGACCTCGTCGCGCAACAGCGCGGCATTGTGCAGCTTGTCCTCGACGCTGTGATGGGCACCGACGTGCTCTCCCGGGTGAGCCTCGCGGGTGTACACGAAGTACCAGCCGACCTCGGGGTGGCGGTCAGCCGCGTCGTCGAGCAGAGGACCCTCCGCTGAGCAGTACGGTCAGGTGAACGACCCGAACTCGACGACCACGGGCCGCCGCGCCCAGTCCTGTGACAGCTGGACGGTGGCGCCGTCCTCGAGGCGAACGCCGGTGATCTCCGGTGCGGACTCACCCGCATGCAGGTGGCTGGGAAATGCGGCGAACTCCCGCTGTTCATCGCCGCTGGCCACGTACTCGTCGAAGCGTTCGTAGTTGTACGTCACGTGGTCACGGTAGCCGAGCGCGTGGCGGTCGTTAGCATCGGCGCCCTGGAGGTGTCTGGGCGCCTGGTGGGCCCCACGGTCTTCAAAACCGATGAGAGCGGCTCAGCCGCTCTGGCGGGTTCGATTCCCGTCCACCTCCGCCACGCCCCGCGTACGAACCTGAAATGATTCGGCCGCCAGTCCGAGAAGCAGATGGAAGGCGCCACGATGAGCGGACCGGTCGACCAGCGGGACCAGGAGTGCCGCAACGAGCACCTCGAGGGCGTCGAGCTGCGGGAGGGCCGCCAGACACAGGTCGGCGGATTGGACGTCGCCCGGGTGCTGCCCACCAAGGGGCGCAGGACCGTCGGAGCGTGGTGCTTCGTCGACCTCATCGGCCCGGCCGACGCGGAGAAGCCGGACCCGCTCGAGGTGGGCCCGCACCCCCACATCGGGCTGTCCACCGTGACGTGGCTGCTGGAAGGTGAGGCGCTGCACCACGACTCGCTGGGCACCGAGCAGGTGATCCGCCCTGGCCAGCTGAACTGGATGACTGCCGGTCACGGGATCGCCCACGCCGAGCTCGCGGCCAGGCCGCCGTTCCGCGGTGTCCAGATGTGGGTCGCGCAGCCCGAGGAGACCCGGCACGGTGCGTCGGACTTCGTTCACCACGCCGAACTGCCGCAAATCGAGCTGCCCACCGGGACGGCGCAGGTCATCGCCGGCGCCGTGGGCGACGCCGCCTCCCCCGCGCGCACCGACACCCCGCTGATCGGGCTCGACATGTCGCTGCGGCGAGGCACCGCCGTCCTGGAGACGGCCACCACGTTCGAGCACGCGGTGGTTCCGCTCGACGGCCGGGTGCGCGTGGGCCCGGAGGTGGTCGAGCCCGGCTGGCTGGCGCTGGTACCCGCCGGCATCGACGAGCTGCCCCTTGAGGTGTCCGATGACGCCCGGGTCTTGCTGCTCGGCGGCGAGCCGCTCGGCGAGCCCATCCAGATGTGGTGGAACTTCGTGGCGCGCGACACCGCCGAGATCACCCAGGCCTATCGCGAGTGGCAGGACCGCACCGGCCGGTTCGGCGAGACCGGATCGACGCTGCCTCGGATCGATGCCCCTCGGCCTCCCTGGCTGCGCTCCGAAGGCTGACCGCCGGCAGGACTCCTCGGCCACCGCGGCGAAGGACTCCGGGACGCAGTCATCCGTCTCCGGAGGCCTTTCGTGCGCCGCTTGCTCATCGCCCTCGCCCCGCTGCTGCTGACCGGCAGCCTGCTCGCCCCAGCCAACGCAGGCGTCGGCGCCCCGCCGCTTCCGGGGCTGTCGATCACCACGGACAACGTCGAGCACGTCGGCTACCTCGCCGAGGTCGGCCCGACGGTCAGCGCTCGGGTCGTCACGGTGGACGGCCAGCGCCGGCTGTACGTCTCGAGCATCGCCCGGGGGTTGTCGATCTATGACATCGACGACCCGGAGAACCCGACGCTGATCGGGCTCCTGCCGCTGGGCGGCTGGCAGAACGAAGACATGGCGGTGTCCGCCGACGGCAACATCGCCGTGCTCGCCTACGGCGACACCAACCAGTACTCGTTCAACTGGATCATCGACACCAGCGACCCGGCGAATCCGCAGCTGATCGGTCAGACCGACGGCGGCGACCACACCGCCGAGTGCGTGACGCCGGACTGCTCGTGGCTGTACGGCTCCGAGGGCAACATCTACGACCTGTCCGACCCGGCCAACCCCAAGACGCTGTCCAAGACGTGGATCCAGCACGCCAAGGAACAGGGCGTCAACGTCACGGGATACCCGCACAAGGTCGTTCTCGACGACGCTGGTTACGTCATCACCGACTCGTCGCCACGGGTGATGTTCGACATCGCCGATCCCGCCAACCCGCGAGTGGTCACCAGTGCCGTGACGCGCCTGCCCAACACGGCCAACATCCAGTACCAGCACAACAACCTGCGGCCCCGCGCCGCCGACTGGACGCCCCGCACCGAGGAGGACCCGGGCGGCGAGGCGCTGCGACCGGGTGAGCTGCTGCTCGCCGGCGGGGAGACGAACCTGCAGCCGCGGTGCAACGGCACCAACGGCCCGTTCATGACGTGGGACATGCGCGACTTCGACAAGGGTCGCCAGATGACCCTCGCCCACACCTTCCGCCCGCTGGCCAACGGCAACTACGTCGACGGCAACCCCGCCGTGAACGCAGTGGGCTGCTCCAACCACTGGTTCGACTGGTCGCCCGACGGCGACGACTACCTCGTCGCGACGGCCTGGTTCGAGCACGGCATGCGGCTTCTGGAAGTGGAGGCCGAGACGGGCGAGATCGCCGAAGTCGGGTTCTTCCAGCCCATCAACGGTTCCACCGGCGCGGCGTACTGGATCGACGACGAGTACCTCTACACGACCGACTACGTCCGCGGCATCGACATCCTCAAGATCGACCGCGACCCCGAGAACCGCCCGTCGCAGGAGGAGCTCGACGCGAACTGGCTGGCCAACGCCGACCTCCCGCGGCTGCCGGCCACCCAGGCCGAGCTGTACCTCTGCACGATCGGCCGCACCCGCCGCTGACCCGCGGCATGCTGGCCGCATGAGCAGCGGCTGGCCGGCACCCCTGGCCCACGGCTTCGCCGACGCGGGCGCGTACCCGCTGCCCATGCCGGCGCTGCTCGCCGGCGCGGCCGCGCTGCTCCTGGCGGCGACGGCACTGCCGGCCCGCCGGCCCAGCGCCGTCCCAGCGCTCGCTGACGACCCCGCCGGCGCGGCAGTGACCGCCATGCGGGCCCTGGCCCTGGTGATGGTCGTGCTCATCGCCGTCCCAGCGGCGCTGGGCGACCTCGACATCGCGCGCAACCCCGCCCCGCAGCTGCTGTTCACCGTCGGTTGGGCGGGACTGCTGTTGACCTCCGCACTGCTGGGCGGGTGGTGGCGAGCCGCCAGTCCGCTGCGCTGGGCGGCCGGAGACCCCGGTCGCACGCCCGCGCCGGCCGGCGTGGGCGTCTGGCCCGCCGTCGCGACGCTCGTCGCGTTCTCCGTCGCCGAGCAGCTCGCGACCCCCACCGCCCTGTTGGTGATCGTCGTCGTGGCCGTCTACGTCGTCGGCGGGGTCGGGATCGGGTTGGCGAAGGGTCCGGCGTGGATCGGCGCGGCCGACCCACTGGAAGTGGCCTCGCGAACACTCGGCGCCATGTCGCCGCTGGCCCGTGCCGACGACGGAGGGGTGACCTGGCGCAGCCCGCGGGCGGCCACTTCGGCCGCTGCCGTCGTCCCGGGCCTGCCGGCGTTCCTGGGAGCACTGATCGGCGTCAACCTGTTCGACGCGTACGCCGGGCACGGGGCGGACGCACCGTGGGTGTTCGCGGTCGCGGTGGTCGGCGGCGCCGTCGCGGTGACCGCCGCGGCGCGGCCCGCAGCGCTCGCCGTGGCGTTCATCGGGCCGGCGGTCGGCCACGTCGCCGCGCACTACCTCGCGCCGCTGCTGATCGACGGGCAGGTGGCGGTGCTGCAGCTGTCCGACCCGTTCGGCCTGGACTGGAATCTGCTCGGCCTGACGGGCCGGGACATCGTCGCTCAACCGGTCGCTCCGGTGCTTGGCATGACGCTGCAGCTGCTGTTCCTTGTGGCCGGCCACGTCGTGGGCATGGCGGTGGCCGGTGACGTCGCGGCCTCGGGACGCACCGCCCGAGCGGCTCGCGCCGTGGCCTTCCCCACCCGGGCGCTGCTGGTCGCTTCGCTCGTCGCCGGCATCTACCTGCGGCTGGGCTGATGGTCATCCTGGCGTTGCACGGTGAGGACATCGCCGCCATCGCGGCGGTCATCCTGCTGTGGGTGGTGCTGCGGCGGCTGCGTCGTCGGCGCTGAGTGCCACGGCGATAGCCTCAGGCGCATGCCGATCCCAGACCCCCCGTACCCCGGCCTGCTCGACGAGCAGCTCGCCGCCATGGCCGTCGCCGCCGCACGCGCAGAGCCCCTGCGGTCCCCGCACGCGGGTGCACCGCAGGCCGTTGGCGCCAGCGTCACCTCGGCGGTGGAGCGGCTGCGCGGCGACCTCGTCGCGCTGTCTCACGACGTCCACGCGCACCCCGAGCTGGGCTACGAGGAGCACCACGCCGTCGCCGCCGTCGCGGCACTGCTGCGCCGCCACGGCCACGAGCCGGAGGTCGGCGCCTACGGGCTGCCGACCGCGCTGCGGGCACGTGCGGGGACCGGCCGGCCCACGGTCGCCGTGCTCGCCGAGTACGACGCCCTGCCGGAGCTGGGGCACGCGTGCGGACACAACGTCAT
>DATLGM010000353.1:0-14340 GCA_035540515.1 Egibacteraceae bacterium | reverse complement strand
CAGCACTGGGGTCGTCCAGCGGTTGGCCCTCGCCCTCGGCGGGTGGGTCGACCTGGTCCGGCGGGTCCGACGGACTCGCCGACGCCGGCGCCCACGACAACAGCACCGCCAACACGCCCGCGACCACAACCGTCACCCGCGAGCGCTCGCCCACTTTCGACACCCTGACTCCGTTTCGTGCCCGTTCCCCCGCCGACCGCGGGACGCGTCGGCCGACGGCGCCGGCCACGCGTGGGAAAGCAGCCCCCCGGCGAAGTGTCGGCGGTGACCGACATCGGCTCAAGGGCGACTTTCGCGGCGCGATGGTACGCGCTGCCGTGGCGGGCGCCGGCACCTCATACGCAGGCACCCGCCGGCCGACAACGACGTCACCCGCCGGCGCGCCCCACCTGCGGCCGCGACTGCGCCAGCTGCGCGTCGACGCGCACGGCGACGTCCGCACCGACCGCCTGGCTGACCTGCTGACCCAGCTGCAGCAGCACCGCCCGGTCGGCGTCACCGTCCACCGCGAGCACCAGCTGGGTGCCCTGCGGTCGCAGGGACCAGTGGCGGACGCCGATGCGCGCCAGCGCCTCGCTGTCGAGCACCCGGTAGGCCAGACGCAGGTCGGCGCGCACCGTGGCGCCGCGTGCCGCGACCCGCGGCTGCCACGCCCCGTCCGCGGCGGCCGGTGCCAGCCGCGGGACGGTGCGCCCGCACGCCGGGCACGGCGTCGTGCTGGTCAGCCCCCCGGTCCACGCACCGGTCGCGAACCGCACCAGCGCCGTCCCCCGCCACCCCAGGCTGGTCAGCACGATCTCACCCGGCTCGGCCTCGCCGGCTGCCGCACCGGTGGTCAGGTCGCGGACCTCGACCACCTCTAGGTCCGGGTAGGTGTGTAGCCCGTAGGTCGCCTCGTGCGGGTCAGCCGAGGCGGGGCGGCACTCCCCCCACAGGGTGCGCGACGTCTCCGGGGCCCAGACGGCCTGGATGCGCACCGGCCGGCCGCTGAGCCGCTCGGCGAGCCTGGCCAGTGCTGCGCGCTGCTCGGCGGTGGGGGGCGGGCCCACGGTCACCACGGTGCGCAGACCCGGCACGGTCACACGCCCAGCGAGGGCCGTCAGCAGCTGCTGCGCCTCGGCCACCGGGACGGCGAGCGCGGTCGCCGGCAGCAGCGCCAGGGCGCGCAGCACCGGGCGCACGGGATCCTCACCTTTGCCGCGGGGGTGCAGCGCCGTCATGCGTGCCGCCAGCGCCGCGTGGTACAGCCCCCAGAAGCGGACCGAGGGACCGGCGGGGACGGCGTTGACCAGGCTGTCGTCCGCACCCAGCCCCAGCACCTCGGTCAGCCGGGCGCCGGCCAGGTGCAGGCGGTCGAGGTCGCTGCGGGTGTACGCGACCGCGAGCAGCGCGTCGACGCCGGCTTCGTGGACGTGCACCGGCTTGTAGCGCCGAAACAGCGCCGCCCGCCGGCCCTGCTCCCCGCCCTGGCCGACCTCCCGCGCGGCTGCGAGCAGGTCGGCGCGTGACGCGTGGCGCTTGAACCCGTCCTCGGTCGGCAGCAGCAGCAGATCCGGGTTGCCAGGTCCGCCGGCGGACGCAACCTCGGCCTCGGTGACGACATCGAGGGTGCGCAGGTCGGCCAGTGTGGTGACCGGGCGCACGCCGATGCGCTTGCGCCAGTATTGGCTGAACGGCTTGACCTCGTGGTTGACCCACTGGTCCAGCTGCTCACCCTGCAGCCGCTCGAGCGCGCGCGGGCTGAGCCGGTCCCAGGTCATCGCGTGTCCGTTCCCACGTCCGGGCGGGCCGGGTCGGCCCGCGTCGCCGCGGAAGGCTACGAGACGCCGGCAGGGTTCAAGACCAGGTGAACAGGTGCGCGTTGGATGGCTCGGCCAGACTCTGGACGCCCGAGGCCGTGGTGATGAACACCGGCTTGTCGGTGTAGTTGGAGTGGTGGCCGGTGGGTCGAGCAGGCGCCACGAACGTCAGCGAGGTGCTGCTGACGACGACGACCGAGGCGGTCACGTCGACGCCATTGACGGTCACCGTGCGGACGTTGACGAAGTTGCGGCCCGACACCGTCACGGTGCTGCCCTGCGCTGCCGGCTTGGGATTGATCCCGGTAATGACTGCGATCGGGGCCCAGGTCCAGTCGTTGGCGGTCGCAACGGGTGGCTCGGGGCTGACCAGGCCGCGTGCGGTCACGGTGACGTTGACGACCGTGCCGCCCAGTGGCGTGGCCGGCACCACGGCGGTGATCGTGGTGTCGCTGACGACCGTGAATGGCGTCGCGTCGACCGTCCCGAACCGCACCGCGGTGGCGTCGGTGAAGCCGGTGCCGGTGAGGGTGACCGTGCTGCCCTGGCCGCCGGTCGTCACGCTGAGGCCGGCGACGACTGGGCTGTTGTCCCACGTCCAGTCGTCGGCGTCGGCCGGCGCGCCGGCGGACGGCTGGCCCGTGCCGTTGACGACGGTGATGTCCACCCGGGTGCCCTGCGCGCGCGACGGCGCGAGCGGCACCGTCGCCAGGATGGTCGTCGGCGAGGCGACGGTGAACTGCGCCGCCGTCGCCCCGAACCGCACGGCGGTCACTCCGACGAAGCTGGTTCCGGTGATCGTCACCTGCGTGCCGGCCGCCGCCGTGGCCGCGGACATGCCCGTCACGGTGGCGGGTGCCAGGTCGTAGCGGTAGGCCGAGGCGCGGGTCGCGGTCAGCTGCTGACCGTCGTCGAGCACGTTGGTGACGGTCACGGCGACGGTCCCCGCGGTGTGGCTGACCGGCGGGGTGACGACCATGCTGGTCCCGTCCTGGTTGACGCTGTCGACGCCGGCCTGGGCGGCGCCGAAGCGCACGACAGAGTTGGGACGCAGATTCACGCCCGTGATCGTGACCGGTGGCGGTGTGACACCGGTCCAGCCGACGCCGGGTGACACGTCGGTGATCGACGGGGTCGGCAGGTAGCGGAAGGCCGAGGGCAGCGTCGCGGACATCTCGTGTCCGTACACGACGTTGGTGACGGTCACGTCGACGGCACCACCGATGGTGCTCCGCGGCGGCAGGACGATCAGGCTGGAGCCGTCCGCGGCGGCGCTCTGGACGGTCCCGGCGACGGCCCCGAACAGCACCGTCGACGTGCTCGCCAGGTTCGCGCCGGTCACGGTGATCGGCCCGGGGACCTGACCGACCACCGCCGTGGCGGGCGCAACGCTGGTCAGCTGCGGCCCGGACCGGGCCTCGTACCGGTACGCGCCGAACAGCACTGCTTCGTGCTCCTCGCCGTCGACGAAGTTGGTGACGACGACGTTGACGACGCCGGCCTCGTCCTGCACCGGAGGGATGACCAGCAGGCTCGTGCCGTCAGGTGCTGCGCTTTGCACGCTGCCGGTGCGTGTCCCAAACCGCACCACGGTGTTGGGGCGCAGGTTCAGCCCCGTCAACGTGACGGCGGCCTGGACCCGCCCCGCAAGCCCGGCGGTGGGGCTCAGCTGCGTCACCACGGGTCGCTCGACGTAGCGGTAGCCCTCGGCGACCGAGACGCTCAGCTCCTGGCCCTCGTACTCGTTGACGATGCTGACCGCTACCGCTCCGCCGACCGACCGCGTCGGTGGCTGCACGACGATGGCGGTGCCGTCGCCGCTGGCGTTGTCCACGACGACCTGCTCGTCGCCGAAGCGCACGACCGAGGTCTCGCGCAGGTTCGAGCCGGTGATCGTGACCGGCTCCGGCTCGCTGCCCACCACGGTGCGGTCCGGTGTGATGGCGGTGATCACCGGCACCGGTGACGACACCGGGCGCACCTCGTCGTCGGAGTTGCCCGACCAGGTGCCGTGCCGGCTCGTGACCACCACCGCGTCGGCCGTGGCGGACTCGGGCGCGGTCACCGCGACGATCTGGGTGTCGGACATGACCACGAGCTTGGCGGCTGGGACCCCGCCGAAGGTGACACCCTCCCGTCGGCCCAGACCGATCTCGTTCGCGTCGGCCCCGGTGAATGCGCTGCCCGTGATCGTCGCGACCACCCCGCCGTCGCGGTTGGCGGTCAGTGGCGTGACGGCCTTGATCTGCGGCACGTAGTACAGCCGCGACCCGGCGGTGACAGTGCCCAGCGGTGTGGTGACGACGACGTCGGCACGGCCGCCGGTCCCCGCCGGCACCCGCGCGATGATCGTGGACGCGGTGGGCACGGGTCGGGTGAGCAGCGGCGCGGGCTTGCCCCCGATGGTCACCGTGGGACGCACGCCCGCGACGACCAGGTTGGTGCCCTTGATCTGCACCATGTCACCGCCGGCGACGGCCAGGGTGGCGTCACCGACAACGTCGATCGTCGAGATCCGAGGGCGCGCCGAGGCGGTGAAGGGGCGGCTGTCCGTCCGGATGCGGCCCGCGGGCGACGTGAGCCGCAGCGGCCCGCTGGCGGCGCCGGTCGGCACGCTGACCACCAGCCGCTTGGGGCCCACTGACAGGAAGTTCGGGGCGTTGACCCAGGCGCCCGAGGCATTGGTGAACTCGACGCGGGTTACCGCCTCCAGGCTCGCCCCGCGGACGTCGACGGTGGTGCCGGGGCGTCCGTAGGCGGGGACGAGTGCGGTCACCGCCGGGCCCGGTGGTGCCGCCGGCGCCTTGGTGGCGGTCACGTAGGTGAACGTCGGGGCCGTCGCCTGGGCGCTGGTGCCCAGCGGGTTGGTGACACGCACCGCGGCGCTGCCGCTGCCCTGCGGCACGGTGCAGCGCAGCGATGCGAACCCCAGGGTCGTGCACGACGCCGCCCGGTTGCCGAACGCGACGGTGGTGTCGGGCGTGAAGCTGGTGCCCGCCACGGTGACCGTGGCGCCGGCCGGGGCGCTGGCCGGCTTCAGGCCCGTGACCGTGGGCTCCTGGATGTAGGTAAAGGGAACCGTCGTGGCGAAGGCCTTGCCGGCGTTGTCGATGTTGGTGACGACGATCTTCTGCTGCCCTGCCTTGGCAGCGACCGGTGGTGTGAACCGCAGGGTGCCGGTGGTGGCGTTGGCGGTGGCGGTCACCGTGTCCTTGCCGACGACCACGGTCGAGTCGGCCCGCAGGTTGTGCCCGGTCAGCGTCACCGCCCTGGCGGTCCCCACCGCGTTCCAGGCGGGGCTGACGTCGGTCACCGACGGCAGCGGCTGGTAGGTGAACGTCGCAGCGCTCCCCGAGCGCACGACGGTGCGGGCCGCGGTCGTCGACACCACGACCGGCGCGGGGCCGCTGGTGGCCGAGGCCGGCGTCGCCGCCACCACTTCCTTGTCGCTGACCGCCACGACCTGGGTCGCCCGGACGCCACCCACCGTGACGCCGTCGAGCCGCTCGTCGGCGGGCGTCGAGGGATCGTCGGTGAAGGCGTCCACTCCGGTGAAGCCCGTGCCCGTGACGCTGATGACGCTGCCGCCGGCGGTGGAGCCTGCCTTGGGCGCCACGGCCTTGACGTCGGGGGCGACCGTGAACGGGTGGGCCGCCGAGCCACCCTCGGTCTGCAGGGTCAGCGTGGTCGGCCCGCCGACCAGCCCGGCGGGAACCTTCACCGTCACCGCCGAGGCGGCGGAGCGGACAACAGGGGCCTTCTTGGCGCCGATCATCACGGCTGGGGCCTTCAGGCCGACCAGCTGCGACCCGCGCACCTCGACCTCCTGCCCGGGCCTGCCGCTGCCGTCCGACAGCGACGCCACCTGCGGGGGGTCGACGATGGTCACGATCGCCGGCGCAGTCGACACGGTCCCGTCGGGATGCGCCACCGCGACGGGACCGGACCGGGCTCCCGCCGGTACCTGCGCCACGATCCGCTTGGCGTCGACGACGATCGTCTCGACCGCCGCCACGTCGTCTGCCTCGCCGGGGCCGCCCAGGAAGGTCACACCCGTCGCGCCGGTCAGCCCGTCGCCCAGGATCGACACGCCCAGGCCCGGACGGGTCACGGCCGGCTCAATCTTGGTCGCCGTCGCCGCCTGCGCCGGCGGGGCGGGAAGCACGGTCAATCCCGTCGCGGCCAGGGCCACCGACACCGCAGCCGCCACGCTCGACAGGCTCCCGCGGGCCTGGGCGCGACGCTGTGCCATGGTGGCCTCCTTGCCGACCGGCGCCGGGGTCGGCGCGAAAGGGCCCGATCCGTGGGCCTGCGCATCTTTCGGCAGCAGCGTCCCGAAACCTGAGCAATGTCCGGATACGCCCCCCGGGGGCAAGCGAAAACCCCGGCCGCGGGGGCCGGGGTTCGTCGCATCAGCGTGGGGCTACTTGCGCTTGTTGATCTCCTCGATCAGCGGCGGCAGCACCTTGTACAGGTCGCCCACGACGCCGAAGTCGGCGATCGAGAAGATCGGCGCCTCGGCGTCTTTGTTGATCGCCACGATCGTCTGCGACGTCTGCATGCCGGCGCGGTGCTGGATCGCCCCGGAGATGCCCGAGCCGATGTACAGCTGCGGCGAGACCGTCTTGCCGGTCTGGCCGATCTGGTGCTGGTGGGGGTACCAGCCGGCGTCGGTCGCGGCGCGTGATGCGCCGACCGCCGCGCCCAGCGCGTCGGCGAGCTGCTCGATCAGCTCGAAGCCCTTCTCGTCGCCCAGCCCACGTCCGCCGGCGCAGATGATCGACGCCTCGGTCATCTCCGGGCGCCCGCCGCTTTCGGCCTCGACGACGTCGACGACCTTCGCGCGCTTGGCCTTGTCGTCCAGCGAGATGTCCAGGGAGACGACCTCGGGCGAACCGCCGCCGCCCTCCTCGGCGGTGAAGGCGTTGGGCTTGACGGTGATGAACTGCGGCCCTTCGCCCTTGGCGAAGCACTTCGAGGTCATCTCGCCACCGAAGATGTCCTTGGTGACCAGGACGCGGTCACCGTCGAGCTCGAGGTCGTTGGCGTCGGTGACGACGCCGCCCTTGAGCCGGATCGCGGTGCGCGCCACGACGTCAGACGTGAACGGGTCCGCCGCGGCCAGCACGATCGACGCGCCCGACTGGGCGATGGCCTGCTCCAGCGCGGCGACCTGCGTCTCGGTGGCGTAGCCGTGGGCGTCCGGGCTGTCCCAGACGAACACCTTGGCCGCCCCGTAGCCGCCGAGGGCGTCGGCGGCGTTGCCCGCGCCCTCGCCGAACACGGCCGCCGAGATGTCGGCGCCCAGCCCGCGGGCGGCGGTCAGGATCTGGTTGGTGACCTTGCGAGGAGTCCCGGCGTCGTGCTCGACCAGGACGAGGATGTTCGGCATCAGTGGTCTCCTTGTCGCCCGCGCCTAGATGAACTTCTTGCCTGCGAGGAACTCGGCGAGCGCCTGCGCGCCCACCGTCCCCGAGCCGTCGTC
This sequence comes from Egibacteraceae bacterium, assembly GCA_035540515.1. Taxonomy (GTDB): domain Bacteria; phylum Actinomycetota; class Nitriliruptoria; order Euzebyales; family Egibacteraceae; genus WHTG01. Next base: position 7,056 of record DATLGM010000353.1, on the reverse strand, counting down.
TTCGACCTTCTCGCCGGCCTGCTTGGGCGGACGGGGCGTCGCCTCGACGATCTGGGTCCAGGAGTTGTCCAGGCCCACCTCGCCCGCGTCCAGCCCGATCGCGGCGAGGTCCTTGGTCTCCAGCGGCTTGGACTTGGCGGCCATGATCCCCTTGAACGACGGGTACCGCGGCTCGTTGATCGCCTCGACGACCGACACGATCGCCGGCATCTGCGACTCCACCACGACGTAGCCCGAGGCGGTCTCCCGCTGCGCCGTCAGCGTGCGGTCGTCGAGGTCGAGCTTGCGCACGTAGGTCAGCGCCGGCAGGTCCAGGTACTCGGCGAGCATCGCGGGCACCAGCGTGCTGCGTGCGTCCGAGGACTGGTTGCCCATGATGATCAGGTCGAACTCCTCGTCGCGCAGCGCGGCGGCGAGCACGCGGGCGGTGGCGGCGGCGTCGGAGCCGTGGATGGCGGGGTCGGTGATCTGGATCGCGCCGTCCAGGCCGTACGACAGCGCCTTGCGAACGGTGGTCTGGGCCTGTTCGGGGCCCATGCACAGCGCGATGACCTCGGTGCCGTCGGTGCGCTCCTTGATGCGCATGGCCTCTTCGATGGACCACTCGTCGTTGGCGTTGAGGATGGCCTCGCCGGCGTCGCGGTCCAGCGTCTTGTCGTCCGCGATGACCTTGGTCGCGGCCGTGTCCGGCACACGCTTGACCGGGCAGATGATGCGCACGGTTGTCCTCCGGGTGCTGATGAGGGTGGGGGGTCCGCTGATGTTACCGCTCGGTAACTTCGGCCGTCGAATCGCTGCGGCCGCGGCGGCGAGCCTAGACCACCACACTGACGGCACCGCCCCGCGCGTTGAGAGCGCTCAACACGAAATGGACATCACGGGCCATAGCGCGTCACGACCACCCCGACTAGCGTGACTGCTGTCGCGGATCACTCCCCGACTTCACGCAAGAGACCCCCGCCGTGGTGGGACGGCGGGGGTCTTTGCATGTGCGGTTCTCGCCCTGATGACCAGTGTGATGGCCCGCGTGCGGCCAGCGCATCCACAAGGTTGATGAAGTGCCGGCGCACGATCGGCCGATTCGGGGACAGATGTCCGCTTGCGTAGGCTCGTTGGCCATGAACGCCCCACCGGACAGCCAGGCCGGCGCCCCGTCGCCGCTGCCGCTGACCGGCGAGCGCACCGTGCCGGGCGTGGCGGAGGAGAACTACTGGTTCCAGCGCCACGTCGCCGCGTATCGCTTCGCCGCCAGCCGCTGCCAGGGGCTGCGGGTGCTCGACGCCGGCGCCGGCGAGGGCTATGGCACGGCGATGCTTGCCGAGACCGCGGCCGAGGCGGTCGGCGTCGAGCTGGTCGACGACGTCGTGGCGCACGCCCGCCACGCGTACCCCCGCCTGAAGTTCATCCAGGCCGACCTGTGCGAGATGCCGCTACCCCACGCGTCGTTCGACGCGGTCGTCAGCCTGCAGGTCATCGAGCACCTGCCCGACATCGGCCGCTACCTCGCCGAGATCGAACGCGTGCTGCGCCCCGGCGGCGAGTTCATCTGCGCCACGCCCAACCGCCTGACGTTCACGCCCGACAGCGACACGCCGGTGAACCCGTTCCACGTCATCGAGTTCTCCCCCGACGAGCTGTCCGACCTGCTGGGCCGCAGGTTCCGTGTCAAGGCCGTCCTGGGGCTGCACCACGCGCGGCGGGTCCGGGCCGTGGAACGGCTCGCGCGCCGGCCGTTCACCGACCTGGTGCTCGACCGCCCGCCCGAGCAGTGGCCGAGGTGGCTGCGCCGCGCCGTCCGCGCGGTCCGGCCCGACGACTTCCGCCTGCGCGCCGACGCGCTGGACGACAGCCTCGACCTGGTCGCCATCGTCGCGCGGCACCGGTAGGGCGCCGTGCGGCTCGCCTTCGTCTTGCACAGCCACATGCCGTGGCTGCGCCGCAACGGCACCTATCCGGCCGGCGAGGAGTGGCTGTTCCAGGTCTGGTCGGAGTCGTACCTGCCGCTGATCGAGATGCTCGAGCGCCTGGCCGACGACGGCTTGCGCGACGTGCTCACCGTCGGCATCACCCCTGTGCTGGCCGAGCAGATGGACGACCCGTACCTGCTGCGCGAGTTCCACGGCTGGCTGGGCCGGCGCCTGCTGGACCTGCAGCACTCGGTCCAGCGCTACGGCGGCTGGCAGCGTGACGGGCTGGAGCCGGTGTGGGCGGACCACTGGCGGCGCCAGTCCCATCTGCTGGACCTGTTCGAGCAGCGCTTTTTGTCCACCGGCCTGACCGCACCCTTCGCGGCGCTGGAGCGCGCCGGGGTCATTCAGGTGCTCGGCGGCCCGGCCACCCACCCGTACCTGCCGCTGTTCGACCGCGCCGAGCTGATCCGCGGTCAGATCGACACCGGGCTGGCGACCCACGATCGGGTGTTCGGCAGCCGCCCCCGTGGCGTGTGGACGCCCGAGTGCGCCTACCGTCCCGCCGGGGCAGTCACCGACCCGCTGGACCCGCACGGCCCGGCGGCGGCCGAGCTGCCGGGACTGGAGGACTTCTGGGCGGAGGCCGGCGTCGACCACCTGGTGCTCGACGGGCCGACGCTGGCGCGCGCGGCGGGTGCCGGCGACCGCGACTGGGCCGGCGCCGGCGGCGACATCGTCCCGCCGGGCACGCCGTTGGACGTGCTGGACGCGCCGGTGTGGATCGGCGACAGCGACGTGGCGGCGTTCGGGCGCAACCTGAACGTGTCGTACGCGGTGTGGAACCCGTTCGGGGGCTACCCGACGGACCCGTGGTACCGCGACTTCTTCCACGTCGACCTCGAAGGCGGCTTCAAGTCGTGGCGGGTGACCAGCCGGGAACGGTGGGACAAGGAGTGCTACGAGCCGGAGGCCGCCCAGGGTCGGGCGCTGGCGCACGCCGGCGAGTTCTTGGACTTGGCGCGCGCCCACCGCGACGGCCGCCCCGACGACGGGACGATCGTTGCCGCCTACGACACCGAGTTGTTCGGACACTGGTGGTACGAGGGCCCGGTGTGGCTCGAGGCGGTCCTGCGCGGCGCGGCAACGGACCCACGGCTCGGGGTCACGACGCTGCAGACGGCCCTGGCACGTCGGCCGCCGCAGGGGCGCCTGGCGCTGCCCGAGTCGTCGTGGGGCATGGGCAAAGACCACCGTGCGTGGGTCACCGATCGGACCCGGTGGGTGTGGCGGGCCGTCCGTGATGCCGAGGCACGGTTCGCCTGGCTGCCCGAGGGTCCGGCCCGCGCCGCCGCGTGGCGCCAGCTGACGCTGCTGCAGGCCAGCGACTGGCCGTTTCTCATCGCGCGGGACGAGTCCACGCAGTACGCCGGGGAGCGGGTTCGCGGCCACGCCGAGCGCTTCGCCCAGGCCTGCGCAGGTCAGTCGCTGTCCGCCTTGGCCGAGCGCGACGGGTTCTCCGCAGTGGTGCCGGCCAGGTGCCCCAGCGTGCCCTGAGCCCGTCTGGCCGCAGGCGCTGGACCTAGCGAGGACCCCCCGCCGAGCCGACCTGGACGTCGATTCGCCAGACGCCGGTGCAGGTACGAGCGATCGGCGGCCGTGGCGCCAGGTCCCGGATGCAACCACCGGGTGCGAAGCGCCGGAGCCGCAACGGCCTGCTGGCGCGGCGCTTGCGTCGCTGGATCGCCTTCACTGGGGACCATGCTCCTTGGGTCGACTAGCCCTTTCGGACTACAGGGTTGCCACCTTGGATGCCTGTCCAAACGAAACAACCGCGTTCTGGCAACGGTTTCGGCGTGAAACTGCCGGGACTTGACGTAGTCATTCCGGGTCATAGGGGCACACATTCGGACATTTGTCCGACGGATCGTGGCATCCCCCGCCGTGACAGGTAATTGCACATTTCGGACATACGCCCTCTGACCTGCGTTTTCATCAGGTTTGACGATGATCGCCGCAGCGGCGGGTCCGTACCGTGCAAGGCATCCGGTGCAGAGGATCCGCCACCGTGGACAGCGCAGAACAACCAAACGGCCGGCCGGCGATGTCTGGTGCCCGGCCCCATCTGATGACGGTCACCGCCGCGTGCGGGTTCGTGACGACGGCCGTCGTCGTCGTGTTTCCGGCAGTCCGCTTCGCCTACCGCAGCCCCGAGTTCCACATCGCGCTGGAGACCGCCGCGGCGTGCGCCGCGCTGCTCGCAGCGCTGCTGTTCTTCGGACGGCTGCGCGAGGACCGCCTGCGCAGCAGCTGGGCGCTGGTCTACGCCTTGCTGGTCTCGGCACTGGTCAACTTCGGTTTCTCCGTCGTGCCGCTGGTGATCGACGCCCGTGCGCTGGCCACCTTCTCGCAGTGGACGACCGCCTTCGGCCGGCTGGTGGCCGCAGGCGCCTTCGCCTACGCCGCCTTCTCACGGTCCCCGCTGAGGCCCGACCGCCGGTTGGCCGCGACCGTCGTCCTGGCGGCGCTGGCGACGACGGGCGCGTTGACGCTCCTCGTGTCGCTCGCCACACCGGTGCTGCCCCCCGGCATCGGGCCCGGGCCGCGGGACGCTGCAGCGGCCGTCGAGCCGCATGCGCTGCTGATGGCGACCCAGCTGATCGGTCTGGGGTTGTTCACCGCCGCCTCCGTCGGGTTCGTCCACCGCTCGGCCCGGACCGGGGACGAGCTGATGCGCTGGCTGTCCGCCGGCGCGCTGCTGGCCAGCTTCGCGCGCCTGCACTATGTGCTGTACCCCTCGGCCTACACCCAGTGGGTCTACACCGGCGACATCCTCCGCCTGGGGTTCTACGGCCTGCTGCTCGTCGGTGCGGTCAGCGAGATTCGCCGCTACTGGCAGCGGATGGCCGAGGGGCTCGCCGAGGAGGAGCGGCGGCGGGTGGCGCGCGACCTGCACGACGGGCTCGCCCAGGAGCTCGCGTTCATCTCCGCACAGGCCCGGTGGCTCGAGCACGAGGCAACCGAGGGGACCATCCAGTCGGTGATCGGTGCAGCCAGCCGAGCCCTGGACGAGTCGCGTCGCGCGATCGCCGCGCTGACCCGCCCCGTCGACGAGCCGCTGGAGGTCGCGCTCGCCCAAGCGGCCGAGGAGGTCGCCGACCGCGTCGGGACCACCGTCAGCCTCGATTTGGAGGCGGGCATCGAGGTCGCCGCCGACGCCCGCGAAGACCTGATCCGCATCGCCCGCGAGGCGATCGCCAACGCCGGTCGCCACAGCCAGGCCGAGCAGGTGCAGGTGCGGCTGTACCTCAACGGCCAGCGGCGCCTGGTGATCCACGACGACGGCGTGGGCTTCCGGCTCGACCAGACCCGGCCGGACCGCTTCGGCCTGGTCAGCATGCGCGAGCGCGCGCGGGCGTTGGGCGCAGACATCCAGATCCGAACCAGCCCGGGACAGGGCACAACCGTGGAGGTGGCGCTTCCATGAGCGCAGAACCCATCGCACAACCGCTGCGCGTCACACTGGCCGACGACCACCCACCCACGCGCGCCGGCATCCGGCGAGCGCTGGAGACCGCGGGGTGGGAGGTGTGCGCGGAATCACCCGACGCCAAGGCCGCCTACGAGATGGCTGTCGCCCACCGCCCCGATGTCGTGCTGCTCGACATCCACATGCCCGGCAGCGGCGTCGCCGCCGCGGAGCGGATCTCCAACGAGCTGCCCGACACGTCCGTCGTCATGCTGACGGTGTCGCGCAACGACGTCGACCTGTTCGCCGCACTGCGCGCGGGCGCCTCGGGATACCTGCTCAAGGACATCGACCCCGATCGATTGTCCCCCGCGCTTGAGGGAGTGCTCCGGGGCGAGGCCGCCCTGCCACGCAACCTCGTGGCGCGGCTGATGGAGGAGTTCCGGGGTCGCGGACGCCGGCGGATGACGCTGCCCAACCGCAAGGCGGTGAACCTGACCTCGCGGGAGTGGGAGGTCCTCGAGCTGATGGGCCAGGGGCTGCGGACCGCTGACATCGCCGAGCGGCTGCAGGTCTCGGCCGTCACCGTGCGGACGCACGTCTCGTCGATCCTGCGCAAGCTGCACGTGCCCGACCGCGCCGCCGCGGTCAAGCTGCTCGCGGAGCGGTAGCTCTCGGGGGACGGGGGAGGCGAGGAGGGCTTCGGCTACGGCGCGAAGCCCTCCTCGTCGTGCCTCTGGGGGGTTTCGTGCATACCGTCGATTCCTAGACTGATGGGGTGAAACGCCTCCGGCTTCCGGTGCGATTGCTCATCGCCGCGATCTCGCTCGTGGTGGTCAGTGCCGGCCTGCTGGCGGCGACGAGCGCGATCGCGCTGGCCATCGACTGGCGCATCCCCGAAGGCCGCGAGCTCAAGGGACCGGCGGTGGTGCTCGACCGCAACGGCAAGGTCCTGGCGCGGTTGGCCTCCGACGTCGAGGTTCGCCCGCGCAAGCTGGACCAGATCTCCGAGCACCTGCAGCACGCGGTCATCGCCACGGAGGACCGGCGCTTCTTCGAGCACCAGGGCGTCGACCCGCTGTCCGTCCTACGCGCTGTGGTCAGCAACGTCCGCTCGGGCGGGATCCGGGAGGGCGGGTCCACGCTGACGCAGCAGTACGTCAAGAACGTCTACGTCGGCCAGCAGCAGAACCTGTACCGCAAGGTCCGTGAGGCGCTGATCTCGCTGCAGCTGGAGAAGGAGCGCAGCAAGCCACAGATCCTCGAGGCGTACCTGAACCACGTGTACTTCGGCGAAGGCGCCTACGGTGCCGAGGCCGCGGCGCGGCGCTACTTCGGCAAGACCGCCGCGGAGCTGGACGTCCGCGAGTCCGCGACGCTGGCGTCGGTGCTGCGTGCGCCCAGCTCGATGTCGCCGCGCAAGAACCGCAAGCTCGCGCGACAGCGCCGCGACGTCGTGCTCGACGAGATGGTCGCGGCCGGCTTCATCACCCAGCGCCGGCGTGACCGCGCCGCGTCGAAGCCCGTCCGCCTCGCCCCGCCCCCCGAGCGCAGCCGGCGCGCGCCGTACTTCGTTGAGGCGGTCCGCGCCCAGCTGATCGCCGCCTACGGCGACGAGGCCGTCTACAACGGCGGGCTGCGGGTGACGACCACCCTGGACCTGGACAAGCAGCGGCAGCT
>DATLGM010000352.1:0-4580 GCA_035540515.1 Egibacteraceae bacterium | reverse complement strand
CGGGCCCGCCGAGCGCGCCGAGGTCGTCGTCGACTTCGCCGGCATGAACGGCCACACGGTCACGCTGGAGAGCGTGCCCAAGGACACCGGTGGGCGCCCCGCCACCGCCGCCGCGGTCGCGCCGATCATGCAGCTGCGTGTGGCCTCGGCGACCAGCGAGCCGGACACCTCGCGCGTGCCTGCACAGCTGTCGCAGCTGCCCGCCTGGGTCGACGACATCCCCGAGCGCCCTGACCGGCTGTGGACCTTCGGGCTCAACCCGTCGCCGGACGAAAGCGGCCACTCGTCGTGGACGATCAACGGCCGCAGCTTTGACCACACCCGCATCGACGCCCGACCTGAGGTCGACAGCGTCGAGTCGTGGGTGCTGGTCAACACCACCCCGTTGGCGGTCTCGCACTACGTCCATCTGCACCACAGCGACTGGAAGCTGGTCTCCCGCAACGGCCGTGCTCCCGAACCGTGGGAGGCCGGGCTGAAGGAGACGTTCCGCGTCGATCCCGGCGATGTCGTCGTCGTCGCCCGCAAGTTCAGTGACCACGTCGGCCCGTACATGCTGCACTGCCACATGCTCGAGCACGAAGACCACGGGATGATGGCCACCTTCGAGGTCGTGCCCGAGGGCGAGGGCGACGTGCTGCCCGTGGGCGACCTCACCGGTGACGGGGGCGTCCGGCCTCCTGGGCCCCCGGGTGCGCCGCCGGCTCCCCAGCTGCCCGACCTGCCGACGCCGACCGGCGAGACCACGACGGTGTTCGCCAACCCCGGCGGCTCGTCCAGTGGCTACACGCCGCGCACGCCGATCTCCCCGGCGGGCAACCTCGTCGAGCTGACCAACCTCGACCAGATGGACCACGACATCACGTCCGTGGAGCGCCGCGCCGACGGCCGTCCGCTGTTCGCCAGCGCGTTCGCCGCGGCTCGGGAGACCGTCCCGGTGGTCGGGACCGACACCCTGCCGCCCGGCATGTATCCGTTCATCTGCTCACTGCACTCGGCGATGACCGGCGAGCTGGTCGTCGTCGAAAGCGGCAGTGCTGCTGCGCACCTCGGGGGAACCACCGATCACCAGCACCACCATCAGGAGGACCGATGATCCGCACCGTCCGCTCCCCCGTGGCCATCCTCACGGCGCTCGCGCTGGCCGCCGGCGTCTGGCTGTTCGGCTCGCACGCCTCGGCTGAGCCCCGCCTGCTGCGTGTCGGCGACGGCCAGGAGTTCGCCACCATCCAGGCCGCGGTCGACGCGGCGAACGCCGGCGACTTCATCTTCGTCGAGCCGGGCACCTACGACGGTGACGTCGTCATCCCCGAGGGCAAGGAGGGGCTGACGATCCGCGGCCGGGACCGCAACGGCGTGGTCCTCGACGGCAAGTTCGAGCAGAAGGTCGCCATCACCGCGCTGGCCGACAACGTGACGATGGAGAACATGACCGCCCGCAACTTCACGGGCAACGGGTTCTACTGGCGCAGCGTCGACGGCTACGAGGGCCGCTACCTGACCACCTACCGCGTCGGGCTGTACGGGATCTACGCGTTCGACTCGGTCAACGGGCGGTTCGAGAAGTCGCTGGCGTCGGGATCGGGTGACGCGGCGTTCTACATCGGCCAGTGCCGGCCCTGCGACGCGGTCATCGACGACGTGATCGGCGAGTGGTCGGCCCTGGGCTACTCCGGGACGAACGCCGGCGGCAACCTGACGATCCAGAACTCGGTGTGGCGGCTCAACGGCGCCGGGATCATGCCGAACTCGCTGGACAGCCAGCGCGACCCGCCACAGCGCGGCGGCAGCCGGATCATCAACAACCTGATCGAGGACAACGGCAACGCCGAGACCCCCGGCAAGGGCATCGCCGGCGCGGTTATCGGCCACGGCGTCGGCGTCGCCGGCGGCGCGGACAACGTCATCGAGAACAACGTCATCCGCAACAACAGCGACTACGGCGTGGTGATCTTCCCGATCCCCGGCGGCTCCATGGTGTACCTGCCAAACGACAACACGGTGCAGAACAACGTGTTCGAGAACAACGGCGCGGCCGACATGGCGCTGTCGTCGGGCAACGGCACCGGCAACTGCTTCTCGAACAACGAGCACACCACGACCGCCCCGGCGAACCTCGAGCAGAACTACCCGTGCCACAACGACGGTGCCCCGCTCAAGAAGGTGCCCATCGTCGGCGACGCCGGCGTCATGGCCAACCTGGCCGAGGACTACATCGCGGCGGAGACGGGGCAGATGGAGCGCCCGAGCTACCAGGGCACCCCCATCCCGGACGAGCAGCCGTCGATGCCGAACCCGGAGCCCGAGGGCTTCTAGTCCACCCAGTGCCACCGGCGGCTCTACCCTGCCGCCGGTGGCCTGCGTGTTCTGTGACGTCATCGCTCAGGGCGAGGAGCTGATCCTGCGCCGAGACGGGATGGCGGCGTTCCTCGACATCCGTCCGGTCTTCCACGGTCACGTCCTGATCGCTCCCGTCGACCACGTCGACACCCTCGCGCAGCTGCCGCCGGCGCTGATGCAGCCGCTGTTGACCACGGCGCAGACGGTGATGGCAGCGTTGGCCGAGGTCGTCGGGGCCGAGGGCACGTTCGTCGCGATGAACAACGTGGTCAGCCAGAGCGTGCCGCACCTGCACTGCCATGTCGTGCCGCGTCGGCGAGGCGACGGGCTGCGCGGGTTCTTCTGGCCCCGGCACCCCTACCCGGACGATACGGCGCGGCGAGCCATGCGCGACCGGCTCCGCGAAGCCGTGGGGTAGGTCAGCTCAGCCGGCGCAGCTCGGTCGCGGTGCCCCACACGATCAGGGCCCACACGGTGATGGTGAAGACAACGTCCATGCGCGCACCGTAGGCGGGGGGTGCGACAGGTCACGTTTCGCATCCCACCTGACGGGCACGTCAACCGCCAGAATCGTTGCTGCCCAGGGAACCCGTCCCGACGCATTGAGCGGTGAGGAGATTCGATGATCGTTCTCGGCATCATCCTGGTTCTGATCGGCGCACTTCTGGAGGTGCCGGCCATCATCACCACGATCGGGATCATCCTCATCGTGGTCGGCGTCATCTTGTGGATCCTCGGTGCGATGGGTCGCGCCGTGGGCGGCAGGAAACACTGGTACTAAAAGGGGCGTCGGGCCCGGCGGCGTCAGCTCCGCCGGGCCCACGACCCGACGGTCGCCGTCACTGCTGCTTCCGGGCGATCGCCTTGGCGAGCTCGGCCTTGGTCATCGACGAGCGGCCCGTGACGCCGAGGTCTTTCGCGCGCTCGTACAGCTCGGCCTTGGTGTTGCCCTCCGCGTCCACACCGCCGTAGGTCTCGCCCTTGCCGCGCCGCTTCGCGGCGGTCGGCTGCTTGGACCTGGGGTCCGAGGGGCCAGGCTCGTCCTTGGGCTCCCAGTGGTCGCCGACCTTCTCAGAGGTGCTTGCGACTGCCGGCGTAAGCGTCACGGGGTTTCGTTTCAGGTCACCCAGTGGTCGGCGGGGACCACCTCGTCATCGGGCGGCGGGCCCGGCGGTGTGCCGTCACCGAACGGCCGGCCGCCCAGCTCCTCGCGGCCGTGGGGCGACAGCCAGCCCGACAGGTCCGGGCCGGCGGGCACGACCTGGGTCGGGTTGATGTCGGTGTGCACCTCGTAGTAGTGGCGCTTGATGTGCACGAAGTCGATCGTGTCGCCGAAGCCCGGGGTCTGGAACAGATCGCGCGTGTAAGCCCACAGCACCGGCATCTCGGTCAGCTTGTGTCGGTTGCACTTGAAGTGGCCGTGATAGACGGGGTCGAAGCGCACCAGCGTGGTGAACAGGCGGATGTCGGCCTCCGTGATCGTGTCCCCCATGAGGTAGCGCCGGCCCGCCAGCCGCTCCGACAGCCAGTCGAGCCGGTCGAACAGACGGCAGTAGGCCTTCTCGTAGGAGTCCTGCGCGCCGGCGAACCCGCAGCGGTACACCCCGTTGTTGACGTCGTGGTAGACGAGCTCCATCACCTCGTCCATCTCGTCACGCAGGTGCTCCGGGTACAGGTCGGGCGCGCCGTCGCGGTGATGCGCTCGCCACTGCGTCGACAAGTCGAGCGTGATCTGCGGGTAGTCGTTGGTCACGACCTGCCCGGTCGGCACGTCCACGATCGCGGGGACCGTGATGCCCTTGGAGTAGTCAGGGAAGCGGGCGAAGAAGGCCTCCTGCAGTCGCTCGTAGCCGAGCACCGGGTCACGGCCGCCGGGATCGAGGTCGAAGGTCCACGAGCGCTCGTCGTGCGTGGGCCCGCACACCCCCATCGACAGCACCGCTTCGAGTCCGAGGAGCCGGCGGACGATGATCGACCGGTTGGCCCAGGGGCACGCGCGGCTGACGACCAGCCGGTACCGGCCCGGTTCCACCGGATACCCGTCCCGGCCGTCTTCGGTGATCCGGGTGGTGATGTAGTCGGTGTCGCGCTCGAAGTCGCCTTCCATGACGTAGCGGCCCTGCGGTCTCCGGTGCCATCTGCTGCTCCGTGGGATTGGTGACGGCGGTCGCCGTCACCCTTCCCCGGCGGACCGGCGGCTTACCGCGCCGGCGCCGCCGGACAGGCCGCCGGCGTTGCTC
>DATLGM010000351.1:0-4345 GCA_035540515.1 Egibacteraceae bacterium | reverse complement strand
CAGGTCCTGCACCGCCCTGTGGACCGGGCGCTGCGGCGGTTCGTCGACCGCGGTGAGCGCTTCACCGTCGTGGTGGCGGACCCGCCCCGCGACGGCGCCGGCCGCGACGTCATCACCGCCGCTGCGGCCGTCGCACAGCGGACGGTGGTCGTGGTCGCCTGCGACCCCGCGGCCCTCGGCCGGGACACGGCAACCTTGCGCGACGCCGGTTGGGATCTGGCCCGAGCCGTGCCCGTCGACCAGTTCGCCCAGACCGGCCATGTCGAGGTGGTCGCGACCTTCCGTCCCGCGCTGCCGTAGCGGCGGCGTGGCTACCCTTGCCCACGATGGTGCTGCGGATCCTCGCCGTGGTCGTCGCGGTCGTGGCCACGGCCGGGGCGGGGTTGCTGGTCGCCCAGACACCCCCCGAGGGTGCGAGCACGCCGCCATCGCCGGCCGCGGAGGTCGCGGCCACGCCGGCACCCGCGCCGGCCGCCACGGAGCCCGCGGCGCGACCACGCCGCACTGCCACGCCGACACCGCCGCCGGCGGTGGCGACACCCCAGCCGGCGCTGCCGCCCAGCACCAGCTTCCCACGGGTGACGCGGCGCCTGGACCGGCTGGTGTCGCGCAACCCCATCAGCGGGGTCGTCGCGCTTGCGGTCTACGACGACGAGAGCAGGCCGGTCTACACGTACGAGGCCAGCCGCTCGCTGCTGCCGGCATCAACACAGAAGCTGCCGGTGGCCGCGGCGGCGCTCGTGCGGCTCGGTCCGGAGTTCCGCTACACCACCGCCGTGGCCACCACGACGCCGGCGAGGCCCAATGGGGTCGTCGACGGTGATCTGGTCATCGTCGGCGGGGGCGATCCCGCACTGGCGGGCCCCGACTTCGCGCGCGTCGAGCCTGAGCGCCCCCGCACGCCGATGGAGACACTGGCCCAGCGCGTCCGCCAGGCCGGGATTCGCCGCGTGCGTGGCCGCATCATCGGCGACCCGTCGGTCTTCGCCCACGAACCGGTCGCCGCGGGATGGCCCAGCCGCTACTTCTCCTCGCTGGACGCCACCCCGATCTCCGGGCTCACCGTCGACGCCGGCCGCCGGATCACCCGCTCAGGGTCTGGCCTGCGGGCTGTCGCTGCGCAGGATCCGGCGCACGAGGCGGCGCGCGTGTTCCGCAGGCTGCTGCGCCAGCAGGGCGTCCGCGTTGACGGGGCCGCGCGCGCCGTGCGGCAGTCCCCGGTCACCACCACCGAGGTGGCGCACGTGCAGAGCGACACGATGGAGACGCTGCTGACCTACATGGTCCAGCGCAGCGACAACCACCTGGCCGACACCATCTTCCGCACCGTGGGGCTGCACGCCGGCGACTCCACGTGGATCGGCTCGGCGGGCGCCACCGCGGAGACCCTGGCTCCGCTGCAGCTGAGCTGGGAGGGTGTGGTGCTGGCCGACGGATCCGGTCTGTCCCGGTCCAACCGCGTCAGCGCCGACTTCCTCGCCCAGCTGCAGGCCCGGATGGCGCTGTCCAACGTGCAGCAGCAGTGGTTCGCGCTGCTGGCCGTCAGCGGTCAATCCGGCACGCTGCGACACCGCATGCTGGGCACCGTCGCCGAGAAGCGGGTGTACGCCAAGACGGGGTCGCTGCGGGACGTCGCCTCGCTGGTCGGCACCGTCGCCGGGACGCGCCAGCGGCGTCTGCACTTCGCCGTTGTCGGCAACCAGCTGGCGTCCACCTCAGCCCTGCGCGAGCTCGCCGACCGGGCTGCGGTGGCGATGGCCGAAGAGCTGCACGACTGCCGCCGCGTCCGCCCGCCGCCAGGCAACCGCAAGAAGCCCCGCCCCGTGCGCTTGGTCTGCGGGTAAAGAGAAGGCCGCAGACGACGCGGCGGAGGGGTCGATCGTTCGCGCCGTCTGCGGCCATCACGCCGGCCCGAAGACCGGCGGAGGCATCATCTTAACACTGATTAGCAGACTTGTGCGAAGTTCCGCAAGACTTGCGCATGGATTCGTGCTACACCGGGGAGATCGGTACGGTGCCGACACCCCCACGGCGCGGAAGGAACGACGTGTCCGACCCCCTCGACCCGACCGGGGAACTGCTGACGCTGCAGGCCGCAGCCGAGCGGCTGAAGGTCCACTACATGACGGCGTACCGCTGGGTGCGCCGTGGCGACCTGCCAGCGTTCAAAGCTGGTGGCCGGCTGCGGGTTCGCGCCGAGGACGTCGACCGCTTCGTGCAGCAGCGCCGCGTCGACGTGCTGCTGCCCGACCCCACCGGGCGCACCGACTGGCCCACACACATCGAGCGGCTGTACGACCTGCTGGTGGAAGGGCGGGCGCTGGACGCCAACCACCTGGTCCGCAAGGTCATCGCCGACGGCGCCCCGGTCGGACAGGTCTACCTCGAGCTGCTCACGCCGACGCTGCACCGGATCGGCGACGCCTGGGCGTCGGGTTCGCTCACGGTGTCCCAGGAGCATCGCGCTTCGGAGATCTGCAGGGCGGTCATCTCCCGGCTCAGCGACACCTTCCGCCGGCGGGGGCCGTCACGAGGCACGGCGGTGACGCTGACGCCAGCGGGTGAGCAGCACGGCATCGCTGCGGCCATGGCGGCCGACTTCCTACGTGCGGGCGGTTATGAGGTGCACCACCTGGGCGTCGATGTACCCGCCGGCGACCTGCGGCTGTTCCTGCAGGTCGTGCCGTGTGACCTGATGTGCGTATCCATGACCGCGCCGGTCGACGACCCGGCGGTCTACACCGAGCTGGTGCAGGCCGCCGACGGTGATCCCCGCCCGGCGGTGGTCTTCGGCGGCCAGGGGGCGGACCCGCAGCTGGCGCAGGAGGCCGGAGGAGCGCACCTGGCGTCGATGGGCGACCTGGTACCCAGCCTCGAGTCGCTGACCGCCTGACTACCCGGCGATCATCACCACGCCGGCGACCACCAGACACCCGCCCACGATCGCGCTGACCAGCGAGTATCGGCGGGAATGGCTGACGCCCCGGCTCGCGGACGCCACTCCGCCGCCGGCGAACATCGACGCCAGCGCGTACAGCAACACCAGGATCCCAGCCATCAGCACGATCGGTCCCATGGGGTCAGGGTAGAAGGCGGCACCGATGGACAACAGCACCGAGCAACTCGCCGAGGGCGTGTGGCGCATCGAGGTGGCGCCGTTCACCAACGCGTACCTGCTGGCCAACAACGGCCGCAGCGACCGCGAGGGCCTGACGCTGATCGACGCCGGCACCCGCCGGTCTGGTCCCCGGCTGGTGCGCAGCGTGCGGCTGCTCGGCGTGGACCCCCGGTCCATCCGCGACCTGGTGCTGACCCACTGGCACGCCGATCACACCGGATCAGCTGCGCGCTTCGCCACCTCCAGCGCCGGCACCAGGGTGCATGCCGGCCACGCCGACCTGGCAGCCGTTCAGGGCCGGCTGCGCCGCCCCCAGCTGGCCGCCCCAGCCGGCGACGTCACCTGGCTGGGCCGGCTGGCAGGGCGGTTCATGGCTCCGGGGCCGGCCGTGGCCGAGGCGGACGGGCTTGACGACGACACCGCGCTGGCCTGGGCCCCGCACGTGCGCGTGATCGCCAGCCCGGGCCACACCCCGGGCCACCTCAGCCTGCATCTTCCGGCACAGGGTGTGCTCATCGCCGGCGACGCGGTCTGCACCATCGGGCGTCTGAACCGGCTGCTGCCGGCCGTCCGCTCGGCGCGATCGCAGGAAGCAACGACGCTGGACCGCCTTGCCGCGCTCGACTTCGACATCCTCGCGGTCGGGCATGGGCCGCCGGTGGTCAGCGGCGCTCGTCGCCGGTTGGAGGCGCTGGCGGCTCGTGCGGCTCGGTGAGCCGCGCCAGTCGCAGCCGCACCTCGTACTCGGTGCCGGCCAGGCGCATCTCGACGGCCTCGCCCATCACGTGCAGCAGGCCCACCATCGCCCGGTTCTCCGCCAGGATGGAGCCGGTGAAGGTGGTGACGCCCCGGGCTGCCGCAGCCGCGCTGAGACGCCACAGCAGGCGCGTGGCGATGCCCTTGCCCTGCCACCGGTCCTCCACGAGCACCGCGGCCTCAGCCTCGGCCGGGTCCACGTTCAGGCCTGCCGGTGCGATGGCCGCGAGCCGGTCGTACCGCGCGACACCGACGATCTCACCGTCGATCACCGCCACCAGCGCCAGCCGGTCGGTGTAGTCCACGTTGGACAGCCGCGTCAGCATCGCCTGTGTGGGGCGGGCCAGCGGCGCGAAGAACCGCAGGTACACCGACGTGGGCGACAGGCGGTAGAACAACCGCTCGAGCGCCGGGGCGTCCGCCGGTGCGATCGCGCGGAACACCACCGGGGTGGCGTCATCGAGGTACGCC
>DATLGM010000350.1:0-24533 GCA_035540515.1 Egibacteraceae bacterium | reverse complement strand
GGTCACCGTCAGCCTGGGGCGGATCGCCCGGCGCGTCGTCAGACGGCGCCTCGGGCCGGCCGGCGGCGTCGCGCTCGGCTTGCACCTGGGTCATCTGCAGCTGCGCGATCGCCTGCTGCATCTGGGTCGACAGCTCCTCGGGCAGCGCCGGCTCCGCTGCGGTCACCATCCCGGCGAGCGCGTCGATCAGCACGCGCGCGTCGGGCCGTCCGAGCTTCACCTGCGCTCCCTGGGCGAGCATGTTGAACGCCTCGGCCACCAATACGGCGGGATCGACTTCCCGTAGCTGCTCGAGGATTGCCCGCATCTCCTCGGGCGACGGCTGGCCGGGCATGGTCCTGGGATCGGTCATGCCCCCGATCCTAAGACCCTCGCCCCGGTGGGTCAGCGCAGGCCCATGGAACGCAGGTAGGCGTCGATGATGGGCTCACCGAACAGCAGCGCGACGACGGCGCCGGCGGACAGGTACGGCCCGAACGGGATGAGGTCGCGGCGCCGGCGCAGCCGCGTCGCCACCAGCGTCACGGCGACGACACCGCCGAGCAGAAACCCGCCGAACAGCCCCAGCAGCACCAGCGGCCAGCCGCCGAGGTAGCCGAGTCCCAGGCCGATGAACCCCGCAAGCTTGACGTCGCCGATGCCCATCCCCCGCGGCTGCACGATCGCGAGCAGCAGCAGCGCCCCGAACCCCGCCACACCACCGACCAGCGCCGGCACCAGCCGACCGGGCTGCCCGGACGCCACCGCCGCCACCGCCAGCAGGACGGCCAGCGCCGGCGTCAGCGGGTACGTCAGGCGGTTGGGGATCTTGCGGGTCTGCGCGTCGATGACGGCGACGACGGCCAGCAGCCAGGCGAACAGCAAGAACGCCGGCAGCGCCCAGTCCAGGCCCACGCGCCACCCGACGGCGGCGAACAGCGCCGCCATGGCGATCTCGACGGCCGGGTAGCGCCCCGGGATCGGCTCGCGGCAGTGGCGGCAGCGGCCCCGCAGCAGCAGCCACGACACCACCGGGATGTTGTCGCGCGGGGCGATTGCGTTGCCACAGCGGGGGCAGGCGCTGGGCGGGCGCACGATCGACTCACCGGCGGGCACCCGGTGGATGACCACGTTGGCGAACGACCCGAAGACCAGGCCGAGCAACGCGCAGAGCGCGACCAGCGCCGGCTCCACGTCGGTGGCTACTTCAGGTCGGCGAGCAGCCGGGCGGTCTCGATGGCGCCCAGCGCCGCCTCCCAGCCCTTGTTGCCCATCTTCCCGCCGGCGCGGTCGACGGCCTGCTCGAACGTATCGGTGGTCAGCACCCCGAACATCACGGGGACCCCGGTCGCCGCGGCGACGGTGCCGACCTCGGCCGCCTGACCGGCGACGTACTCGAAGTGCGCCGTCTGTCCGCGTACGACGCAGCCCAGCGCCACGATCGCGTCGAACCGCCCGCTGTCGGCCAGCCGGCGCGCGACCACGGGGATCTCGAACGCGCCGGGGACCCATGCGAGCTCGATGTCGTCGTCCGCGGCGCCGTGGCGTCGCAGGCAGTCGACCGCCCCGTCGACCAGCGGACGGACCACGGTCTCGTTGAACCGGCCGGCGACCAGCGCGAAGCGCAGGCCGGTCGCGTCCAGGGAGCCCTCGTGGATCTTCATCGCGGTGCCTTTCTACAGACCTTCGGCCGTCGGGGCGTCGGGGAGGGACGTCGCCGGCGCGTCGGTGGTCGTCGCCGATCCCCCCAGCGCCGCAAGATCATGGCCCAGCTTGTCCCGTTTGGTCTCCAGGTAGCGCAGGTTCTCCGTCGTGGGGGTGGTCTCGATCGCCACGCGCTCGACGATCTGCAGCCCGTACCCCTCCAGGCCGGCGCGCTTGGCGGGGTTGTTGGTCAGCAGCCGCAGGGTGGAAAGGCCCAGGTCGACCAGGATCTGCGCCCCCGTGCCGTAGTCGCGCGCGTCGGCGGGGAAGCCCAACGTCAGGTTGGCCTCGACGGTGTCGGCGCCGCCGTCCTGCAGCTTGTACGCCTGCAGCTTGTGCATGATCCCGATGCCGCGGCCCTCGTGCCCGCGGATGTAGACGATCACGCCCTCGCCGGCCTCGGCGATCTGCCGCATCGCGTCGTGCAGCTGCGTGCCGCAGTCGCACCGCAGCGAGCCGAACACGTCGCCGGTCAGGCACTCCGAGTGCATCCGCACCAAGACGTCCTGCTTGCCCTCCGGCTGGCCGTAGACCAGCGCGATGTGCTGCTCGTGGTCGACCTCGGACTCGTAGCCGACGGCGGTGAACTTGCCGTAGGGGGTGGGGATGACCGCCTCGGCGACGCGGCGGACCAGCTTCTCGGTCTGGCGGCGGTGGGCGATGAGGTCGGCGATGGAGATCAGCAGCAGGCCGTGCTCGGCGGCGAAGGCCTCCAGCTGCGGCAGCCGCGCCATGGTCCCGTCGTCGTTGACGATCTCGCACAGCGCGGCGGCCGGCGCCATGCCGGCCAGCCGGGTGAGGTCGATCGCCGCCTCGGTGTGGCCGGCGCGGCGCAGCACCCCGCCTTCGGTGTAGCGCAGCGGGAAGATGTGCCCGGGGCGGGTGAGGTCGTCGGCGGTGGTCTCCGGGTCCGCCAGCGCGCGGATCGTCGCGGCCCGGTCCCCTGCCGAGATCCCGGTCGACGTCCCGTGGCGGTAGTCGACGGAGACGGTGAACGCTGTGCCCTTGGCGTCGGTGTTGTGCTCGACCATCAGCGGGATCTCGAGCGCGTCGAGCCGCTCGCCGAGCAGCGGCACGCAGATGACGCCTGAGGTGTGGCGGACGAAGAACCCGATGTTCTCCGGGGTCGCCGCCTCGGCGGCGATGATCAGGTCGCCTTCGTTCTCACGGTCGGCGTCGTCGACGACCACGACGATCTCACCGCGGGCGATCGCGGCGATGGCCTCGGGTATGGGGGCGAAGCTGGTCATGACGGCTCCTCGCTGCGTTCCCGCAGCATCCTCTCGACGTACTTGGCGATGACGTCGACTTCCAGGTTGACGGCGTCGCCCTGAACCCGGTCCCGCAGCGACGTCGCGGACAGCGTGTGGGGGATCAAACCGACGGCGAAGCCCTCGGCGTCGGTCTCCATGACCGTCAGGGACGTGCCGTCGACGGTGACCGAGCCCTTCTCCACCAGGTAGCGGTGCAGCGCGTGCGGGGCGGTGATGCGCATGACGGTCCACGACTCGTGCGGCTCGACGGCGCGGACCGTGCCGACCCCGTCGACGTGGCCCTGGACCAGGTGGCCACCCAGGCGACCGTCGGCGCGCAGCGCCCGCTCGAGGTTGACCAACGACCCCGTGGTCAGCCCGCCCAGGGACGTGCGCCGCAGCGTCTCACCCATCAGGTCCGCCGTGAAACCGTGCGACGGCAACGTCGTGACCGTCAGGCAGCACCCGTTCACGCTGATCGAGTCGCCGATCTGCGCGTCTGCGACGACGGTGGCGCAGGCGATGTCCAGCGTCGCCCCCCCGGCGCCCACGCGAACCTCGCGGACGGTGCCGACCTCCTCGACGATGCCGGTGAACATCTACGCTGCCTCCAGCGTCAGGACCGCGTCGGCACCGATGTGCGCGACGCCGCCGAGGGCGAAGCGGGGGGCGTCCGCGAGGGTCTCGGCCCACGGGCCCGCCAGCAGCGGGCGGCCGCGGTCGCCGAGGAGCACCGGCGCGACATGGACCTCGAACCGGTCGACGAGTCCGGCGGCCAGGAAGGCGTGCAGCACACCGGCGCCGCCCTCCACCAGCACGCTGCGGACCCCGCGGTCCCACAGGCGGGCCACCACCTCGTGCGGCTCGGTGCGGGCGAGCAGCAACGTCGGCGCCTGCGATTGGTCCATCACGTGGAAGTCGGGGCCGAGGCGGCCACGCCGGTCCAGCACCACGCGCAGCGGCTGCGTCCCGGTGTAGCCGTCGAGCCGGCAGGTCAGCCTCGGGTTGTCGGCCAGGACCGTCCCGGAACCGACCACGACCGCATCGGCCTCGGCGCGCAACCGGTGCACGCGCTCGCGGGCCGCCTCGCCGGTCAGCCACTGCGAGGTGCCGTCGGCGGCGGCGATCCGCCCGTCGATGCTGATGGCCGCCTTGGCCACGACGAAGGGGCGCCCGGTGTCGATGCCGTGGAAGAACACGGTGTTGAGCCGGCGGGCCTCGGCCTCCATCACGCCCAGGACGACGTCGACTCCAGCCGCGCGCAGCGCCGCCGCCCCGCCTCCCGCCTGGGGGTGTGGGTCCGCGACCGCGGCGACGACGCGGGCGACCCCGGCGTCCAGCAGCGCCGCGGTGCAGGGGCCGGTCCGCCCGGTGTGGTTGCACGGTTCCAGGCTGACGTACACCGTCGCCCCGCGCGCGCGGTCGCCGGCGCGCCGCAGCGCCCCGACCTCGGCGTGCGGTCCGCCGGCACGCTCGTGGAAGCCTTCGCCGACGATCTCGCCGTCGCGGACGACGACGCACCCGACCATCGGGTTCGGCGAGACGGTGAAGCGGCCGGCCTCGGCGAGCGTCAGGGCGCGCGCCATGAACACCGCGTCGTCCACGCGCACCTCCATTCCATCGCCGGTACGACGGCATCGGGGCGCGCGCAACAGCGCCGGCGGGGCGCGCTCGCGGGCGCACCACCAGCGGATGCTCGCCTTCTTCCATCCGGACTTCCTGATCGTGTGCCGCCACCCGCTGTTGCGAGCGGGAACGGTCCTCAGGTCACCGTCGGCTCCGGCCTTGCTGTCGCGCACCGGATCCACCGCGCGCCGCCGAGGCGGCGTTCGGGTCGCGGGCTCCCCTGGCCTCCCGGCCCGGGCCACCGCCGGTCGGGAATCGCCGGACCAGCCGGCTCACCCTGCCCCGAAGGCGTCAGCGGTGCGGTTGCACCGCCGATCCCAGCCTATCGCGGGCCGCCGCAGGCGGCCCATTCGCGCTGGGGGGGGACGCCGGCGAGCTCAGCGGCGGCGGGGGTCAGCGGCGGCGGAAGCGGCACAGGTACATGCCGTCGGTGTCGTGCACGTGGGGGGCCAGCTGCACGCCGGGATCGCCGGCGCCGGCGACGGGGGCGCCGGCGACTGCCGGCGGGTCGAGGTCGAACCGGTCGCCGTGCATGGCCAGGAACCCGTCGACCACGCCGACCGTCTCACCGTGCGTCCAGGTGCACACGCTGTACAGCAGCGTCCCCCCGGGTCTGACGAGGTCGGCCGCGCGGTCGAGCAGGTCGCCTTGCAGGCGTGCGAGGCGCCCGACATCGTCGCGGTGCCGGCGCCACCGCAGCTCGGGGCGCCGGCGGACGATGCCCAACCCGGTGCACGGCGCGTCGAGCAGCACCACGTCGAACGAGGCGGCCCGCCACGGGGGACGAAGGCCGTCGGCAGTGACCACCATGACCCGTTCGCTCAGGCCGAGGCGCTGTGCCGCCTCGGCGATCATCCGGGCCCGGCTCGGGCGCAGCTCGGCGGAGGCGACGCGGCCGCCCAGCTGCGCGAGGTGCGTCGTCTTGCCGCCAGGGGCTGCCGCGACGTCCAGCGCCGACCAGGAGCCGTCGCGACGGTCCCCCGCGGCGGCGCGCGCCACCACCATGGACGCCTCGTCCTGCACCACGGCACGACCCTCGGCGACCGCCGGCACGGCGCCCGGGTCGGTGCCTCCGATCCGCAGTGCCTCGGGGGCCAGCGCCCCGGGCCGCACCGGGTAGCCGGCGTCGCGCAGCTCGTTGTGCAGACCCTCGGCGTCGCCCACGGCCCGTAGCGTGACGCCGGGCGGGGCGTTGCCGGCCTCGAGCAGCGCCACCGCGTCACCGGCGAACCGCCGGTGCGCCTCGGTCACGATCCACGGGGCGTAGCCGGTGCGCAGTGCGATGCCGTCGTCGCTGTCTTCGGGCGGCCACGGCAGGCGGTCCTTGGTGCGCGCCAGGTTGCGCAGCACGCCGTTGACGAACCCGGTGACTCGCGCCCCCACCTCCACGCGCGCGACGTCGACGGCGGTCGCCACAGCGGCACGGTCGGGGCTCGCCCCGTACAGCAGCTGCCACGCGCCCAGCCGGAGCACGTCGAGGACTTCGGGCTCGACTTGGTCCAGCGACCGCGTCACCACGGTCGACAGCGCCCAGTCAAGGGTGCCCTCCCACCGCAGCGTCTCGTACGCCAGGTTCGTGGCGAACCCACGGTCTCGGGCGTCGAGCCGTGCGCGGCGCAGCGCGGTGTCCACCACGGGCCCCGCCCAGGCCTCGTCGGCATGCACCCGCCGCAGGACCTGGTAGGCGGCGCGGCGCGACTCCAGCCCCTCGCCGGAGGCGGCGGTCGTCACCCCAGCCGCTCCCCGACCGGCCGGTAGCCGTTGAGGAAGTCGGCGCCGGTCATGCGCGGCTTGCCGGCGGGCTGCACCTGCATGAGCGCCAGCGCACCCTCACCGGTCGCCACGACCGGCCCGTCGTTGGTCGCGGCGACCACACTCCCAGGCGCGGCGCGGCCGGAGCCGGCGCCCCCGTCGGCAGGGCCGGCAGGCTCGGCCGGCGCAACCGCGTGGACCTTCAACCGGTCGCCGCGCAGCGTGGTCCACGCCCCCGGGACCGGGTTGAACGCACGCACGGCGTTGGCGATCGCCGCCGCCGGCTGCGACCAGTCGAGCCGCGCGTCGTCGGGGCTGATCTTGGGCGCGTAGGTCGCGGCGGCGTGGTCCTGCGGCACCGGCTCGATCGACCCGTCGACCAGTCCGCGGACCGCGTCGACGAGCACCGGGGCACCCAGGACTGCCAGCCGGGCGATCAGCTGACCGGCGGTCTCGTCGGCGGTGACGCCGGTCTCGGCGGTCAGCAGCACCGGTCCGGTGTCCATGCCGGCTTCCAGCACGAAGCACGTCACGCCCGTCCGGCTGTCGCCGGCGAGCAGGGCGTGCTGCACCGGCGCAGCGCCGCGCCACGCGGGCAGCAGGGAGAAGTGCAGGTTGACGAAGCCCTTGCCGCCGGCGTCGAGCACGTCCTGGGGCAGCAGCGCGCCGTCGTGGCGTACGGCGCAGGCGTCCACCTGCAGGCTGCGCAGGTCATCGAGGATCTCGCGCGGCCGCTGGGGTTGCCAGACGGGCACCCCCGCGGCGGCTGCGGCCACCTTGACCGGCGGGGGGTGCAGCTTGTGACCGCGACCGCTGGGGCGGTCGGGGTTGGTGACGACAGCGGCGACCTCGACGTCCTCGGCAACGATGAACGCCTCCAGCGCCGGGACGGCGGGATCAGGCGTGCCGAAGAAGGCGATGCGCACGTCGGTCAGATCGCGGGGCCGTCGGCGCGCAGAGCCTCGGGGGCGGCGGCGTGCTCGGCTTCCAGGCCGGCGGTGTGGGCGCGCTCGGCGTTGTGCTCCAGCTCGCCGTCGCGGATGCGGCGCATCGCCTCCTTGCGGTCGTGGCGCGCGAGGTGGTCGATGAACAAGATCCCGTTCAGGTGGTCGATCTCATGCAGGAAGATCCGCGCCAGCAGTCCCTCGCCGACCTCCTCGATGGGCTCGCCGTGGACGTCGACGCCCGTGATCCGGGCGCGCAGCGGTCGGCTGCTTGGATAGAACAGCCCGGGGAAGGACAGGCAGCCCTCCTCGGCTTCCTCGACCTCCTCGGACGTCTCCGCGACCTCGGGGTTGACGAAGGCCCCGAACCGGCCGTCGCCGTTGTCGCCGGGCAGCTCCCAGGTGAACAGCCGGCGGAGCACCCCCACCTGGTTCGCGGCGAGGCCGACGCCGGCGGCGGCGCGCATCGTCGCCAGCATGTCCTCGGCGAGCCGCGACAGTCCCTCGTCGAAGTCGGTGACCTCCTTGGCGCGCTCGCGCAGGACGGGGTCGCCGAACAGCCTGATGGGCAGCACTGACACGTGACGGTCCTCTCTCACGGCAGGGGGTCGACGTCGACGCGCACCTTCAGGTCGCGTCGGGCCCAATCCTCGCGCAGGGGCGTGAGGGCGGCCAGCGTGCCACGCAGGTCTCGGGTCTTCACGATCAGCTCGCCGTCGAGGTCGGGGCCGAGCACCTCGGTCGGCGCGAGTGTGGCGCGCAGGGACTCAGCGACGGTCTGCGCCAGTGCGGCGTCGGGGCAGCGCACGGCGACGAGCGAGGCAGCCGGTGGGAGCCCCAGCTCCGTGCGCCACTCCGTCTCTCGCTCCCAGAAGCCCTCGGGATCCCAGCGCACCAGCGCCTGGACCGCGTGGTGCCGCGGCTCGCGGGTCTGCAGCACGAGCCGGGAGGTCCACGTCGCCACCGCCATCCACAGCCGCAGCGCGTCCTCGGCGGCTGCGTAGCTGGGCCGGCGCAGGAGCGCGTCGGCGTCGGGCACCACCACGACGTCGGCCTGGCGGCCGCGCAGCCACCCGGGGCGGGCCACGACGCTGCCGCGCGTCATCACGCCGATGCCTGGCCGGCGCTGGGGGCCGGGGGCGTCGAAGCCCTCCATGCGGACGACGTCGGCGTCAGGGTGGCTGCGCCGCAGCTCGGACGCCAGCCGCCCGGCACCCGCCGCCAGCGGGGAGAACTCCTGCCCCCCACAGTCTGGACACGAAAAGGGGGCGCCCCGCCACTGGCACGCGGGGCAGCGCCACCGCTCGTCGGCCCGGTCGACCGCCAGCGAGCCGGCGCAGACCGGGCACGACAGCCGCCGCCGGCAGCTGCGGCACACCAGCGCGGCTCCCTGACCGCCGCGGCTGGCCAGCACCACGCCCGCGCCGGCACCACGGACGACGTCGGTCAGCGCCCCGGCTGCGGCGTCGGCGAACCGGGTGCGACGGGCCGTGGGGTTCGGGTCAGAAAGGTCCACCACGTCGACCCGGGGCGACTGACGCCGGCGCGTCATGCGGTCGGGCGTGACTGCGGCGACGTGCCCGTCGGTCAGCAGCCGCCAGAGGTTCGCGCTGGGCATGTCGGACAGCAGGACGCACACCGCCCCGGTCATCCGCGCGCGGGCCAGTGCCACCTCCCGAACGTGGTGGCGGGGGCTGCGCCGCTCCTTGTAGGCAGGGTTGGCCTCGTCGTCGACCACGACCAGCCCGAGGTCGGTCAGCGGTGCGAACACCGCCGACCGCTCTCCTGCCGCCACGCGCGCCGCGCCGGCGCGACCCCGCAGGAAGGCGCGGTACCGGGCGCGGGGATTGTCCGGCCGGTAGTCCGCCGTCGCCGCGCCCGCGACGTGCAGGGCCGCGGCCGGCAGCGGGGACGCGGGGTCCGGGGCGAGGACCAACGCGGACCGTCCGCCGGCAAGGCACCGGGCGACCAGGTCGCGGACCATGGCGGTGCGGTCCGCGCCGGGCAGCGGGGGCAGCCAGAACGCCGGCTGGGGCTGCGCGCCGCCGGCGACGGCGCCGAGCAGCGCGTCGGGCGTGTAGCCGTCCCACACCTCGCCGTCCGGCTCGGCGACGGCCGAGGGAGACGGCTGCGGTTCGCGTTCGGCAGCGGCGACCCGGCGGGGCAGCGCGTGGCGGAGCACATCGGCGAGCGTGCCCGCGTAGCGGTCGGCGACCCAGCGGTACAGGCGCAGGTCGGGCTCGTCGAACCAGCGATGGGCGCCATCGACGCCTGCCAACGGCAAGATGCGCTCGGTCGCCGTGTCGGTGGTGGTGCCGACCCCGGTGACCCAGCCGGTCCGCCGCCGCCCGGCGAACACGACGCGGACCTGCTGGCCGACGGCGACCTGCACACCGTCGGGGACGGCGTAGTCGAAGGGGCGGTCGAGGTGCGCCGGCGCGACGTCGACGACGACGCGGGCGTAGACCGGCCGGTCGACGGACCCCCCGGCCGGCTCAGGCGCCGGCAGCGGTCCGCAGGTCGTCGGCCCGGTCGGTGTGCTCCCAGGTGAAGTCCGCGCCCTCGCGCCCGAAGTGGCCGTAGGCCGCGGTCTGCTTGAACACCGGTCGGCGCAGCTTCAGCTCGCGGATGATCGCGGCGGGGCGAAGGTCGAAGACCTCCTGGACGCCGGCGAGGATCTTGTCCGGGTCGTGGGTCTCCGTGCCGAACGTCTCCAGGGTGACCGAGACGGGGTGGGCCACGCCGATGGCGTAGGCCACCTGCAGCTCGGCGCGGGCGGCCAGGCCGGCGGCGACGATGTTCTTGGCGACCCACCGTGCGGCGTACGCCGCGGAGCGGTCGACCTTGGTGGAGTCCTTGCCGCTGAACGCCCCGCCCCCGTGGCGCGCCATGCCGCCGTAGGTGTCGACGATGATCTTGCGGCCGGTCAGCCCGGCGTCGGCGTGCGGCCCGCCCAGCTCGAACTTGCCGCTGGGGTTGATCAGCACCTGGTCGCTGTCCCAGTCCATCCCCTCGGGGATCATCGGCGCGATGACGTGCTCGATGAGGTCGGGACGCAACAGGGTCGCCGTGTCGATGTCGGGCTGGTGCTGTGTGGAGATCAACACCCGAGCGATGCGCGCGGGCTTGTTGTCCACGTACTCGACGGTCACCTGGGTCTTGCCGTCGGGCCGCAGATAGGGCACGACGCCGGCCTTGCGCACCGCGGCCAGCCGCTCGGCCAGGCGGTGGGCCAGCTGGATGGGCATTGGCATCAGCGCGTCGGTCTCGTCGCACGCGTAGCCGAACATCATCCCCTGGTCGCCGGCGCCGAGTGTGTCGAGGTCGTCACTGGCGTCCCCGCGCTCGCGGACCTCCAGCGAGGAGTCGACGCCGCCGGCGATGTCGGGCGACTGCTCGTCGATGGCGACCATGACGCCGCAGGTGTTGCCGTCGAAGCCGGCTGACGCCCGGTCGTAGCCGATCCCGATGACCGTCTCACGGGCGACCTTGGCGATGTCGACGTACGTTTCCGTGGAGATCTCACCCGCGACGACGACCATGCCGGTCGTGACCAGCGTCTCGCAGGCGACGCGAGCGTCGTCGGGTGACGGGTCGTTGCGCAGGACCTCGTCAAGGACCGCATCGGAGATCTGGTCCGCGACCTTGTCGGGGTGTCCCTCGGTGACGGACTCGGACGTGAACAGCCAGCGCCGGCTCATGAGGTGGGGATTTCCTTTCGGTGGAGGCGACGCAGTCTAGAGGAGCCGTTCGACCTGGTCGCAGATCACGGCGGCCAGCGCGGCCTTGGTGGTCAGCGGGACCTCCACCCGCAGACCGCCCGCGCCGAGCACCAGCGCGCGGTTGGTGTCGACGTTGAACCCGGCGTCAGCGGCGTCGACCCGGTTGACGACGATCAGGTCCAGGCCCTTGCGCGCCAGCTTGTCGGCGCCGTGGCGCTCCTCGTCGTCGGTCTCGGCCGCGAACCCCACCAGGACCTTGGCGCCGCCCGACCGCCCGAGCTCGGTGAGGATGTCGGGATTGCGCTCCAGGGCGACCGAGGTCAGCTCCTGCTGGTCCTTCTTGATCTTGCGGTCGTGGTACTGCGCGGGTCGGTAGTCGGCCACGGCCGCAGCCTTGACCACGACGTCGGCGCCCTCGGCCAGCTTCACGACCGCATCGCGCATCTGCACGGCCGTCTCGACGTCGTGGCGGGTGACCCCTGCCGGCGTCGCCAGGTGCGTCGGCGCAGCCACAAGGTCGACCACGGCGCCGCGCCGCGCCGCCTCGGCCGCGACGGCGAAGCCCATCTTTCCGCTGGACCGGTTGCCGATGAACCGCACCGGGTCGATCGGTTCGCGGGTGCCGCCCGCAGTCACGACGACCCGCGCGCCGGTCAGCGGGCCGGCCGGTCGCAGCGCTGCCACGACGGCCCCGACGAGCTGCTCCTCGTCGGCGAGCCGGCCTGGTCCCTCGTCGCCGCCCGCGAGCTGTCCGCTGTCGGGCCCGACGATGGTCACGCCACGCTCGACCAACGTGGTCACGTTCGCCTGCGTGGCCGGGTGCTCCCACATCTCGGTGTGCATGGCGGGCGCGACGACCATCGGGCAGGTCAAGCACGTGTAGACGCTGGACACCATGTCGTCGGCGATCCCCACGGCGAACTTGGCGATGAGGTTCGCCGTGGCCGGCGCGAACACCGCGGCGTCGGCCTCCCGGGCGACCCGGACGTGCGGGATGCGGTCGGCGCGGTCGAACACGTCGGTGTACACCGGTCGGGCGGTGATCCCCTCGAAGGTCGCCGGTCCGACGAACTCGGTCGCCGCGGCCGTCATCACGACCTGGACCGTGGCGCCGGCCTTCAGCAGCGCCCGCGCCAGGCTGGCGGCCTTGTAGGCGGCGATGCCGCCCGAGACTCCCAGCAGCACGTGACGGCCGGCCAGGGCGTCACGCGATGGTGCGGTGGTCATGACCTGACCGGTCAGGCGTCCTCGTCGTCGACGTCCGGGACGACCTCGAGACCGGCGCCCTGCTCCTGGGCGATGTCGCCGGACAGCAGGGCCTCGGCGTCGGCCTGCGCCTGGTCGGGGTACCGGGGGACGATCTTGGCCTGGGCGATCTCCTCCAGCGCGATCGACAGCGGCTTGTTGCTGTCGACGTTGTCGACCAGGGGGCGCACGAACTGGTGCAGCCCCTCGCCGAGCTGGTGGTAGTACGCGTTGATCTCCCGCGCCCGGCGCGCAGACAGGTGGACGAGCGTGTACTTGCTGTCGACCTTCGACAGCAGGTCGTCGATGGTGGCGATGACGATCACTCCTGGGGCGAGTGGGGCTACTCCCGCGATTCGGGCTGAAGATCGAGTATACGGCCGATGTCGTCGACGGCTCCGTCGACCGTGCGGTTGACGACCCGGTGGTCGAACGCCGGCGCCTGCCCCAGCTCCCAGTCCGCCAGCGCCATGCGCTGGCCGATCCGCTCCTCGTCGTCGGTCCCACGCCCCCGCAGGCGGTGCAGCAAGGCCTCGCGGTCCGGCGGGTCGAGGAAGATCAGGTTGGCGTCGGGAAACCGGTCGCGGACCTGCAGCGCCCCCTGGATCTCGATCTCGAGCACCACCGTTTTCCCTTCGGACAGCGGCGCCTCGACCGACGCCCACGGGGTGCCGTAGCGGTTGCCCGCGAAGGCTGCCCACTCGAGGAAGCGCCCCTGCTCGACCCAGCGGTCGAAGGTGGCGTCGTCGACGAAGTGGTAGTGGACGCCGTCGACTTCGCCCGGGCGCGGCGCGCGGGTGGTCGCCGACACGGAGACGACCAGCGTCGGGTACCGCCGGCGCAGCGCCGCGACGACCGTGCCCTTGCCGACCCCGCCCGGCCCGCTGACGACGACCAGCCGTCCGCCGGCGTCCGTCACGCGCCGCGGTCGGGCACCGCTGCGTCGTCCTGCTCGAAGTGCCGCATCAGCCGCTCGCGCTGGTGGGGCCCCAGCCCGCGCACGCGGCGCGACTCGGCGATGTTGAGGTCCTCCATGATGCGGCGCGCCCGCTTGTTGCCAAGCTTCGGCATCGCCGCGAGCACCGTGAGCACCTTGGTCTTGGCCACGATCTCGTCGGTTGCGGCCCGCTCCAGAACGTCACCGAAGTCGATCTCGCCGGACTTCAGCTGCTGCTTGAGCTCCGCTCGGATCTTGCGAGCCTCGGCAGCCCGCTCCAGCGCCTCGCGACGGGACTCTGCGTCCAGCTCGGGCAGCGGCATGGTTCCTCCAGGGATGCGCACACGGGTCCGGGTTGCGTGTTCGACGACGACTGCGCGCGCATCCTATCCAAGGAGGACGAAGGCGCGATCCGCGGGTCAGGCGGCGTGGCGGCTGCCGGGGGTGTCCAGCGGCCGGCCGGCCGCGCACTCGGGGCACTCCGGCGGGTCCCATGCCTGCGCGGTGACGGTCAGCAGCGACGTCGGCTGCAGCGGGGAACGCTGGTCGGCGTCGAGTCCTGCGGACCGGTCGACCAGCGACGCGAGGCCGACCACGGTCGCGCCGGCCGCCTCGCACAGCGCGACGACCTCCATCGCCGAGCCGCCGGTGGTCACGACGTCTTCCACCACCAGCACCCGCGAGCCTGGTTGCAGCTGCTGGCCGCGGCGCATCGTCATGTGACGCTCGCTGTCGCGCTCGGCGAACAGAAACGGCCGCCCCAACGCGGCTGCGACGGCGAAGCCCGCCAGCACGCCTCCCAACGCCGGCGACACCACCACGTCGACCTCGCTGTCGATGCGGTCGGCCAGGGCGGCGCCCAGCGACAGGGCGACCTGCGGATCGCTCAGCGCCAGCGCGCACTGCAGATAGGTGTCGGAGTGCTTGCCGCTGGACAGACGGAAGTGCCCGCGGCGCAGCACGTCGAGGCGCTCGAACAGCGACGCGACTTCGGTCTCGTTCATCGAATTGACTCCACGATCGCTGCGGCCGCGCCGGCAGGGTCGTCGGCGGCGGTGATTGGCCGGCCGACGACGATGTGGCTGGCGCCTGCAGCCATCGCGTCGCGCGGGGTGGCGACTCGGGCCTGGTCCCCCACGGCGGCCCCGGCTGGCCGGATCCCCGGCACCACGACGGCGACGTCGTCACCCACGGCCTGGCGGACCGCGTCGACTTCCGCCGGTGAGCACACGATGCCGCCGGCACCGGCCTCGACCGCCATCGCGGCGAGCCGCGGCACCTGCTCGATCGCCGGCGGCTGTCCCACCGCCGCCAGCTCGTCGTCACCGAGACTGGTGAGCACGGTGACCGCCAGGATGGTCACGTCGGGTGCCGCCTTGGCGGCGGCGGTGACCATGGTGGGTCCCCCAGACGCGTGCACGGTCAGCATCCGCGCACCCAGCCCCGCCGCGGCCGCGGCGGCCCCCGCGACCGTGTTGGGGATGTCGTGCAGCTTCAGGTCGAGGAAGACGGAGCGGTGGGCGGCAGCGCGGTCGATGGCCTCCCGACCCAATGCGGTGTACGCCTCCAGCCCGATCTTGAGCAGTCCCGCGTGCGGGGCGACGGCGACCGCCAGATCCGACAGCCGGTCGAGGTCCGGCGTGTCCAGCGCGACAATCAGCGGCGACCCGGAGCCGCTGACGCTGCTTGGACCGCTCACATCAGGGCGGCTACCGCTGACGCTGCTTGAGCCGCTCACAGCACCACCGCGCCGCGCAGTTCGGCGGTCGAGGTGATGTCGCGTTCGGCGCACCAGCGCGGCAGAGCGTCGAGCAGGTCGCGGGCCGCCATCGGGTTGGCGAACATGGCGGTGCCGACGGCCACCACGCTCGCCCCGGCGAGCATCAGCTCGACCACGTCCTCGACGGTCTGCACCCCGCCCATGCCGATGATCGGCACGTCGGGCAGCGCACGGTGGACCTGGTGGATCGCCCGCACCGCGACCGGCTTGATGGCCGGTCCCGACAGCCCACCGGTCACCGCCGCCAGCTTGGGACGGCGCGATTCGACGTCGATGGCCATGCCCAGCAGCGTGTTGATCATGCTCACACCGGTCGCGCCGGCCTCCACCGCGGTCTCGGCGATGGCGGCGATGTCGGTCACGTCGGGGGTCAGCTTGGCGAACACCGGCAAGTTGGTGACGCGGGTGATCTGCTGGATCGCGTCCCGGGTCGACTCCTCGCGGCACGCGAAGACGATGTTGCGGTCCTCCACGTTTGGACACGAGATGTTGGCCTCGATCGCCATGATCCCGGGCTGCCCACGCAGCCGTTCGGCGAGGTAGCGGTACTCGGCGGCGGTCTTCCCGGCGATGCTCACGATGACGGGGACCTGGCGCTGGTTCAGCCACGGCAGCTCGGTGGCCAGCCACGCGTCGATGCCGGGGTTCTGCAAGCCGATGGCGTTGAGCATGCCCTTGGCGGTCTCGGCCATCCGGGGTGTGGGCAGGCCCTGCCGGGGCTCGACCGTGATGGACTTGACGACCACGGCCCCCAGGTCAGCGATGTCGAAGAACCGGTTGATCTCGCGCCCGTTGCCGAAGCACCCACTGGCGGTGACGATCGGGTTGGCCAGGGTCAGCGGTCCCAGCTGGGTGGTCAGGTCGACCTGGTCGTGGCGCAGCTTCTTGCGCGGTGCGGTCGGCTCCACGGCGGTCATCTACGCGTCCTCCTCCGCGCTGTGCTCCCCGACCGTCAGGTCGCGGCTGGGCTGCGGGCCGATCTCCTCCCAGCAGATCCGCCGGCCGTTGAGCACGGGTCCTTCCACGCAGCTGCGGACGTTGACCACCTGTCCTTCCTTGCGATACGGCACGACGCACGTCATGCACACACCGACGCCGCAGGCCATGGCCTCTTCGACGGCGACCTGCACGGCGATGCGGTGGCGCGCGGCCATCTCGGACACCGCCCGGAGCATCGCCATCGGGCCGCAGGCGTAGATGGCGCCGATGGTGCCCGGCTCGAGCAGCCGCTCCATCACATCGGTGACGCGGCCCTGGGTGCCGAACGAGCCGTCGTCGGTGGTGAACGTCGCGGAGGTTGCCAGGCGCTTGGCCTCGATGGCGTTGAACAGCCGTTCCTGCGTGGCCGCGCCCATGATCATGTCGACCCGGAGGTTGGCGTGCTGCAGCCGCTGCGCGAGCCACAGCAGCGGCGCCGCGCCGTAGCCACCGCCGATAAGCAGACAGCCGACCTGCTGCTGGGGCATCGGGAACGGCCTGCCCAGCGGACCGACGATGTCGACCACGTCGTGCTTGACCAGCGTCGACAACCAGTGCGTGCCCTCGCCGACGATGTCGAAGACGATCTCGATGGTGCCCGCCCAGGGCCCATGCCGGCTGACCGCGTAGATGGAGAAGGGACGGCGCAGCAGCGTGGCGTTGCCCTTGACGGCGAGCGACACGAACTGCCCCGGTTCGGCGCGCTCGGCCATGTCCGGCGCGACGAAGGTCAGGGAGTGATAGCCCCCGATGCGCCGATACGCCAACACCTCGCACGACGCGCGCAGGGGACCCTTGGCTCGCCCCTGCGGGGGGGCACTGGTCCCCCGGTTCACCACGCTGCTCACCGTTGCAATCCGATCATCCGGCGCATGCTAGAGCCCCGCCGAGGGGTCAGTGCGGGTGGGTGCTCAGCCGCAGCGCCGCGAGCTCCGCGTGGTAGTCCTGCAGCGAGCGGACCCCGACCTTGTTCTCGCGCAGCCCCTCGATGCCCTGGATCGCGGCGAGGATCCCCGACAGCGTGGTGATACACGGGACTCCGTGCGACACCGCCGCCGTGCGGATCTCGTAGCCGTCCACTCGGGTGCCCGTCGACCCCGACGGCGTGTTCAGCACCAGGTCGACCTCGCCGGCGGCGATGTGATCCACGATCGTGGGCGTGCCCTCGTGCACCTTGTGCACCAGGCGAGCCTGCACGCCGGCGCGCCGCAGTGTCTCGGCCGTTCCCTGGGTCGCCATGACCTCGAACCCCAGCTCCACCAGCCGCTTGACGGGGAAGATCATGGCGCGCTTGTCGCGGTTGGCGATCGACACGAACACCGTGCCCTTGGCCGGCAGCACCATCGCGTTGGTGCCCGCCTGGCTCTTGGCGTAGGCGACGCCGAAGTCCGTGTCGATGCCCATGACCTCGCCGGTCGAGCGCATCTCCGGGCCGAGCATCGTGTCCACGCCCTGGAACCGGTTGAACGGCAGGACGGCCTCCTTGACGGCGACGTGGCCGGGCTCGGGCCCGGTGATGCCGTCCACCGGCGGGAGCAGCCCCTCGTCGCGCAGCTGGGCGAGGGTGGCGCCGGTCATCACCCGCGCGGCGACCTTGGCCAGCGGCACGCCCGTCGCCTTGGACACGAACGGCGTGGTGCGGCTCGCGCGGGGATTCGCCTCGAGGACGTGGATGACGTCGTCACGGATGGCGTACTGGATGTTGATCAGGCCCCGGGTCCCCAGCGCCTCGGCGATGGCGGCGGTGTAGTCGCGCAGTCGGTGCTGCTGGCCACGGCCGAGGGTGTACGGGGGCAGCACGCACGCGGAGTCACCCGAGTGCACGCCCGCTTCCTCGATGTGCTCCATGACCCCGCCGACGAAGACCTCGCTGCCGTCGAACACGGCGTCGACGTCGACCTCGACGGCGCTTTCAAGGAACTTGTCCACCAGCACGTCGCCCTCGCCGGCGTTGCGCTCGAGCCAGTCGTGCATGTGATCGGTGTCGTAGACGATCTCCATGGCGCGGCCACCCAGCACATAGGACGGGCGGACCAGGACCGGGAAGCCGATTCGCTGCGCGGTCGTGACCGCCTCGTCCAGCGACCGCGCGACCGCCCCGGGGGGTTGGGGGATGCCCAGCTGGTCCAGGATCGCCCCGAACCGTCCGCGGTCCTCCGCGCGGTCGATCGCCTCTGGCGGCGTGCCGAGGATGGGCACGCCCGCCTCGGCCAGCGCGTGGGCCAGCTTCAGCGGCGTCTGGCCACCGAACTGGACCAGCACCCCGCGAAGGTCGCCCGCGGCCTCCACGTCGGTCACCGCCAGCACGTCCTCGAGCGTCAGCGGCTCGAAGTACAGCCGGTCGGCGGTGTCGTAGTCGGTCGACACTGTCTCGGGGTTGCAGTTGACCATCACCGTGTCGAAGCCGGCCTCCCGCAGCGCCAGCACGGCGTGGACGCAGCAGTAGTCGAACTCGATGCCCTGGCCGATGCGGTTGGGTCCGGACCCCAGGATGACCACGGTGGGCCGTCCGGAGACCTCGACCTCCGTCTCCTCTTCGTACGTCGAGTAGTGGTACGGCGTGTGCGCCTGGAACTCGGCCGAGCAGGTATCCACGGTCTTGAACACCGGCACCACGCCCTGCTCGCGGCGACGCTGGCGCACCGCGGCCTCGGTCGTGTGCAGCACGGCGGCGAGGACGGCGTCGGACAGCCCGACGCGCTTCGCGCGGCGCAACAGGGTGGCATCGACGTTGCGCAGCGTCTCGCAGGAGCGGACCTCGCGGCGGATCTCCACGATCTGCAGCAGCTGGTCGACGAACCACGGGTCATAGCCCGTCAGCTGCGCGACCTCGGCGGGGTCCCAGCCGCGGGTCAAGGCGGCGTCGACGTCGAGCAGCCGGCGCTCGTGGGGGATTCGCAGCGCCTCGCGCAGGGCGTCGTCGTCGAGGTCGCCGGCCTGACCGGTGAAGCCGATCGTCCCGTCCTCCAGCGAACGCAAGGCCTTGCCGACCGACTCCTTGAAGGTCCGGCCGATCGCCATCACCTCACCGACGCTCTTCATGCGCGTTGTCAGCTCGCGGTCGGCGGTCGGGAACTTCTCGAAGGCGAACCGCGGGATCTTCGTGACGACGTAGTCGATGACCGGCTCGAAGGCCGCCAGCGTCTCCCGGGTGATGTCGTTGGGGATCTCGTCGAGGGTGTAGCCGACCGCAAGCAGCGCGGCGATCTTGGCGATCGGAAAGCCGGTGGCCTTCGACGCCAGCGCTGAGGACCGCGACACCCGCGGGTTCATCTCCACGACGACCTGCCGGCCGGTGGCGGGGTTGACGGCGAACTGCACGTTGCTGCCGCCGGTCGCCACGCCGACGCGCCGCATCACCGCGAACGCCGCGTCGCGCATCTGCTGGTACTCGACGTCGGTCAGCGTCTGCGCGGGAGCGACGGTGATCGAGTCGCCGGTGTGCACGCCCATCGCGTCGAGGTTCTCGATCGAGCAGATGACCACGCAGTTGTCGGCGTGGTCGCGCATGACCTCGAGCTCGTACTCCTTCCAGCCCAGCAGCGACTCGTCGACCTGCACCTCACCGATCGGGCTGGCGGCGATCCCCTCGGCCACGAGGCGGTCGAACGAGGCCTGGTCGTGCGCCATGCCGCTGCCGGCGCCACCGAGGGTGAAGCTGGCGCGCACCAGCAGCGGGAAGCCGTGCTCTTGCGCGAACGCCTGCGCCTCCTCCACCGAGGTGGCGCGTACGGCGGCGGCGACGTCCAGGCCGATCTCGGCCATCGCCTCGCTGAACAGCCGTCGATCCTCCGCGACACGGATCGCGTCGACCCCGGCGCCGATCAGCTCGACGCCGTACTGGGCGAGCACCCCCGACTCGGCCAGCTCCAGACCCACGTTCAGGCCCGTCTGCCCGCCCAGGGTGGGCAGCAGCGCGTCGGGGCGCTCCGCGGCGATGACCTTCTCCACGAACGCCGCCTGCAGCGGCTCGACGTAGGTGGCGTCGGCCACGTCGGGGTCGGTCATGATCGTTGCCGGGTTGGAGTTGACGAGGATCACCCGGTAGCCCTCGCGGCGCAGCGCCTTGCACGCCTGTACCCCGCTGTAGTCGAACTCACAGGCCTGCCCGATCACGATCGGGCCGCTGCCCAGGATGAGGATCGACTCGATGTCGTCGCGCTTTGGCATCTAGCGGGCGCCTTCCATCAGTGAGACGAAGTCGGCGAACAGGTAGCGGGCATCGTGAGGACCCGGAGCAGCTTCGGGGTGGTACTGGACGGAGAAGGCCGGAACGTCGCGGCAGCGCAGACCCTCGTTGACGTCGTCGTTGAGGTTGACGTGGGTCTGCTCGACGGCGCCGAACGGCCCGTCGCCGGGCAGCGACTCGGTGGCGACCGCGAATCCGTGGTTGTGGCTGGTGACCTCGACCTGGCCGCTGGCGAGGTTGCGCACCGGCTGGTTCGCGCCGCGATGGCCGAAGGTCATCTTGTAGGTCTGCGCACCGACCGCCCGGCCGAGCAGCTGGTGGCCAAGGCAGATGCCGAACAGCGGCGTCTGCTCCTGCAGCAGGCGCCCGATGGCGGCGATCCCGTGCTTCACCGCGGCGGGGTCGCCGGGCCCGTTGGACAGGAACACCCCGTCGGGCTCGTGCGCCAGGACGTCGTCCGGGTCGGTGGTCGCGGGCACCACCCGGACGTCGCAGCCGGCACCGGTCAGCAGCCGCAGGATGTTGCGCTTCATCCCGAAGTCGTAGGCGACCACCCGGAAGCGGGCATCACCCTCGGCGGGGGCGTCGTACGGCTCGGTGGTGCCGGCGCCAGTGGCGAGGTCGGCGCCTTCCATGCCGGGTGACTGCCGGACGCGGTCCACCAGCTCGTCGGCGTCGAGGATCTCGGTGGAGATGCCCGCTCGCATCGCACCCACCGAGCGGATCCGCCGGGTGAGCCGGCGGGTGTCGACCTCGGAGATCCCCACGACGCCGTGGCGGGCCAGGTAGCCGTCCAGCGACTCCTCGGACCGGTGGTTCGAGGTGGTGCGGCTGACCTCGCGGACGATGAGCCCGGACGCCTGGACCGTGTGGGACTCGGCGTCGTCGCGGTTCACGCCGTAGTTGCCCTGATGGGGGTACGTCATGGTGACGAGCTGCCGGCGGTAGGACGGGTCGGTGACCACCTCCTGGTAGCCCGACAGGGCCGTGTTGAACACCACCTCACCGAAGGTGGTGCCGCCCGCGCCGAAGCCCTCGCCCCGGAAGGTGGTCCCGTCTTCGAGGACGAGCAGCGCCGGCATCACGCCGCCACCTGCCCGTCGCGGCAGGTGAACCGCCCTCGCAGCAGCGTGTGGACGACCTTGCCCCGCAGCTGCATCCCGGCGTAGGGGGTGTTGCGGCTGCGCGACTGCAGGCCGCGTGCGTCGACCGTCCACTGCTGCTGAGGGTCGAACAGCACCAGGTTCGCGGGAGCTCCCGGCTGAATCGGCCCGCCGTGGCCACTGATGTCCCGGCTGCGGGCGGGGTTGGTCGACAGCGCCGCGATCGCCTGGCTGAGCGTGAGGACGCCGCCGTCGACCAGTTCGGTGAGCGTCAGCGCCAGCGACGTCTCCAGACCGAGCATCCCGGGCGGGGCGTGCATCCACTCCTGCTCCTTCTGCTCGGGTGGATGCGGGGCGTGGTCGGTGGCGATCGCGTCGATGGTGCCGTCGGCCAGGCCGGCGCGGATCGCCTCGATGTCCTCCTTGCCGCGCAGCGGAGGGTTGACCTTGTACACGGGGTCGTAGGTCGTCGCGTTGTCCTCAGTCAGGGTGAAGTGGTGCGGCGCCGCCTCGGCGGTCACCCGGACACCGCGTTGCTTGGCCTGGCGGATCAGCTCCACGGCGCCGGCGGTGGACACGTGCGGCACGTGCAGCCGCGCGCCGAGGCCACCGGCCAGGACCAGGTCACGGGCGACCATCACGTCCTCCGCCTCGCGCGGCCAACCGGCGAGTCCGAGCAGCGTCGCCAGCTGCCCCTCGTTCATCTGGGCGCCGCCCGTCAAGGCGGACTCTTCGGCGTGGTTGCAGATGATCGCGTCCCAGGTGCGGACGTACTCCAGCGCGCGGCGCATGACCTGCGCGGAGCGGACCGGCATCCCGTCATCGGAGAAGCAGCGGACACCGAGCGCCGCCATGGCGCCCATCTCGGCGAGCTCCTCGCCCTTCAGCCCGCGGGTGATCGCACCGACGGGGTAGACGTCGCAGTGGCCGGCGTCGCGGGCCAGGCGCAGCACCTGCTCGACGACGCCTGCGTGGTCGGTGACCGGGTCGGTGTTGGCCATCGGGCACACCGCGGTGAAGCCGCCCGCGGCGGCCGCAGCAGTGCCGGTGGCGACGGTCTCGGCGTCCTCGCGGCCGGGCTCGCGCAGGTGCACGTGCAGGTCCACCAGACCGGGCGCCAGGACGAGGCCGTCGGCGTCGACGACCGTGCCTTCACGCTGGTCACCGACCGCGGTGACGGTGTCGCCGTCGATCGTCACGTTGGCGACTGCATCGACGTTGGCGGCGGGATCGACGACCCGAGCGCCGGCAAAGGTCAGCGCCGTCACGCCGCCACCTCCTCGCCGCCGAGCATCAGGTACAGGCAGCTCATGCGGACCGCGATGCCGTTGGTCACCTGGTCGGTGATCACCGAGTTGGCCGCGTCGGCGACGTCCGCGGAGATCTCCACCCCGCGGTTCATCGGTCCTGGATGCATGACGATCGCCCCTTCCGGCAGGCGTCCGAGGCGGTCCCGGTCGATGCCCCACAGCCGTGCGTACTCCCGTGACGACGGGAAGAACTGCTGGCTCATCCGCTCGCGCTGCACCCGGAGCATGTACAGCACGTCCGTCTTGGGCACCACCTCGTCGATGTCGTAGCTGACGGCCGCACCCCACGTGTCCACGCGCGGAGGCAGCAGCGTCGGCGGGCCGACGATCGTGACCTCGGCGCCCATCGTCGTCAGGCCCTGCACCAACGAGCGGGCCACCCGGCTGTGGAACACGTCACCGACGACGGCGGCGCGCAAGCCGTCGAGACGGCCGAGCTTCTCGCGGATGGTGAACAGGTCCAGCAGCGCCTGTGTGGGGTGCTGGTGCCAGCCGTCGCCGGCGTTGAGCACCTTGGCGTCGACCCACTGCGTGAGCTGTTGCGGGGCGCCGGACGCACTGTGGCGCACGACGATGGCGTCAACCCCCATGGCCTGCAGCGTCAGCGCCGTGTCCTTCAGCCCCTCCCCCTTGGAGACCGACGAGCCCTTGGCGGAGAAGTTGATGACGTCGGCCGACAGGCGCTTCGCGGCGATCTCGAAGCTGATGCGAGTGCGGGTCGAGTCCTCGAAGAACAAATTGCAGACCGTCCGACCACGCAGCGTCGGCACCTTCTTGATGGGCCGCAGCGCGATGTCCTTGAGCGCCTCGGCGGTGTCGAGGACCTCGGTGATGTGGTCCGCCGTGAGGTCCTCGATGGACAGCAGGTGGTCGATCATGGCGTCACCTCCGCTGCGTGCTCCAGCAGCACCTCGTCGTGGCCGTCCACCGATTCCAGCCGGACGCGGACGTCCTGACCGGCGGCGGTCGGCAGGTTCTTTCCGACGTAGTCGGCGCGGATCGGCAGCTCGCGGTGGCCGCGGTCAACCAAGACGGCGAGCTGGATCGCCTTGGGGCGGCCGTAGTCCATCGTCGCGTCCATCGCGGCGCGAATCGTGCGCCCTGTGTAGAGCACGTCGTCGACCAGCACGACGACCTTGCCGTCGATCTCGTCTGGGAAGACGGTCTGCCCCAGCGGCAGCGGGCCGGTCCGGGCGTAGTCGTCGCGGTACAGCGTGACGTCCAGGCTGCCCGTGGGGATCTTCGCGCCCTCGATCTGCTCGAGGTGCGCCGCGAGGCGCTCGGCCAGCGGCACGCCGCGCGTGCGGATCCCCATCAGCACGACGTCGTCGGCGCCCTTGTTGCGTTCGAGGATCTCGTGGGCCATGCGCTTGAGCGCACGGCGGATGTCGTCGGCGGTGAGAACGGCGCTCACGGCGCGCCCTCAAGCAGCGAAGCGTTCGGGCACAAAATTGAAAAGCCCTCCCCGGCGGATGGGGAAGGCATGGCAGCGTGGTGCATTCGGTTTGCCCCTTCCTGGCCTCACAGGACCAGTCGTTAAAGCGGCTGACGCAAGCCACCGTAACACACGCCGGCCCCCACCCTGCGATGGTGCGGATCGCCTTCGTCAGCACCACGCCTGCGGTGTCGCACCTCACAGCGACAATTGGGCGGACGGGTCAGCTCGCAGCGCCCGCAGGCGCCGTTGCATGCGCCAGCGCGCTTGCCGCGTCACGACGCCGGCCACGTACCGACCCCGGCCGACGCGCTGCACCCGCCCCCGGGCGACCTCGTAGCGCAACTGGTCCGAGACCACCTTGCCCGCGCGACCCTCGATCCGGAAGCCATGCGCGTGCACGGCGGCGGCGAGCGCGCCGACGGTCATCTCGCCGCGGTGGCGCAGCAAGATGAGCACCAGCAGCTCCCGCAGCCGCAAGCCGCGGATGCGAGGACCGACCGGCGGCGGACCCTCGGTGTCCGCAGCGGTGGACGGCTTGATCGCGAGGGCATCGGCTTGCGTCATACCGTGATC
>DATLGM010000349.1:0-2720 GCA_035540515.1 Egibacteraceae bacterium | reverse complement strand
GGGTGTTCCCGCTCAAGCACCTGTCCAACGCGGTGGCCGGGGCCTTCGACCCGACGACGCCCGGCCTGGGGTGGGAGGCCGGCTACCTGGCTGCGCTGGCCGCATGGTTCGTCGTCGGTCTGGTCCTCGCCGCCCGGTCGTTCTCCTGGGCGCCGGGGCGCGGCGAGCGCTGACCCGCGCGCGTCGGGACCGGCGCTCGTCCACAGCGCGATGACAGTTCCGGAGAGGCGGCCGTATCCTCGGCCGCACCGTCGCGCAGATTCCGACCCGAGGAGCGTCATGGCCGCACCGCTGCCGAGCAACGGGCTGGTCTACGAAGACCTGGAGCGGTTCCCCGACGACGGTCTGCGTCGCGAGCTCATCCGCGGTGAGCTGATCGTGACGCCGTCACCGCGCACCCGCCACCAGCGTGTCGTCGCCGTCCTGACCGCGCGTCTGTACGGGTTCCAGCAGCAACACGGCGGCGTCGTCTTGCCCGCCCCGTCTGATGTGCTGTTCGCCGATGACACCGTGCTGGAGCCCGATGTGCTGTTCGTCACGGCGGCGCATCGTGACCGGGTAGGGGAGCGGTACACCGACGGGCCCCCGGATCTGGTGGTGGAGGTGTCGTCACCATCGACGCGCCGGCTGGAGCTGGTCCGCAAGCGGGAGGTCTACGAACGGTTCGCGGCGCCGGGCGGACGCCCCGACCCATTTCTCGAACAGAAACCTGAACGTGCTCGGGGTGAGTGTTCGAGAAACGCGCCGGTCAGACGCCCCAGCGGCGCTGATGCCACTCCCACGCCGACGCCACGATGTCGTCGAGCTCGGGGTGCTGGGGCTTCCAGCCGAGCAGCGTGCGCGCTCGTTCCGAGCTGGCCACCAGCGTCGCCGGGTCGCCCGGGCGTCGCGGCGCCTCGACGGCGGGGATCGGGTGGCCCGTGATGCGCCGGGCGCTGTCGATGACCTCGCGCACGGTGAAGCCGGTGCCGTTGCCGAGGTTGCACACCAGCCGCTCGTGGTCGTCCAGCGCGGTCAGTGCGGCGACGTGCGCCTCGGCGAGGTCGGTGACGTGGATGTAGTCGCGCACACAGGTGCCGTCGCGGGTCTCGTAGTCGGTGCCGAAGATGCTCACCGACTCGCGGCGGCCGGCCGCGACCTGCAGCACGATCGGGATGAGGTGGGTCTCGGGGGAGTGGTCCTCACCCCGCTCGGGGGTCGCGCCGCTGGCGTTGAAGTACCGCAGTGACGCGGTCCGCAGCCCGCGCAGCCGGGTCAGCCACGCCAGCGCCCGCTCGACGAGCAGCTTGGACTCGCCGTAGGCGTTGGTCGGGTCGAGCGGGTCGTCCTCGGTGATCGGCACCCGCACGGGGTCGCCGTACACCGCCGCGGTCGAGGAGAACACGAAGCGCCCGACGCCGGCGTCGACCAGTGCGTGCAGCAGCCGCAGCGTGGCGGCGGTATTCGCGGCGAAGAACGCCTCGGGACGGACCATCGACTCGCCCGCCTCGATCGCAGCGGCGAAGTGCAGGCACGCGTCGACCGAGGCGAGCACGTCGGCGAACTGCTCCGGCTCCCCGACGTCGGCCTCGACCAGCCGGGCGCCGGCGGGCACCAGGTCGCGGTGCCCGCGTCGCAGGTCGTCGACGATCACCACGTCGTACCCGCGCTGCAGCAGCGCCGCCGACGTCACCGATCCGATGTAGCCGGCGCCGCCGGTCACCAGCACTGTGGGGTTGGCCATGGCCGGATCGTATCGGCGGGCCGAGGACGAGCGTCCCTGCGCGCCGGGACCTTCGACCCTGCCTCCGGGG
Organism: Egibacteraceae bacterium; assembly: GCA_035540515.1. Taxonomy (GTDB): domain Bacteria; phylum Actinomycetota; class Nitriliruptoria; order Euzebyales; family Egibacteraceae; genus WHTG01. Next base: position 927 of record DATLGM010000349.1, on the reverse strand, counting down.
CGCGGCGTGAGGGAGGCTGCCGACAACCGCGAGAAGGAGCACGTCATGCGCGTCCTGGTTGCCGTGGCCTCGAAGTACGGCGCGACCGCCGAGCTGGGCCAGGCCATCGCCGACACCCTCACTGAGGCGTCCGTCGACGCCACCTTCGCCCGCCTCGAGCACGACCCGCCGGCCGACGGGTACGACGCGGTCGTCGTCGGCAGCGCCGTGTACGCCGGCCACTGGCTCAAAGCGGCCCGTGAGTGGGTGGAGCGCAACGGCCAGCAGCTGGCCGCCGTACCGGTGTGGCTGTTCTCGTCCGGCCCGGTCGGAGACCCGCCGATGCCGGGGGAGGAGACGCTCAACCTGGCCGAGATCAGTGCGTCCACTGGGGCGCTGGGCCACGGCTACTTCTCCGGCAAGCTCGAGCGGTCGGGGCTGAAGTTCACCGACAAGGCGATCGCCGCGGCGCTGCGAGTGCCCGACGGTGACTTCCGCGACTTCGACGCGGTCCGCGTGTGGGCGGACGGCATCGCCCAGACGCTGCGCCAGCCCGCCGCCTGAGCCGTCCGCCCGTCGTCAGCGTTGAGGTCGCTCAACGCCAGGCAGTGATCCGCCTGAGCCGTGGTGATCAGTAACGGATCGTCCGGATAGGCCCTTTGCCGGTTTGGTCCTTGTCGGGTCGGCCCGGGGCGGTGTTCCGTCCCGGATGCAGAAGACCGCACCGAGGGAGATGGCCATGCGGGGGTTCGTCAGCAAGCACCTGTCCACGTTCCTGGTGGCTGCGGTCACCGCCATGGTCACCGGCGGCGGGGCGGCCGTCGCGGCGGGGGGTATCAACGCCGACACCGTGGACGGCAAGCATGCGGTCGGGGCGGGCGCCAAGGTCGCTGCGCGCGCCGGCAAGCTCGTCGCGACCAACAGCGCGGGCTACCTGCCCAACAACAT
>DATLGM010000348.1:0-4524 GCA_035540515.1 Egibacteraceae bacterium | reverse complement strand
GTCGCCGCCGCCGCCGAAGTCGTCGCCGCCGCCGAAGTCGCCGCTGCCGCCGAAGTCGTCGCCGCCGCCGAAGTCACCGCCGCCAAGGCCGCCCCCACCCAGGCCGCCCCCACCGGCGGGCGGGAATCCGCCCATGGACTGGACCTTGTACTCCAGGGTCGAGGTGATCGGCTTGTACTCGAACTCCCCGCTGTCCTCGGGCGGGTTGCTCGCGCGGCGCTCGGAGTTGAACACCACGCGCCAGGTCTCCTCAGGAGCCGGGGGGTTGACCTTGGGGTCGACCATGACCGTGACACCGCTCATCATCGCGCCGTTGGACCACAGCTTGCCGAAGCGGTCGAGGCTGAAGGTGTAGACCAACCCGGCGGTCGGGTCGTCGCTGCTGCCCTTGAGCTTGACCGGGACGCAGTTGTCCTTGTCGAAGTCCGGACGGTCGGCGTACGAGCCGGCGTCGGCGCCGGCTGGGATGAAGCCCTCCACCGGGCAGGCGACGAGCTTCGCGGCCTCTGGGCGCAGGTTGCGAGCATCCGGATCCGACGCCACCGGCATCGTCACCGTGCCACCCGTGATGACGGCCCCCAGCGGGAACTTGGAGGTGTCGAAGTTGAAGAACATCTGCGCGTCCGGGTCGCCCGCGTTGGCCGCGACGACCAGCGTCCCCTCAGGGTGGTTGCTGGGGCGCTGGGCAGTGCCCGACACATTGCAGCCGGTCGGCAGGTCGCAGGTGGGGTCCTCCCCCGTCGGCTCGGCCAAGAACTCCTTCTTGGCCATGAACCAGGCCTCTTCGGAGTTCTTGACGTTCTTGGCCGTGGCGGCGGACGCCGCGGTGACCGGCAAGCCCATCAGCATGATCACCAGCGCGCCCAGGACCGCGGCGGTCCTGCGGGTCAGCGGTGTACGCATCAACTCATCGCCTCGCTCGAGAATTGTGTCGCCGCCCCGACGCACAGCGCCGCGGACTCCAGGGGACATGTTCGCCATTTCCAACGAATCTCAATCCCGGAAGTTACTCGCGGGTAGTGGGCGGACGGCTCACGACATGCTTCGACGGGCCCCCCGCCGATTCCTCCCGTCATCCGACCAGTCGGGCGAACCGTCGCTTCCCGACTTGCAGCACCCGCCCCGACAGCGCGTCGGTCGTCAACGTGGCCGTCGGATCGGTCAGGACTGCCCCGTCCAGGCGCACCGCTCCTGCGGCGACCTGCCGGCGAGCCTCGGATCCGCTGGCGCACAGCCCGGCCTTGACCAACAACGTCGGCAGGAACCACTCCCCCGCGCCTTCCAGCCGGAACTCCGGGACGTCGTCGGGCACGGCGCGCTGCTTGAACTGCACGTCGAAGCGCTCCTCAGCGCCGGCGGCGGCCTCGGGTGAGTGGTACAGCGCCACCAGCTCGCGGGCCAGGCGCCGCTTGGTCTGCCCGGGGTGCAGCGTGCCGTCGGCCAGGCCCTGCGCGATCCGGTCCACCTCGTCGGGGTGCACGTCGGTGGCCAGACGGAAGTACTTCTCCATCAGCTCGTCGCGCAGGCGCATGGTCTTGCCGAACATCTCGTTGGCGTCCTCGTCGACGCCGATGGTGTTGCCCGCCGTCTTCGACATCTTCGCCTGCCCGTCCAGCCCCTCCAGCAGCGGGAGTGTCATCACACACTGCGGGTCTTGACCGGCGGCGGACTGCAGATCGCGGCCCACGAGAAGGTTGAACGTCTGGTCGGTGCCGCCCAGCTCGACGTCGCTGCGCACCGCCACTGAATCCTGCCCCTGCAGCAACGGGTAGAGGAACTCGCTGAGGGCGATGGGTCGCCCTGCGGTGTACCGCGCGGAGAAGTCCGAGCGCTCCAGCATCCGGGCGACGGTCATCTGCGAGGTCAACCGCAAGACGTCGGCCATCTGCATGCCCGCCAGCCAGTCGGCGTTGTTGACGATCTCCAGGCGATCGTCCAGCAGCACCTTGCGGACCTGTGCGAGGTAGGTGGCGGCGTTGTCGTCGACCTGCTCGCGCGTGAGTCGCGGTCGCGTGGCCGAGCGGCCCGAGGGATCCCCCACCTGGGCGGTGAAGCCGCCGATGATCAGCACCGCCACGTGACCCATTCGCTGGAAGTCCCGCAGCTTGCGCAGCACGACGGTGTGGCCGATGTGGATGTCGGGGCTGGTGGGGTCCACGCCGAGCTTTGCGCGCAGCGGTGGACGCGCACCCCGCGCCGCCTCGGTCACCTTGCGTTCGAACTCGTCGGCGGGCAGGACCTGCTCGACACCGTCGAGCAGGACGCGCAGCTGGGCGGCGGCCGTCTCCATGTGGCCTGCGAGGCTATAGGGGGGCGGGAAATCCGGCCGATACCATCCGGGTGATGTCCGGCCAGGGTCTGCGTGTGCGGGTGGCGGGCGCGGCCGCCGCTGCCGTGCTGGCTGCCTCGGCGTGCGCCGGCCCGGTCGTCGAGGTCGAACCGATCGGGGCCGTCGCGCTCGAGCCGCCGGAGGAGACCAGCCGCGTCCTGGCCGCCGACGGCAGCGTCCTGGCTGACCTGCATGCCGAGCAGGACCGCGACGTCGTCGACCTCGCCCGCATCCCCCAGGTCCTGCGCGACGCCGTCATCGCGACCGAGGACAGCCGCTTCTACGAGCACGGCGGTGTCGACAGCCGGGCGATCGCCCGGGCCTTCGTGGAGAACGCCCGCGAGGGGCGGGTCACCCAGGGCGGCTCCACCATCACCCAGCAGCTGGCAAAGAACGCCGTGGTCGGCAGCGATCGGACGCTGGAGCGCAAGCTGGAGGAGGCCGGCGTGGCCATCCAGCTCGAGCGGCAGTTCACCAAGGACGAGATCCTCGAGCGCTATCTGAACACCGTGTACTTCGGCAACGGCGCGTACGGGGTGCAGACCGCGGCGCAGCGCTACTTCGGGGTGGACGTCGAGGACGTGACCCTCGCGCAGGCAGCGCTGCTGGCGGCGCTGCTCAAGGCACCCGCCTCCTACGACCCCTACCGGCACCCCGAAGCCGCCCAGCAGCGTCGCGACCTCGTGCTGGGGCTGATGGCGGCGCAGGACTACGTCACGGCCCGTCAGCGAGGCCGGGCCGAGCGCCAGGACCTCGGCGTCCGGCCGGTCGACCACACGCAGCGGTGGCAGGCTCCGTACTTCGTCGACCACGTGCTCGACGAGCTCCAGCACCACCCTGCGTTTGGTGCGCTGGGCGCGGACCCCGCCGCGCGCGCCGACACGCTGTTCCGCGGCGGTGTCACGGTCGAGACGACGCTGGACCCCGACTGGCAGGAGGCCGCAGAGGACGCGGTCACGGCAACGCTGACCAAGCGGCGCGACCCCCATGCCGCGGTCGTGGCCATCGACCCGCAGACGGGGGCCATTCGGGCGCTGGTCGGCGGGCGCGACTACGGCGACGCGGACAACCCCTTCTCGCAGTTCAACCTGGCGACGGACGGCCGCCGGCAACCAGGGTCGACGTTCAAGCAGCTGGTCCTGGCCACTGCGCTGGCCCAGGGCCACACCCTCGACGACGAGTACGACGCCAGCCGGAGGGTGGTCGTCCCGCCCCTGCCCGGGGAACCGCAGCCGTATCCGGTCACCAACTACGACAACCGCGACTACGGCCGGATGACCCTGCGCGATGCCACCGCCTGGTCGGTCAACGTCGTGTACGCACAGCTGATCGCCGAGGTCGGGCCGGCACAGGTCGTCGAGACGGCCCGGGCGGCGGGCATCCGCACTCCCCTGCAGCCGCTGCGCTCACTGGCGCTGGGCGCCCAGGAGGTCTCCCCGATGGAGATGGCGTCGGTGCAGGCGACGCTGGCCGCCGGCGGGGTCTACCGGCGGCCCACGGCGGTCGAGCGGATCACGGCCGCCGACGGGACGGTGCTGTACCAGCGCCGTGACAGCGACGGCACCCAGGCCATCGAGCCAGCCGTCGCCTACCTGACCACTGAGGCGCTGCGCGCCGTCGTCGAGCAGGGCACGGGGCACAGCGCCCACCTGCAACGGCCCGTCGCGGGGAAGACGGGAACGTCGCAGCGGGGTGCGGACGCCTGGTTCGCCGGCTACACCCCCGACATGGCGGCAGCCGTGTGGGTCGGCTTCCCCCAGGGGGCGGTGCCGATGGAGCCGCCGCGGACCCGTCGGCGCGTGGAGGGTGGGAACTGGCCGGCGGAGATCTTCGCGCGGTTCGGGTTGCGGGCGCTTGCCGACGTCCCGGCAAGCGACTTCCCGCGTCCCGGGATGGACCTCGTCGTCGTCGAGGTCGACACGACCCGCAACTGTCTGCCGAACCCGTACACCCCGCCGGCCGTCGTGTCGGAGCGCGCGTATCTGCGGGGGACGGAGCCGTCGCAGGTGTGCCGCGAGCCGACGGGACCGCCGACCGACGAGGTCCCGTCCGTCGTGGGCATGCCGATCGCCGCCGGCGCCCGACTGCTGGAGGGCGCCGGCTTCACCGTCACCCGGCGCTCCGAGCCCAGCACCGCCCTGCCTCCGGGGTACAGCACCCGCCAGTCACCCGAGGCTGGGCCTGCCCGCCGCCTG
>DATLGM010000347.1:0-7731 GCA_035540515.1 Egibacteraceae bacterium | reverse complement strand
GGACGCCCTCGGCCCACATCGGCGACACGACCTGGCCGTCGGCGCGCTGTTCGAAGTGCAGGTGGGGCGAGGTGCTCCGGCCGGTGCTGCCGACCAGCCCCACGGGCTCACCCTGCCCGACGAAGCCGTTGGCCCGCCCGTCTTCCAGCAGGTGGGCGTAGCGGGTGACCCACCCCCCGCCGTGGTCGACGTCGACGTAGTAGCCGTAGCCCGACTGCCACTTTGGGGTGGCGACCCCCGCTGCGGCGGCCACCGCCGGCTTGCCCAGGTCGTCCGCGCCGACGCCCCAGTTCCAATCCACGCCCCGGTGGCCGCTGTAGGTGGTGGCCTTCCACCCCTCCCCACAGGGGAACGGGACCTGGAAATCGGGTCGCAGGCCCGCAGCCCCGGCCGGGAAGGCTGGAGCCGCCATGGTCAGCACGATTGCGGCGATCGCCAGTGCGCTCACCGTGCGGTGTCGGCACATGGGGCACCACCCTGCCACAGCACCGCAACTCGTCCATGGTCATTTGTGACGGTTCGCCCGCCGGCGGTCTCAGCGGTCGATGGGCGCGAAGGTGTCCGCCGTCGGCTGGCCGCACAGGTCCGCAACGGCCGCGTGCAGCCGCTGGGTGAACGCCCGGCGAGATCTGGCATCAGGCCCAGGTGGCGCCAGCGCCCCGCCGAAGCGCACCTGCAGCGTCCCCTGGGCGGGCCGGCGCAGCGCCGGGCGCTGACCTCTGGGCCACACCTGAGCCGTGCCGACCAACCCGACGGGGATGACCGGCGCCCGGCTCATCGCCGCCAGGCGCGTCAGCCCGGAGCGGAACCGGTACAGCGCCCCATCGGGGGACCGTGTCCCCTCCGGGAAGATGGCAACGGCCGCGCCGGCGTCGAGCAGCGCCGCCACAGGCTGGAGGGCGGCGATGTCGCCGGCACCGCGGTCAACGGGCACCATGCCCATCGCCAGGTTCAGGCGTCCCCCCAGCCCGCGGCCCAGCTCGGACTTGCCCAGGAAGACCAGCGGCCGGGGCGCCGCCGCGGCGAGCAGGAAGTGGTCGAGGAAGGACCGGTGGTTCGCTGCCAGCAGCAGCGGACCGGCGCGCGGGACGTGCTCGAGGCCCGACACCTGAGCTCGCAGCACTGTCACAAGGGGACGTCCGAGCAGACGATGGGTGACAGCGGCGGCCGACGGCATGCGATGCGATCCTAAGCCGCCTGGGCGACGCAAGGTTCGTCAGCCGACGGGGCCGCTGATCACCGCGTCGACCGCCATGGCCGCGAACAGCAGACCCAGGTACGTGATCGAGTAGCGGAACAGCTGCATGGCCCGCTTCTCGGTGGCGTCCTGGAGCAGCCGCCATGCCAGGGCGACGAACGCGCCGCCCAGGCCGAGCGCAGCGACCAGGTACAGCAGCCCCATCTGGCCGACTGGGCCGAACATCAGCGTGATCGACAGCAGCAGCACCGAGTACAGCAGGATCTGGCGCGCCGTCTCCGCCACGCCCCGAACGACCGGCAGCATCGGGACGCCGGCGCGGGCGTAGTCCTCGCGGTACTTCAGGGCCAGCGCCCAGAAGTGCGGGGGCGTCCAGGCAAACACGATCGCGAACAGCAGCAGCGCGGGCAGTCCGACCTCACCGGTGACCGCCGCCCAGCCCACCAGCACCGGGACGCAGCCGGCGGCCCCACCGATGACGATGTTCTGCGGCGACCGTCGTTTGAGGCCGAGCGTGTAGACGAACACGTAGAAGAGGATCGCGCCCACGGCCAGCACCGCAGCCAGCACGTTGACGAACGCGGCCAGCCACACGAACGAGGCAACGCCCAGCACCAGCCCGAACCGCAGCGCCGGCACGGGGTCGACGGTGTGGCGTACCAGGGGTCGGTGGGCGGTGCGCGCCATCAGCTCGTCGATGTCGCGGTCCACGTAGTTGTTGATCGCGTTGGCGCTGCCGGCGGCCAGCGATCCGCCCACGAGCGTCGCGACGACCAACCACAGTGGTGGCAGACCCCGCTGCGCGATGACCATCGTCGGCACCGTGGTCACCAGCAGCAGCTCGATGATCCGCGGCTTGGTCAGCGCGACGTAGGCGCGCACGACGTCGGACAGCGGGCGCTTGGCGTGCTCGGTCACGGTCATGCGGGAACCCGGTCGCGGGGGACGCCGGCCTGGGCGGTCACGCCGGCCTCGGCGGGCGGTGCCAGGCGATACGCCAAGACGGTGTGCAGGACCAGGACGGTCCATATCCAGCTCGCGACCGTGAGGTGCGCGATGACCACGTGCGTCGGGGTGCCCAGGATCAGGTTGGCGAAGCCCAGCGCGACCTGCACGACCACGAGCGTGGCCGCCCACATGGGCAGACGGACCAGCCAGAGGTCCGCGCCGCTCCACTGTCCCCGTGCCACCCGCTCCCGCCGGTGGCGGACGGCCTGCGCGCACAGGACCACGACGGCGACGGCGAGGGCGTAGGCGAGCACCCGGTGGGCGACATGCCACCCCTGGCGTGCCGTGGTGATGGTCGGGAGGACCGCGCCGTCGAACAGCAGCGGGTTGCGTCCGTACACCAGCCCGGCCACCACGCCGGTGACGTGTCCGCCGACGAGGATCTGCACGTAGGCCAGGGCCGCCACCGCTGCCGACAGGTGTGCGAAGCCCAGCCGGCGGGACCCTCGGGCCGCCATGGGGCCCCGGACCGCGTTCACGGTCAGCAAGAGCAGCGACGCGATCACGATCATCGCCATTCCCAGGTGGGCGGTGACCAGCTCTGCCAGCAGCAGGCGCAGGACGACGAACGCCCCGAGGGCCGCCTGGACGTTGACGGCGACGGCGGCCACGACCGCGGGCCAGATGATGCCCGGGCGGTCCCGGTACCGAGCGAGCGCCCAGAAGAAGATCACGGCGATGAGCAGCCCGACCACGCTCGCGACGAGCCGGTGGGAGTGCTCGAGCCAGACGTTGACCAGCGTGAAGCCCGTCTCGGGCGGGATGTCGGCTTGCCGGGGGATGATCTTGCCGTAGCAGAACGGCCAGTCCGGGCACGCCAGGCCGGACCCCGTGGCGCGTACGGCACCGCCCAGCGCGATGAGCACGAGCGTCAGCGCGGTCGTGGCGATGGCGAGCTTTGCAAACGCCGAACGGCGCGGTTGTGATGCTGGCGTGGGTTGGTCCACCGGATCCTCTGCCGTGCGACAGGCGAGCCCGGACCCCGGCGCCAACGAGCGCGGGCCGGCGGGCGGCTCAAGTGTAGTGGACGGCTGCTACGGTGCCGCACCGCCGCCTGCCGGAAATCGAGCCGACCGTGACCACTGCACTGGACCTCGCCGCCGTGCGCGCCCGTTTCCCCGCTTTGGACCGCCGCGGACCTGACGGCCGGCCCGTGATCCACGCCGACGCGCCCGGCGGAACCCAGGTGGAGCGCGGTGTGATCACGGCGATGACCGACTACCTGCGCCGCTCCAACGCCAACAGCCACGGGGTCTTCCCGGCCTCGCAGGAGACCGATGCGCTCGTCGAGCGGGTCCGCGCCGGCGTCGGCACCATGCTGGGCACCGAGGCCGACAGCGTGGTGTTCGGGCCGAACATGACCACGCTGACGTGGCACTTCTCGCGAACCCTCGACGAGCGGATCGGGGTCGGCGACGAGATCGTGTGCACCCAGCTCGACCACGACGCGAACGTCAGCCCGTGGCTTGCACTGGCCGAGCGGACCGGGGCCACCATCCGCTGGGTAGCACTGGACGCCGAGACCGGGCGCCTGGACTTGTCCACCCTGCAGGTCGGCCCGCAGACCAAGGTCGTCGCCTTCCCGGCGGCGTCCAACGCGCTGGGCACGGTTGTGGACCCCGAACCGTTCGTCACCGCCGCCCGCAGCGTGGGGGCCCTGTCGTTCTGCGACGCCGTCCACGCCGCTCCGCACCTGCCCTTGGACCGGTCGGCGATGGGCATGGACGTGCTGGTCTGCTCTCCCTACAAGTTCTTCGGACCGCACTCCGGGTTGCTGTGCGCAGACCCCGACCTGCTCATGACCTTGCGGCCCGACAAGGTGCGACCGGCCCCTGACACTGGACCGGACCGATGGCAGACCGGCACCGCGTCGTTCGAGGCGATCGCCGGGATCGGCGCGGCGGTCGACTACCTGGCCGAGATCGGCATCGACACGATCGCCCACCACGAGAGCGGTCTGGCCCAGCGGTTCCTCGACGGTGTCGCGGCCCTTGACCACGTGGTCGTCCACGGGCCGTGGGAGGCGACGGAGCGGACGCCGACGTTTGCTGTCACGCTCCGTGACCGCTCGCCTGACGAGGTCGCCAAGCACCTGGCTGGTCGCGGCATCTTCACCTGGGCGGGTCACTACTACGCCGTCGAGCCGATGCGAGTGCTCGGGCTGCTGGACTGGGGCGGCGCGGTTCGGATCGGCTTCGTCCACTACCACGGGCCCGACGACGTCGACCGGGTCCTCGACGCCCTGGCCCATCTGGCATCGTAGGGGCTGCAGCGCCGCCCGCTTTCCGTAGGAGCCGAAGTGACCGACGACCTGGACCTGCTTGCGGTCAACACGATCCGCACGCTCTCGATCGACGCGGTGCAGACCGCGAACTCCGGGCATCCCGGCACCCCCATGGCACTGGCGCCGCTGGCCTACACCCTGTACACGCGCCACCTCGCCCACAACCCGGCGGACCCCGCATGGCCCGACCGTGACCGCTTCGTGCTGTCGTGTGGGCACGCCTCGATGCTGCTGTACAGCGTGTTGCACCTGACGGGCTACGACCTGTCGCTCGACGACCTGCGCAGCTTTCGTCAGCTGCACAGCCGCACACCCGGGCATCCCGAGAGCTTCGTCGGCACCCCCGGCGTGGAGACGACGACCGGGCCGCTGGGGCAGGGCGTCGGCAATGCGGTGGGCATGGCGATCGCCGAGCGGATCCTCGCCGATCGCTTCAACCGGCCCGGCCACACCGTCGTCGACCATCGGACATGGGTGTTCGCCAGCGACGGCGACATCATGGAAGGCGTGGCCTCGGAGGCTTCCTCCTTGGCTGGCCACCTCGGACTCGAGCGGCTGATCCTCTGCTACGACGACAACGGGATCACCATCGACGGCCCAACCGAGCTGTCCTTGACGGGCGAGGACGTCATGGGCCGTTACGCCGCATACGGGTGGAGGACGTTGTCGATCGGCGATCCCAATGACATCGCGGAGATCGACGCGGTGTTCAAGGAGGCTGCCACCGGTGACGGTCGGCCGACGTTCATCCGGGTGCCCACGGTGATCGGCTTCGGCTCGCCGAACAAGGCGGGCACTGCGGCCGCCCACGGGTCGCCGCTGGGCGTCGAGGAGGCCGCCGCCACCAAGCAGAACCTGGGCTGGGATGCGCAGGACGCCTTCCACGTCCCGGACGGCGTGATGGAGCACGCCGACCAGCGTGAGCGCGGGGCCGCGTTGCAGGATCAGTGGGAGCAGCGCTTCACCGCATACCGCAGCGATCACCCGGACTTGGCCGACGACTTCGAGCGGTTGATGGCCGGGGACCTGCCCGACGGCTGGGACGCGGATCTGCCGGCCTTCGACGCCGGGACCACCCAGGCGACGCGCAAGAGCTCAGGCGCGGCGCTCAACGCCATCGCCGTCCGCATGCCCGAGCTGATCGGCGGCTCGGCGGACCTGGCGTCGTCGAACAACACCACCATCACCGACGGCGGCGACCTGTCGCGGGGGGACTTCTCGGGCCGCAACGTCAACTACGGCGTCCGCGAGCACGCGATGGGCTCGATCATGAACGGCATGGTGCTGCACCGGGGCGTGCGGCCGTTCGGCGGCACCTTCCTGATCTTCACCGACTACCTGCGGCCTGCGCTGCGGCTGGCCGCGCTGTCCGGCCTGCCGGTCATCTACGTGATGACCCACGATTCGATCGGGCTGGGCGAGGACGGGCCAACCCACCAACCCGTGGAGCACCTGGCGGCCCTGCGCGCCATCCCGAACCTGCATGTGCTGCGTCCCGCCGACGCGGTCGAGACGGTCGGAGCGTGGCGTCACGCCATCGAGCGGCTCGACGGGCCGACGTTGCTGGCGCTGTCGCGCCAGGACCTGCCGGTGCTCGACGGCACTGACGAAGACCTGGTCGAGCGCGGCGCCTACATCGTCGAGGACGCCGACGACGACGAGCTGCCTGACGTGGTGCTGCTCGCCACCGGCTCAGAGGTCCAGCTGTGCGTGGCCGCGGCGGCGATCCTGGCCGAACGCGACGTCGTGGCCCGGGTCGTGTCCATGCCCTCGTGGGAGCTGTTCGACGAGCAGGACGACGAGTACCAGGAAGAGGTCCTGCCTGACGAGGTGCCGGTGCTCTCCGTCGAGGCGGCGACGACGTTCGGCTGGTCACAGTGGGCCGACGACTCTGTGGGCCTGGACCAGTTCGGGGTGTCCGCGCCGGCGGCGGACGCATTCGAGGAGTTCGGCTTCACCCCCGAGGCCGTGGCGGACGCCGCGCTTGACCTGCTGGAGGACTGACGTGAACCCCCTGCAAGAGCTCCAACAGCTCGGCCAGTCCGTCTGGCTGGACTCGATCACCCGGTCGTACCTCGAACCCGGCGGCTACCTGCCACGCCTGATCGACGCCGGCGAGATCGACGGCCTGACCTCGAACCCTTCGATCTTCGAAAAGGCCCTGGGCAGCGACCACACCTATGACGAGCAGCTGTCGGAGCTGCACGGCAGTGACCCGCGTGACGCCCTGTGGGCGCTGATGAAGCGTGACATCGCCGGTGCGTGTGACCTGTTCCTGCCGATGTATCGGGAGTCGGGGGGCCGCAAGGGATTCGTGTCCATCGAAGTCGACCCATCCAAGGCGTTCGACACCGAAGAGACCGTCTCCGAGGGCTTGTTGCTGTTCTCAGAGCTCGACCGGCCCAACTTGATGGTCAAGGTGCCGGGCACCGAGCCGGGGCTGGCTGCGATCCCCCGGTTGCTCGCCGAAGGCGTGAACGTCAACGTCACGCTGCTGTTCTCCGTGGCCCGATACGAGGCGGTCGCCCAGGCGTACATCGACGGGCTGCGCAAGCGCGCCGACGCGGGCGGGGACCTGTCGCGCGTCGCCAGCGTCGCCTCGTTCTTCGTCAGCCGGGTGGACAGCAAGGTCGACGAAGTCGTCGACCAGCCGGCGCTGGCGACGGCCGCGGTGGCCAACGCCCGGGCCGCCTACGAGTCGTTCGAGCGGATCTTCCGCGGCCCGGACTTCGCCGAGCTCGCTGCTGCCGGGGCGTGGGTCCAGCGGCCGCTGTGGGCGTCCACCTCGACGAAGAGCCCGAAGTACCGCGACGTCATCTACGTCGAGGAGCTCGCGGGCCCGGACACCGTCAACACCATGCCTGAGTCGACGCTGGACGCCTTCCGCGACCACGGGACCGTCGAGGATCGCCTCTCGGGCGCCGGCGGCGAGGCCAAGCACCAGCTGCAGCGGCTGTCCGAACAGGGCGTGGACCTCGTTCAGATCACCAAGGAGCTCGAGACCGAGGGCGTGGACAAGTTCGTCGCCTCCTTCGACGCCGCCGTCGCCACGGTCGCCGAGCACGTCACCTGACCGGCCGTCAGCCGATCCAGCGCACGGACTCCGCCACCGGGCGCCGGCCCCGGGTGGCCGAGCCCCTGGGGCCTCCGTCGCCCTCGGGATGGCCGATGGTGACCAGACAGACCGGCTCGACATCCCCACAGACGTCGAGCCGGTCTGTCTGGTCACCATCGGCCATCC
>DATLGM010000346.1:0-7884 GCA_035540515.1 Egibacteraceae bacterium | reverse complement strand
CCTCGAGGCCGCCCAGGAAGCCGGACAGCAGATTCAGCGCAAGGCCCGCCAAGAGGCGGACCGCGACCTGCAAGCGGCACGCCAGCAGGCCGCGAAGCTGATCGCCGAGGGCGAGCGGCGGCGTGAGCACATCGAGCGCGTCGTCAGCGAGCTGGAGCAGGCCCGCGCGGCGATGTCGGTGCAGCTGCGCGGGGTCGGGCGGACCATCGAGCAGACGCTGCGCGAGCTCGCCCCGTCCGAGCAGACCTCCACGATCCGCGAGGCGATGGGCGCCCAGGCGGCACGGGACCAGCGGCCCGCAGCCCCACCCGCCGCGCAGCTGCCCGCCGAATCCGAGTCCGGCGACGACGACGACTCGGAGGGCGAACCAGCGCCGGCTCCCGAGCCGGAGCCTGAACCCGCCGCAGACGAACCGACCGCCGACGCGCCGGCGCCGGCACAGCCGGCCGCCGATGAGCCCGGCACCGGCGATGCAGCGGTCGGTGCGACGGACGAGACCGCCGAGGCCCCAGACGCCGAAGGCGCCGACGCCGGCGCCGTGGAGCAGGCGGCCGTCGAGGCCGCACCGGCGCCGGCGACGGCCGACGACGCCGCCGCGGTGACGGCCGGCGCCCCGGTCATCGCCGACGACGAGGGGCAAGAGCCACTGGCCGCCGCAGCGCCGGAAGCAACCGAGACCACCGTCGCCGAGGAGTCGGGCGACGGACAGGGCCCGGGCGAGGAGCCGGCTGACACGCCGGCCGCGTCCGACGACCAGAGCGACGAGCCGGCGCCCGACACGGAGGCTGCTGGGCCTGAGGCGGCCGAGGAGCCGGCGGCACCCGCGGAACCTGACGCGCCCGGGACCACCGAGCCGGCGATGCCGCCGCCCAGCACCGCGGCGAGCGGCCGCAACGACCCCCAGGGGCTGCGAGCGGCGGCGCTGTCACCGCTGCACCCCAAGCTGGTGCGCAAGGTGAAGCGGGAGCTGCAGGAGATCCAGAACATCGCCCTGGACAAGCTGCGCCGCGCGCGCGGCGAGGGCGATGTCGACGACTTCTTGCCGTCCGAGCAGGACACCGAGGGTCTGGGCGAAGGCTCGGGTGACCTGCTGTTGCAGGCCTGGGAGGCGGGGGTGGCGTCCGCCTCCGTGCTGGCCGACCAGGATCTCGGCAGTCCCGACGAGGGCCCTGACCTCGCCGACGCCTTCCGCGAGGATGCGGCCGGTCGGGTCCGTTCAGGTTTGACGTCGACGCTGCGCATGGGCCTGTCGGCCAGCGAAGGGCAGCAGGCGCTGTCGGACCGGGTCGGGGCGGTGTTCTCGGAGTTCAAGGGGGCCCAGGCCGAAGAGCTCGCCGCGACGCATCTCATCCGCGCCTACGAGCTCGGTCTGCTCGCGGCGTGGTCCTACGGCGGCATCGGAGCGCGCCAGTGGGTGCTGGGTCGGGAACCCCGGTGCCCCGAGGGACGTTGTCGGTACAACGACCAGGGTGGCCCGGTCGCCGTGGGCGAGTCGTTCGCCAGTGGGCACGACGTCCCGCCGGTGCACGTGGGCTGCACCTGCACAACGGTGCCCGCTGAGGAGTAGTTCATGACGCAGCTGTCCGGCGTGTCCCCCCGACGTCTGGCTCGGGGGTGACCGCGGGGCCAGAGCGCAACGGTGGCGACGGCATCCGGCGGATCCCCGTAGCCACGAACACCGGTCGGCGCCGATGGCTGCCGTACGTGATCGGTGGCGTGGTCCTGCTGATCTTCCTGGCCAGCCGAATCGCGACGTTCTACACCGATGTCCTCTGGTACGACATGGTCGGCTACGCCCAGGTGTTCTGGCGCGCGCTGGGGGCGCGCATCGGCGTCGGGGCGGTGGCCGGGGTCCTGGTGGCCGCCGTGCTCATCGGCAACCTGCTGCTGGCCCGCCGGCTCGCTCCTGCGTACCGCATCCCCAGCCCCGAAGAAGCGGTCATCGAGCGCTACCGGCAGGGGCTGATGCCCTACTCGCGCGCCCTCGTGATCGTGCTGGGTCTCGCCATCGGGCTGCTCGCCGGGATGGCCATGGCCGCCAACTGGGACACGGTCCTGCTGTGGCTCAACGGCGGCGAGTTCGGCCGTCCGGACCCGCACTTCGGCCGAGACGTCGGCTGGTTCGTGTTCACGCTGCCCTTCTACACCCTGGTCAACTCGTGGTTGTCGACGCTGCTGACCTTCACGATCCTGCTGACCGCCGCGGGGCACTACCTGTTCGGTGGCATCCGACCGCAGGCGCCGGCCCAGCGGGTCACGCCGGCCGCCAACGTGCACCTGTCGGTGCTGCTCGCCGCCTTCGTGGCGACCCGGGCATGGGGCTTCTGGCTGAACCAGTACCTGCTCAGCTACTCCCAGCGCGGGCAGGTCACGGGCCTGTCGTACACCGACATCAGCGCGCAGCTCCCGGCGTACCGCCTGCTGGTGGTCATCGCGGCGGTGTGCGTCCTGCTGTTCCTGGCCAACATCCGCTACCGCAACTACCTGCTGCCCGCCGCCGGCGTCGGGATCCTGCTGGTCGCCGCGGTGGTGCTGGCCGGCATCTACCCGGCGGTCGTGCAGCGGTTGCAGGTCGCCCCGCAGGAGCTGACGCGCGAGCGTGACTTCATCGCCCGCAACCTCGACCAGACGCGGTGGGCATTCGGGCTGGACGACGTCCAGTCCTCACCGTTCGACGCCGGCGCGCAGCTGACCGACGTGCAGGTGCAGGACAACGCCCGCACGCTGGAGTCGATCCGGCTGTGGGATCCCGCGACGCTGCAGAACACCTACCGGCAGCTGCAGGAGTTCCGCCCCTACTACGACTTCCGGGACGTGGACGTCGACCGGTACGAGATCGACGGCGACGTGCAGCAGGTCATGATCAGCGTCCGCGAGATCCGCGAGAGCGACCTGCCCGACGAGGCGCGCACCTGGCAGAACCAGCGGTTGGTCTACACCCACGGCTTCGGGTTGGTGGCCTCGGACGTCAGCACCGCGGCCAACGACGGTCAGCCCGTCTTCCTGGTTCGCAACATCCCGCCGACGGGCGTCGAGAAGCTCGAGATCGACAACCCCCGCATCTACTTCGGCGAGAACCCGCCGCAGTACTCGATCGTCAACACCACTGAGCAGGAGCTCGACTTCCCGGTCGAGGGCGGTGCCCCTGAGACCCACGTGTACAGCGGGGAGGACGGCGTCGGGGTCGGCGGGCCGCTGCAGCGCCTGGCGTTCGCCCTGCGCTACGGCGAACCGAACTTCGTGCTGTCAAACCTGATCACGCGCGAGTCCCGCATCCTGTTCAACCGCAACGTGCGCGACCGGGTGAGCGCGGTCGCGCCCTACCTCAGTCTCGACCACGACCCGTACCCGGTGGCGGTCGACGGACGCATCAAGTGGATCGTCGACGCCTACACGACCACCGACATGGTCCCGTACTCCGAACGCGCCGACCTCGGCTCGCTGACGCTGTCCGAGCAGCGCGTGCTGCGGCCGGTGCAGATGCCCGACGGCACGGTCGGCTTGCGCGAGGAGACGCTGGCCGTGCCCGGCGTGGAGGGCACCGCCAACTACATCCGCAACAGCGTCAAGGCGGTCGTCGATGCGTACGACGGCACGGTGACGCTGTACGCCATCGAGGACGACCCCGTGCTGGAGGCGTGGGGTCGGGTGTTCCCCGGCTCGCTGGTCGACGTGTCGGAGGCCTCGGACGATCTCCGCCGGCACTTCCGGTATCCCGAGGACATGTTCCGCGTGCAGTCGGCGCTGTTTCGCACGTACCACATCGAAGACGCCGACGAGTTCTACACCAAGGAAGACGCCTGGAACATCCCGCAGGACGCGGCCTTCTTGAACAACCAGGGCGCCACCAACGCCGACCAGCGTCAGGGCCGCCCGATGCGACCGTACTACCTGTTGATGCGCCTGCCGGGGGAGGAGGCCGAGGAGTTCGCGCTGATCCAGCCGTTCACACCGGCCGAGCGGCGCAACCTGATCGGCTGGCTGGCGGGGCGCAGCGACGGGGACAACTACGGCCAGCTGCGGGCGTACGTGATGCCGCCGAACCGGACGGTGTTCGGTCCCGAGCAGATCCAGGCGCGCATCGACCAGGACGACCGCGTGTCCCAGCAGATCACGCTGTGGAACCAGTCCGGGTCGCGGGTCATCTACGGCAACCTGCTCGTCATCCCGGTCGAGGATTCGCTGCTGTACGCCCAGCCGCTGTTCCTCCGTGCGCAGCAGTCGCAGATCCCCGAGCTGCGCAAGGTGGTGCTGGTCTTCGGCGACCAGGTCGTCATGGAGGACACGCTGGCCCAGTCGCTGGCCCGGGTGTTCGGCGAAGTGGCGCCGGCGGTGCAACCACCGACCGACGAACCCGGTGAGGTCGCCGACCCCGACACCGAACCTGACACCGACCCCGGCCCCGGTGAGTTCATGGACCCGCGGGTCGCCGAGCTCATCCAGGAGGCGCTGGAACGGTTCGCCGAGGCTGAGGAAGCGCTGCGCGACGGCAACCTCGGGACGTACCAGGAAGAGACGGCCGCTGCCGAGGAGCTGCTCCGCCAGGCCGACCGCATCGTGCGGGGCGAACCCGCCGAGGAGACGACGCCGGCGCCCGACGACGCCGTGCCCGCCGAGCCCGCCGACGACGGCTGAGCCACCCGCCCAGCCACGGCCGCGAAGCCTCGCTGATGCGTACAGCCGACTATCCGGCTCTGCGCATCAGTGACCGCCCCGCCCCGCCGTCACATTGCAGGGGCCACAGGCCGCTGCTACCGTTTTGGGCGCGAGGTGGAGCAGTTCGGTAGCTCGCCGGGCTCATAACCCGGAGGTCGCAGGTTCAAATCCTGCCCTCGCAACCAAGCGATACCGCAGGTCATAGCGCATATTCGCATCAGCGGGGGCCCGCCACCACGGCGGGCCCTTCTGCATTGATGGTCACAGAATGGTCACAAAATCGGGAGCGCGGTCACGGTGTCAGCGGCCATGGTGATCTCCCTGTGGGCGGATAGGTGAGTCCCTGCTGATGGCCATCTGATCTCCCTCTCGGCGGACAGGTGATGTCCCGTCGGGGTGTCCCAAGCAGTGATCCCTCCTGTGGGTTGACTCGTGGTGTCGAAGCCAGAGTCCAAGCCCTCCGCGCCGGCCGGCACTACGGCGCCATCGTCATCTCCTGCGAGCCGGCCGATCCGGAGTCCAAGGGCGGGTCGGAGGCGACGGTGGCATCGCTAAGGCCGACCTGGTCCCCACGGAGGTGAACCTGCTGCCGGCCTACGACTCGTTCGCCGAACTCGAGGCCGCCTGCGAGGCGTGGTGCGAGCGGACCAACGCCCGGATGCACCGCGAGTCTGCCCGCCGTCCTGTCGACGCGCTGGTCGATGAGCAGCAACTGCTGCACGTCATCCCTGCCGCCCCCTACGCCGCAGCGCTGGGCGAGCAGCGCACCGTCGATGACGACCAGACGGTCCGGTTCGGGTCGGTGCGCTATTCCACCCCGCCGGGGCACCGGGGCACGCAGGTGTGGTGCCGCGTGCACGGCGAGGAGCTGATCGTCACCGCCCGCACCGGCGCGGGCCTGGCCGAGATCGCTCGGCATCGGCTGTCCACCCCGGGCAACCCACGGATCGACGACGCGCACTACCCGACCCACCCGGCGACCGGATCGGGGCCGCGGCCGCCGCGCCTCGCCCGACCAGCGAGACCGAGCGGGCGTTCCTCGCGCTCGGGCAGGGCGCGCACGCTTGGCTGGTCGGGGCCGGCGCGTCCGGTGCCCAGCGGGCCCGGTCGAAGATGACCGACGCGGTCGACCTCGCCTGCATCGTGGGTGCCGAACTGGTCGATCGGGCGCTGGCGTCGCCGCGGCGGCAGGCCGGTTCGATGACGGTGACATCGCTGCGATCGCCGAGCACCTTGCCGCCGGCGGCGCGGACGGCACCTTCCCACACGAGCGCAATGCCGAGTGGCAGCGTTCGACGCCCTCTCCATTCAATGGCGCATCGGTCGCCGAGGTGCCAGCCGTCCGCCTTCGGCGTGCCCGTCCAACGGAACTAGCCGAGCCATTCGCCGTCGCTAACCAGATTTCACCCACGCCCCGCGCTTCCGCGGTAGGGCGCGTCGGAGGGGTCGCCGGGCCGCCGACTGTGACATCGTTCGTCGCGCTGTCGATTTCGTGCCGTTGAGTCGAGGATCTGACGACGTATCCCCCCTCGCCGGGAGGCGCTCGCCGACCATTTGGGTCCAGCGAGCGCCCAGCAGACGGGCGCTGCTGCTGGCCGGCTTGGACGACCGGTGCCCTCTGTACTCAGGATATGAGAATGGCCTACGACATCTTAGAGACCGTAGCGCCGGAGACAGGCGGTGCTAGCGGCTCACATCACCGTTGCCGCGCCTTCGGCCGTAGCCGTTCCCGTCCTCCGTGCCTTGCCGGAGGAGCGCCCATTAAGGGTCACGATCAGGCCGCCACTCACTGCGGGGTGCGATGCATATGAGGGGTCGCCGGTTAGCCCCTTCCGGCCAAGGCGACCCGGCCTTACGCTCGTCAGTTGAGGCATCACGTGCCGACGATGCCTCGAGGGGGGAGTGAGAGACATGCCGCTACTGACTGACGAACGATTGACGCTCTCGAGCCTCGTGGAACGAGTGCAACAGGAGACGTTCGCTGAACAAGGCCTGGAGGAGGCCCCCCTGCCGGGGCTCACACTGTCTGAGTATGTCCTCAAGGATGCCCGGGAGATTCTTCCCTGGAACAAGGCGGAGGTGTATATGTTCGGAGTTGCGGTCGATGCATCGGCGACCATGCGTGCAATCCCGTACGGTCAGGCGCAATTTGATGAGCGTCCGGATATCAACGTAGTGCGAAGGGTTGGAGCAGGCGACCGGGTTAACTACATGGGACGGGGACTGCCGCTTGTCGTGCCGCCGGTCCAGGGCTTCCTTGCCATCCGCCTTCTGCTCGCGGAGAGCGACCGAGACGCGAGAGCTGCTGCGCAAGTCATCCAGGCTGTTGGTGAAGGCGTCGCAAGTTCAGAGTCGATCACGTTGCTGACGGCGGCGGGCGTACCAATTGCGGCGGCCGCCGCTGTCGTGCTCGGGCACACCCTCGAAGTCGCTGCCAAGGTTATGGCAGCGAACCGGGACGATGTGATCGAGGCGTTCGAGGGGTACTTCGGTCCGGACGACATGGTCGCGGGCGAATCAATTGTCGTGGACAACCCCGGTGCTCAGGCGACTTTTCACTTTGTGTAGGTGCGAGCACGTCTTCGGACTCATGGCACTGCTCGGAGCCCTCCTTGAGTGGTCTGACAACCGACGGGAGCGCCGAGAGGCCGAGCGGTGGAGCGACCGGCGGTAGGTCGCTGCCGCGGGGCTGAGCGTGGGCTCGAGTGCCCTCGACCCGCATCTCCGGTGGGCCAAGGGTGGGCCAGGGGGTGCTCGGACCGGCGTTTCCGCTGGTCAGGGCCCTGCCCCCTTAGATGTCGTAGAACTAACGGGCGCTTCAGCGCCTCTGTTCGTTCCTCCGCAATACATGCTTCGACCTGTGGTTTCGTCGCCTCCACGTTGCTCGTCGCCTTGTGTTCGGAGCGAAGGGTTTCTCGCCCGCGTGCGTGCCAATGCGGGCCAAGGGCGGCCGCGGCAAGCCCGCTGACCACCAGCTGGCACGCGGAGTTTCACCGCACCGGCCCACGCCGGAGCGCATAGCTCATCCAGCAGCGCGGCCGATCGCTCCATCGCGCCGTCAAGGCGCCGACGGGACTCGCCGACCGCCGGCTCACGGATCTGATGCAGTTGGCGAAGCGTCCCGTCGATGATGACGACAACCGCGCCTGGCGTGTGAGTGTCCGATCGCTGCCGTCAAGGGGCTCGGTGACCTGCGCTTCGGTCTCTGGCAAGGGCGTGGGCCGGTGC
>DATLGM010000345.1:0-3123 GCA_035540515.1 Egibacteraceae bacterium | reverse complement strand
CCCCGACTTCATCCTGCTCACGGTCGTCGGCCTGGCGCTGGCGGACGGGCCCGGCCCCGGGGCGCGCTACGGCTTCGTCGCGGGGCTCGCGGCCGACCTGCTGTCGGGCGGCAATCACCTGGTGGGGATCAACGCCCTGGTCTTCCTGCTCGTCGGCGACGGGCTCGGCCGGCTCCGGCCGTACCTGTCGGGGACGGCGCACGCCGGCGAGGCGGCGCTCGGCGGGCTGGCGGGGGCGGTGGCGTTCGGGCTGTTCGGCGTGCTGTCGCTGCTGCTGGACATCCGACAGTTCACCTGGCAGGTGCTCGCCGAGGGCATCGTCGCCACGGCGCTGTGGACCGCCTTGGGCTCCCCCCTGGCCGTCCGGCCAATGTCCGCACTGGCGCGCCGGTTCGCGGGTGGGGAGGCGGCGGCCGCCGGCGCCGCCGCCGGGGGGCCGCGCTGGTGATCCGGTGCTACCTTCGTCCGTGAAGTGCGACCGTCGCAAACCACCGCGGCTGAACTCGAGAGCACGCGCCTCCGTCTGATGTTCCTCACCCTCCTGGTGGTGAGTCTTTTTGTGCTGCTTTTCGCGCGTCTGTGGTTCCTGCAGGTGATGGCCGGCGAGCGGTACGTCGACCTGGCGGAGGGCAACGCCGTCCGCACCCTCAGCGTCGAGGCGCCCCGCGGGCGCATTCTGGACCGCAACGGTGAACCCATCGTGCAGAACCGCTACGCGATGGTCGTTTCCGTCCAACCCAACGAGATGGGGGAGCGCACCGACGAGATCCTCGCCGACGTCGCCGACCTGCTGGGCATGTCCCTGCAGGAGGTGCAGGAGAAGGTCGCCACCAGCCGCGTCAGCCCCTTCAGCCCCAAGCCGATCGCCGTCGACGTGCCCACCGACGTCGCCTTCTACATCCACGAGAACGGCTCGACACGGTTCCCCGGTGTCTACGCCGAGCGGTTGCCCGTGCGCGAGTACCCGCACGGCACCACGGCCGCGCACCTGGTCGGGTACCTCGGTGAGATCAGCGAAACCGAGCTGGACTCCGAGGACTACGAGGGCTACCAGCCCGGTGACCAGATCGGGTGGGCCGGTCTGGAGCGGGTCTACGAGCGGCGGCTGCGGGGCACCAAGGGGCAGCGGCGCTACGAGGTCAACGCGCGCGGTGAGGTGCTCCGCGAGCTCGACGACCGCCAGCCAGTGCCGGGCGCCGACCTCGTGACCTCCATCGACCTGAAGGTGCAGAAGAAGGTCGAGAAGTCCCTGGCGGAGGGGATCGAGCGTGCCCGCACGGTGCGCGACGCCGAGGGCCGCGCCGACGGCTACTTCCAGGCCCCCGCCGGCGCCGCGGTCGTGCTGGATCCCAACGACGGCTCGGTCGTCGCGATGGCGTCGTACCCGACGTTCGAGCCGGCCCGCTTCGTCGGGGGCGTCAGCCAGAAGTACTGGGACCGGCTCCAGAACCCCAAGAACCACTTCCCGCTGATCAACCGGGCGATCCAGTCCAGCTATCCGCCCGGCTCGGTCTACAAGATCGTCTCGGCGGCTGCTGCGCTGGAGGAGGGCTACATGTCGCCCACCTCCACCCTGCCGTGCCCCGGTGAGTGGTACTGGGGAACGCAACGATTTCGGAACTGGACGTCGCGCCACTCGGGCAACATGGCGATGGACACGGCGCTGGAGGACTCCTGCGACACCGTGTTCTACGAGCTGGCCCGTCGAATGTGGAACGACGAGGAGAGCAACCGCCAGGACCGTGAGATCCTCGCGGAGCACTCCAGGGCCTGGGGCCTGGGCGAGGCGACCGGCGTCGACCTGCCCAGCGAGCGCAACGGTGTGATCCCGGGCCGGGAGTGGAAGCGCGAGTTCTGGGAGGCCAACCGGGACTCCTACTGCAGTCAAGCGAAGCAGGCGTCCAACGGCTCGTACGCCCACGCGCTGTTCACCGACCTGTGCGAGCGCGGGGGGGTGTGGCGCGGTGGTGACGCCGTGAACATGTCGATCGGACAGGGCGACGTGCAGACCACACCGCTGCAGGTCGCCAACACGTTCGCCGCCGTCGCCAACGGCGGCACGCTGTACCGGCCGCGGATCGGGACGGAGATCGTGCGTCCCGACGGCAAGACCCGCGCGCTGCCGCCCAAGAAGATCCGCGACCTGCCGCTGAGCCGGCGCAACCTCGCCGTGATCCAGGAGGGGCTGGAGAAGGTGACGTCGCAGGGCACGGCCGCGGCGACGTTCGCCGCGTTCCCGGTCCCGGTCGCCGGCAAGACCGGAACGGCGGAGTTCAAGCCCAAGCAGCCGTTCGCGTGGTTCGGCGGCTACGCACCCGCCGACGACCCGGAGTACGTGGTGGTCGCGGTGGTCGAGGAGGGCGGCGGCGGCAGCCTGAACGCCGCGCCGATCGTGCGCCGGATCTTCGAGACGCTGCTCGGGCTGGACGAGACCGAGATCACGCCCGGCGTGGCGACGGACTGACGAGGCGACCGTGGCACAGGTGACCTACGACGACCACAGGGGCCGCATGGCCCGTGAGGCCGTGCAGCAGAAGTGGATGGGTGCATATGCGCCCACCAAGCACATCGACCCGCTGCTGCTGCTCGCCGTGTTCGGCCTGACCGCCTTCGGCATGGTGATGATCTACTCGGCGACGTTCTTCCGGCTCGAGCAGCAGGGCAGTGACACCCTGTTCTTCGTCAACCGGCAGATGGTCTCGTGGGGCATCGGGATCCTGGGGATGATCGCCATCACGATCGTGGACTACCGGTCCTACCGAGCGTGGGCGCTGCCGATCTACGTGGGGTCGCTGCTGCTGCTGGTCCTCGTGCTGGCGCAGGGGACCGTGATCAACGCCTCCAAGTCGTGGCTGGTCTTCGGCGGGTTCCAGTTCCAGCCGTCGGAGCTGGCCAAGGTGGGCCTGATCGTGATGCTCGCGACGCTGTTCAACGAGCGCCGTGAGGAGGCGCTGGGGCTGCGCGCGCTGATCGAGGCGCTGGCCATCGCGTCCGTGCCGATGGCGCTGATCCTCATGCAGCCCGACTTCGGCACCGTGCTGGTCTTCGTCGCCATCGTGTTCGGCGTGCTGCTGCTGGCACGGGTGCGCGTGCGGTACATGGTCGCGCTCGCGGTGCTGGGGC
>DATLGM010000344.1:0-9235 GCA_035540515.1 Egibacteraceae bacterium | reverse complement strand
CAAGCAGTGGAAGCCCAAGGAGCCCGAAGCGCAGGAGCTGGTTCCCGACGCGCACCGTGAGGGCGTCCGGCACGCGCCCATGATGGCGACAACGGACCTCGCGCTGATCGCCGACCCGACCTACCGGGAGATCTCGGAGCGCTTCCGCGACAACCCCGACGAGTTCGCCGAGGCGTTCGCCAAGGCCTGGTACAAGCTGCTGCACCGTGACATGGGCCCCGTCTCCCGCTACCTGGGCCCGTGGGTCGCCGAGCCGCAGCTGTGGCAGGACCCCGTGCCCGCGGTCGACCACGAGCTCATCGACGAGTCCGACATCGCGACGCTCAAGCAGCAGCTGCTGGGCTCCGGCTTGTCGATCTCGCAGCTGGTGTCCGCCGCGTGGGCGTCGGCGGCGTCGTTCCGGACGACCGACAAGCGCGGGGGTGCCAACGGTGCCCGCATCCGACTGGCGCCCCAGAAGGACTGGGCCGTCAACGCTGGCGTCGCGCCGGTGATCGAGCAGCTCGAGCAGCTCCAGCGGACGTTCAACGGCGCGCAGACCGGTGGCAAGAAGGTGTCGCTGGCCGACCTCATCGTGCTCGGCGGCTGCGCCGCGGTCGAGCAGGCGGCCAAGGACGCCGGCTTCGACCTCACCGTCCCGTTCGCGCCGGGACGCACCGATGCGACGCAGGAGATGACCGACGTCGAGTCGTTCGCAGTGCTCGAGCCACGCGCCGACGGGTTCCGCAACTACGTCGAGGCCGGCTCCAAGCTGCCGCCGGAGACGTTGCTGATCGACCGCGCCTACATGCTGGACCTGACCGCCAAAGAGATGACCCTTCTCGTCGGCGGCCTACGGGTGTTGGGCAACAACGCGGGCGGTGCGAAGCACGGTGTCTTCACCGACCGGCCGGAGACCCTGACGAACGACTTCTTCGTCACGCTGCTCGAGCCGGGCATGCAGTGGCGGACGTCGCCCTCCGAGGAGGGGATCTACGAAGGCGTGGACCGCGCCAGCGGTGATGTCCGCTGGACTGCCACCCCGGCCGACCTGGTGTTCGGCTCGAACTCCATCCTGCGTGGCATCGCCGAGGTGTACGCCGCCGACGACGCCAAGGAGCAGTTCGCGCGCGACTTCGTGGCGGCCTGGGACAAGGTCATGACGCTGGACCGGTTCGACCTGCGCTGATCGCTCGACGGGTCGGTGGCCGGTACGCCACCGGTCACCGACCCGCATCCCTGCACCACTGGCCAGGTCGTGGACCGTTGCCGGTCCCCATACCTTGTGGTTCTATGCATATCGCTTCGAGCCATCAGGAGGTGCCGTGCACATCGACAAGGACCTGGTCGCCGCGTCGGCGACGCCGCTCGTGCTGGCGATCCTGGCCGACGGTGAGAGCTATGGCTACGCCATCCTCAAGCGGGTCCGCGAGCTGTCGGCCGGCGAGCTGGAGTGGACTGACGGCATGCTCTACCCGCTGCTGCACCGCCTTCGCCGGCTCGGGTACGTGACCACGGAGTGGCGCACACCGCCGGAGGGCCGTCGTCGCCGCTACTACGCGATCACGCCGGAAGGCCGCACAGCGCTGGCGGAGCAGCAACGGCAGTGGACGACAGTGACCCGCGCGCTGGGGCACGTGTGGCGTGGCAGCGGCGGTGCGCTGACGGCGTTGGGGGAGGCGTGAGCGTGCGGGACGTCGAGTCGCAGATCGCCGAGTGGCGAGCCTTCGTCGAGCGATCGCCGGCGGTCAACGGCCACGATGTCGAGGAGCTCGAGGCGCACCTGCGTGAGCAGATCGTCGACCTCGACAGCGCGGGCCTCAGCACCGACGAGGCGTTCCTGATCGCCGTGAAGCGGATGGGCGACCTGGACGCCCTGTCCCGCGAGTACGCCCGCGAGCACAGCGGCCGGTTGTGGAAGCAGCTGGTCATGCACGGCGAGGAAGCGCAGCCCCAGGGATCGAGCGGATGGGTCCAGGCGCTGATCTTCGCCGCCGGCGCCGGGATCCTGGCGACGGTCGCCCGGCTGGTCGCGGCGCTGCCTGGCCAGGAGTGGGTGCTGCGCAACCTCGGCTTCGTGGTGCTCCCCCTGCTGGCCGGGTACTTCGCGCGCCGCCGCCGGCTCGACCTGCGCGGCTCGCTGCTGACCGCCGCCCCCTTCGCGGTGCTCGCGCTCATCGCGAACGTCTACCCCTACCGCGCCGACTCAGCGACCGAGGTGGTCGTGGCGCTGCACCTGCCGGTGGCGCTGTGGTTCGCCGTGGCCTATCCGTACATGGCCGGCGCGCTGCGATCCCGCGACCGGCGCATGGACTTCGTCCGGTTCACCGGCGAGTGGCTCATCTACTACGCGCTCATCGCCCTGGGCGGCGGGGTGCTGTTGGGCCTGACCTCTTTGATCCTGGATCCGATCAGCCCGATGCTCGGCGAGCAGGTGATCGAGTGGGTGCTGCCCGCAGGCGCCGCGGGTGCGGTGGTCGTGGCGGCGTGGTTGGTCGAGTCCAAGCAGCGTGTCGTCGAGAACATGGCGCCGGTGCTCACGATGCTGTTCACCCCGCTGTTCGCGGTGATGCTCGCCGTCGCCGCCGTCTCGTACGCGGTGGCCGGGGTGGCCCGCGACTTCGACCGAGAGCTGATCGGGGTGTTCGACGCTCTGCTGGTCGTGGTGCTCGGGCTGGTGCTGTACGCCATGTCCGCCCGGGACGCCGGCCGCCCGGCCGGGGCGATGGACCGGATCCAGCTGCTGGCAGTGGTCAGCGCGCTGGTGCTCGACGTCATGGTGCTCGGCGCGATGGTCGCGAGGATCGGCGAGCTCGGGCTCACCCCCAACCGGGTCGCGGCGCTCGGGCTGAACCTGCTGCTGCTGGTCAACCTGGCGGGCACGGCGCTCCTGCTGTGGCGCTTCGTCACCGGGCGTGTCGTGTTCGACCGCCTCGAGCGCTGGCAGACCGCCTACCTGCCGGTGTTCGCCGGGTGGACGGCCGCCGTGATCGTCGCGCTCCCCCCGCTGTTCGCCTTCTCCTGAGACGCCGTTACGCCGCTCCTTCGACTGCACCCCGGACGAGCGCCTCGACTCGCCGTTCCACCGCGTCGGTCCAGTTGACGATGGCGAACGTCACAGGCCACATGTCCCCGTCGTCGAGGCGCGCGGCATCGTTGAACCCCAGCGTTGCGTACCGAGCGTCGAACTTCGCGGCCGCCTGGAAGAAGCACACCACGTCCTTGTCCTGGGCATAGGCCGGCATGCCGTACCAGGTCCGCGGCAGCAGATCCGGCGCGACGCGGGTGACGATCGCGTGGATCCGCTCCGCGATGACTCGGTCGGCGTCGGGCATCTCTGCGATGGCGTCCAAGGCAGCCTGCAGGTTGTCCGCCTTCTTGCGACCGCCTCGCTCTGAACGCAACTCGTCGGCCCGCTGCCTCATCGCTTCGCGTTCGGCCTCAGTGAACCCGTCCGACACCGCCAGGTCATCGGCTTTGCTCATGGTCCCTCCTCGCTCCTCCCGGGATCGGAGGGCGAATCCTCCACAGCCGCAGTGAGTGCGGCAAGCGTGCACTCGAGGGCCTCGATCGGCTCCCAGCGCTCGGCTTCGGTGACCGCTTGGGCGAACCCGGCATCGCCGAGCTTACGTCGGGCGCGGGAGGACAGGTCGTTCAGCAGTGGCTCGAACGCCGGCGAGGCCGGGTTGCCGGCGCCACGGCGGATCACGGCTGCAGCGTGGAGCGCGCGCGCAGCGACGGCCGGTTCACCGTCGGCCAGCGCCACCGCTGCCAGCCCGTCCAACGAGTAGGCCATGCTCGTCGGCTGACCGCCGTGGCGGTTCGCGGCCGCCCCGGCGAGCGCCGATCGGCGACCGCCCTCGAGGTCACCCTGCGCCAGCTGTGCCAGCCCCAGCAGGCTTTGGGCCCGGCCCTGCATCGCAAGGTCTCCGAGGTCCAAGGCGATGCGGACAGCGTTGGCGCACCGCTGTTCCGCTGCCGGCAGGTCCTGGCACAGCAGCGCCACATGACCTGCCGTGACTTCCATGTAGGTCTGGGCCAGCCGATCGCCCACAGCCGCCATTCGGGCCGAGGCCTGGTCGATGACCGAGGTCGCCGAGGCCGGATCTTCGGCAACGTTCCGGTACACGTCGGCCGCGGCCGCCAGCGCGCGGTCGTAGTCATGGGCGCTGTCGGGCGGAAGCAATGACGAGCCCTCCGCAAGCAGCTCCGAGGCGCGGTCGTACTCGCCGTACATCGTGGCGGTCAAGGCCCGCACCACCAGCAGTCGGCCGCGCACCTCCGCCGCGACCGCAGCACCGCGCTCGAGCGCTTCATCCAGCCAACCGACGACCTCCGCCTCGGCGTCCCGGTGCCCGAGGGGCACAAATGAGTCTCGGGCCAGCTTGGCCACCGTTTCGATGTCGTCGCGGTCAAGCGCCCGCCGCACGACGGCCCGGAGATTGCCGCGTTCCCTGTCGAACCGAGCGAGCCACCTGTGGTGATCCCGACCCTCGGTCTGCAGCCGTCCCCCGGCGAGCGCGACCATCCATTGGGTGTGTCGACGCTCGGTCTCCGCTCGATCAGGCGAGGCGGCAAGGCACTCGGCTGCGAACGTGCGGACGGTGCTCAGCATGGACAGGCAGGTCTCGCTGCCGTCCACATCCCCGTCGACCACCAGGCTGCTCGACAACAGCTCGGCCAGGGTGTCGAGCATGTCCGGCTCGCCGGCACGCCCGCAGACCGTCTCCGCCGCGTCGATCGTCCAGCCGCCGACGAAGACCGCGAGTCGGGCGAAGACCTTCTGTTCGTGCGGTGCGAGCAGGTCGTAGCTCCACTCCATCGTCGCCCGCAGCGTGCGCTGACGCTCCGGTAGGTCGACCGACCCGTGGGACAAGACCTCCAGCCGCTCGTCGAGCTTGGAGAGCAGGACTGGTGGCGGCAGCAGCCGTACACGAGCAGCCGCCAGCTCGATCGCCAGCGGCAGACCGTCAAGTCGGCGGCAGATCTCGGCGATGTCGGCGGCGTAGGCATCGTTGCCGGCAATCGCGGGGTTGATCGCCGACGCCCGCTCGATGAACAAACGGGTGCCGTCGGGTTCGCCGAGCGGTGTGACCTGGTACTGGTGCTCGGGGCGCACGTTGAGGACATGCCGACTGGTCACCAAGATCACGACGGACCGCACCCGGTCCAGCAGGTCGACCAGCCCGTCCGATGCCGCGACGACTTGCTCGAAGTTGTCCAGCACCAGCAGCGTGCGTTGCTCCGAGATGGCCCCAGCCACCGCGTCGAGAATGTCACGATCACCGTCGCGCCGCGCGCCGAGGACCTCGGCCACCGATGGCAGGACCAGATCCGGGTCGACCAGCCCGGCCAACGGCACGAACAGGGTGCCTCCGGGGAAGTCGGCGCCCGCAGCTCGAGCCGCTTCCAGCGCCAATCTCGTCTTGCCGATGCCACCCGGGCCGATCAGCGACACCAACCGGGCACGGCCGGAGCGCAGGAGGTCAGCGACGGCCTCTATCTCGTGAGTGCGCCCGACAAAGGTGCCGGGAGGCGAGGGCAGACGGCCGGCAGACCCCCGCATCCGCAGTGTCCCAGCGGCTTGCTGCACCACGGCGGATTCACGCGCCCTTGCGAGTCCTACTGTCGCGGCATCAGTGAGGGCGCCGTCGGAGAACCGTTCGGACAGCAGCAGCGCGATGTCGTTCTCGACCAGCTCCACCAGCTCGTCGACCGTCGAGAACGCGTGGTACGACGGCCCACCCTCGTCCGCCTCGATCCGCTCGATCAGCGCGGTCAGGCGGGGATCGCGGTCGGGTGCCGGGTGCAACACGTACAGCAGCCGCGGTAGGCCCGACGACCGGTCGTACTCGTCTTCCAGCGCAAAGGCCGTCTCTCCGGGAGGGACCGTCCCGGCGCGCTCGCCGAAGATCCCGAGGTACACATGACACTGCGCCAGTCCCGAGCGTGCGACGCTCTGAGCCGCATCCCGCCGGGCGTGCTCGCCCGTCACGGGCTGCAGCCGCATCCGCTCAATCGCCTGACGCACTGCCGCACGCTCGCTCGGGAGCTCGTCGGGATCGGAGCTGATGTAGACGCGCAGCCGCTGATCGGGTGTGATGATCCGCTCTTCCGCCACTGGATCACCTCCTCGGCCTGCTTGTTCGCATCTTCGCAGAGGCAGACGACCGGGACTCGGGAGCGAGCATGGTTGCGACCGATGAGTTCAAATTCGAGCCGGCGTCACTACAGGGCACGCCGGCACGAGGAAGGACGAAACGTCATGGACAAGATCACCCCTCACCTGTGGTTCGACCGGGAGGCCGTCGAGGCGGCCGAGCTCTACGTGGCGACGTTTCCTGACTCGAAGGTCGTCGACGTGACGACAATCCCGGACACCCCGGGCGGGGACACCGACGTCGTCACGTTCCAGCTGTGGGGGCAGTCGTTCCAGGCGATCAGCGCCGGACCACTGTTCTCGTTCAACCCGTCGGTGTCGTTCGCGGTCGCCTGCGACACCGTCGAGCAGGTCGATCGGCTGTGGTCGACGTTGGCCGAGGGCGGGTCGACGCTGATGCCACTGGACTCCTACCCCTGGAGCGAGCGCTACGGCTGGCTGCAGGACCGCTACGGGGTGTCCTGGCAGATCTCGCATGGTGGTGGGACGGAGGTGGCCCAGCGGATCACACCCACCCTGATGTTCGTCGGCGACGTGTGCGGCAAGACCGAGGAGGCGATCCGGCACTACGCGTCGGTCTTCCCCGACTCCGAGGTCGGCGACATCATGCGGTACGACGCCGGGCCGGGTCCCGATGCCGAGGGCACCGTGCAGTACGCCGCCTTCACGCTGGCCGGCCAGCAGTTCGCTGCGATGGACAGCGCGGAAGATCACCAGTTCGCGTTCAACGAAGCGATCTCGCTGCTGGTCAGCTGCGACAGCCAGGACGAGATCGATCGCTACTGGGACGCGTTGTCCGCCGTCCCGGAGGCCGAGCAGTGCGGGTGGCTGAAGGACCGGTACGGACTGTCGTGGCAGATCGTCCCCGCGGCGATGGACGAGATGCTGCGCACCGGCACGAAGGAGCAGATCGCGCGGGTCACGGCCGCCTTCCTCGACATGAAGAAGTTCGACATCGCCGCCTTGGAACGGGCGTACGCGGGATCTGCGCAACACGACTGAGGTGAACCTGCGCGACATCGCCCGGTGGCGGCTGCACACCCAGCGGCTTTGCGGTCGCCGCTACGCCTCGCCGACCGACGCGGTCGGCGGGTTGCTCGGGGTGCAGGCGGAGAACTACGGACAGACGCTGTGGGCGTTGGCGGAGCGGACGGTGGACACCTCGTCCGCCCAGTTGCAGCGGCTGTTCGACGCCGGCGCCATCCTGCGGACCCACGTGCTGCGGCCGACCTGGCACTTCGCCTTGCGCGACGACATCCGCTGGCTGCTGGAGTTCACCGCCCCCAGGGTCCGGCGTTCATGGTCGCAGCTGGTGCGGGCACTGGATCTGGACACCGCGACGATCGACAGATCACTGGACGTCATCACCGGTGCGCTCGACGGTGGCACCCACCTCACCCGTCCGGCACTGGCGGAGCATCTCACCGCTGCGGGACTGCCGGGCGACGGGGCGCGGGTGGGCGCCCTGCTCTCGCACGCCGAGCTGTCCGCGGCGGTGTGCAGTGGCGTCATGCAAGGCAACCAGCAGACCTTCGCCCTGCTCGACGAGCGAGCCCCGGCTGCGCGCCGACTCGACCGTGACGAGGCACGCGCCGAGATCGTAGTGCGCTACTTCCGCGGCCACGGACCGGCAACGGAACGGGACCTGGCCTATTGGGCGACGATGACCCTGACCGACGTCCGTGCGGGGCTTGCCGACATGGCCGATCAACTCGACAGCGTCGAGCATGACGGCCGCACGTACTGGTTCGGTTCGGGACCACCCGGCGGCGGGGCCCTCGAGCCCCGCGCGCACCTGCTGCTGACGCTCGACGAGTACCACAACGGCTACCAGGACTCCCGGTACTCGCTGGACGCCGACGGGATCGTGCCCCGCCGGCGCGGCGCCAACGTGGGCATGACCCTGGTCGACGGGCAGATGGTCGGCGACATGAAGCGGACCGTCGGCGGCGACGCGGTCACCTTCGACATCAGCCTGTTCCGCGAGGTGACGACCGACGAGACGGCGTGGGTGCACGCAGCAGCAGAGCGCTACGCGACGTTCCTCGGCGTCGATCAGGCCCGTGTGCGCCTGGCGGGCGCGAGTTGAGCACGGCTGCGAACATGAAGCGTTTCCGCCCAGCGGGGAGGCCATGACCACCAAGCACAGGATCTATACGACGAGCGTCGCCAGCGTGTATCTCCATTACATCGCGAAGGCGGAGCGCAAAGGCCGCACCAAGGCAGAGGTCGACGAGGTCATCCGGTGGTTGACGGGCTACAGCCAGGACGAGCTCCGCAAGCAGCTCGACCACGAGGTCGACTTCGAGACGTTCTTTTCGCAGGCTCCGGACCCAAACCCGTCCCGATCGTTGATCACAGGAGTGGTCTGCGGCGTCCGCGTCGAGGACATCGAGGAGCCGACGATGCGGGAGATCCGGTACCTGGACAAGCTCGTCGACGAGCTAGCCAAGGGCAAGGCGATGCAGAAGATCCTGCGCGCCTAGCGTGAGGCGAGCGCCGGCGCTGGCTACGACGAGTGGTCGGATTCCTCGGCCAACCGCGCGAGGCGGATCAGCGAGGCCTGCAGCTTTTCGGCAGTCGTGGCACGGGCTCGTTCGAACCGGTTGGGATCGGTGAGCTGCGACCAGTCGTAGGTGTGCGTCACCGTGGTGACCGCCTCACCAGTAGGGTCCAGCTCCCAACGCCACAGGTGGCCAGGCGGTGGCTCGCCGGGCTCCGCGGGCAGCCAGGCGATGCGTCGCCCCTCTTCGAACTCCACGACGTGGTTCTCGCGGATGCTGCCCTTGGACAACACCATGGTGAACACGTCTCCTACCTGACGGACACGCTGCCCGGGCGGTGCCTCGCCCAGGTTGTCATTGCCGTCCCACCGCGGTTGCTGCGACGGGTCGGCGATCAGCTCGAAGATGACGCTCGCCGGAGCAGAGATCTCACGGGTCGCGCTGACCACCCGGGAGGCCTCGGCCTCATCGGTCATGGTGTCTCCTTTCGTTCCCAGGGGTTGGAGTAGAACTCACGCAGACCGATGAATCCTCCTGGTTCGGCGACTCCTAAGGGGTGAGCAGCGCCGGACCGGCCGGCGCGGGACACATC
>DATLGM010000343.1:0-5692 GCA_035540515.1 Egibacteraceae bacterium | reverse complement strand
GTCGTGGTGGTAGGGCGAGAAGCCGCTGTCGATGACGGCGACGACGACGGCGTCCTGCGGCCCGCCCTCGCCCGGCGCCGCGGGATCGTCCGCGGCCAGCACGGCGGTCAGCGGCAGCAGGGCGGCGGCGAGGCCCGCGGCCAGGGCACGACGGAGCGACATGCCGGTTGTGTACGACGGCGGGCGGTCCGTTCCTGCCTGTCACGGCCATGTCTGCGCAGCGGTGTGCGGTCAGCCGGTGGCAGGGCCGAGGGCTACATCGAGGCGATGAGCTTGTCGACCCGGTCGTCCACGGCGCGGAACGGGTCCTTGCACAGCACGGTGCGCTGCGCCTGGTCGTTGAGCTTGAGGTGCACCCAGTCGACTGTGAAGTCGCGCCGTTTGCGCTTGGCCTGACGGATGAACTCCCCGCGCAACCGTGCCCGGGTGGTCTGCGGCGGGGTGTCCTTGGCCTCCTCGATGGCCGCGTCGTCGGTGACCCGCTCGACCTTGTCACGACGCTCCAGCAGGTAGTACAGCCCACGGCTGCGGTTGACGTCGTGGTACTGCAGATCCAGCATCGACACGCGCGGGTGGGACAGCGGCAGGTCGTGACGGCGCCGGTAGTCCGACAGCAGCTGGTACTTCGCGACCCAGTCGCACTCCCGTGACAGCTTCATCGGGTCGTCGGCCAGCCCCTCCAGGACGCGGCCCCAGGCGGCGAGGACCCTGTCGGTCTCGGGATCAGAGCCGCTGTTGTCGATGAACTGCGAGACCCGCTCGAAGTACTCCCGCTGGATCTCCAGCGCGCTCATCTCGCGGCCCCCGAGCAGCTTGACCCGACGCTGGCAGGTCATGTCGTGACTGATCTCGCGGATCGCGCGGATGGGGTTGTCCAGCGTCAAGTCGCGCATCACGGTGCCGGCCTCGATCATGCGGAGCACCAGGTCACAGGTGGCCACCTTCAGCCACACCGTGTACTCGCTCATGTTCGAGTCACCGACGATGACATGCAGCCGGCGGAACCGCTCGGCGTCTGCGTGCGGCTCGTCCCGGCTGTTGATGATCGGCCGGCTGCGTGTGGTCGCCGAGCTCAGTCCCTCCCAGATGTGCTCGGCGCGCTGAGACACCGAGTACACCGCCCCCCGCGGAGTCTGCAGGACCTTTCCGGCGCCGGCGAAGATCTGTCGCGTCACCAGAAACGGGATGAGGGTGTCGGCCAGCTTCTGGAACTCGCCGAACCGAGCGACGAGGTAGTTCTCGTGACTGCCGTAGGAGTTGCCGGCGGAGTCGGTGTTGTTCTTGAACAGGTAGATCTGCCCGGCGATGCCCTCTTCGTGCAGCCGCTGCTCGGCCTGGTCGACCAGCCCTTCGAGGATCCGCTCACCGGCCTTGTCATGCGTGACGACCGCCTTGACCGAGTCGCACTCGGGGGTGGCGTACTCCGGGTGCGAGCCCACGTCGAGGTACAGCCGCGCGCCGTTCTCCAGGAACACGTTCGACGACCGGCCCCACGACACGACGCGGCGGAACAGGTAGCGCGCCACCTCGTCCGGGGACAGCCGGCGCTGCCCGCGGAACGTGCAGGTCACGCCGTACTCGACCTCGATGCCGAAGATCCGGCGGTCCATGCTGCGCCTTCCAGTCGGGTCCTGTCGCTGCGCCGCGTCCGCGGCGCGCAGGACCGTGGTCGAGTCTAGGTCAGGGACCCGCGGTCAACCGGCGTGCCGTCGCAGCATCGGGCGCCAACCCCATGCGGACGTGCGGCGGCCGACAGGACAGTGCCATGGTGTCGCGGTCGCCGCGGAACGTCCCGTCGCCCTGCTCGCTGCCCGCGGCGGCCTCCTGGTACCACTGCGTCACCGCGGCGCAGGCCTCGGCCCCGTCGTCGTCGGACTCGAACTCCAGCGCCAGCCCGACCGCGGTGTCGTCACCGCGCGCCCACGCCCGCACCTCTCCCCCGCGCCAGCCCGACGCGGCGGACTCCGCAGTGTCCGCACCGACCTGCTCCTTGAGCAGCTCGCGGACGTCGAACTGCCCGAAGGTGTACCGACCGGCACGGCGCCACTGCCCACCGGGCTGCCCGACCACCCGCACGTCCGTCGCCTCCTCACCGGCGAGGTACCGGTCGGGCTCGATGATCTGCGCCGTGGTGACCGGCGGCCGGGCGAACGCCTCGTCGATCGCCGGGAACCCGCCCTGGCGGTACAGCTCCCCGACGAACGCCGCGCCCTCCTGGTACGGGAAGAACAGGCCGGCGCGGATGTACTCCGGGGCGCGATCGAGCGCCGCTGAGCCCTGCGTCCCACCAGAGAACGCCTGCAGCCGCTCGGACGCGGTCAGGTGCTCCTGCGCCCACAGTCCCTGGGTGAGGACCGCGTCACCCTCGATCAGCGCAAGCACCGCTGACGAGGCGTCCTCGTCGTCTTCGTAGCGGCGTTGCAGCCGGCGCAGGTTGAACGCGCGGTCCTGCAGCGCATGGGTCACCTCGTGCGCGGTGGTCATGCGCTCCAGCGGTGTCCCGGTGCCGTCGCCGGTGACGTACAGGGTCCTAACGTCTGCGACGTACAGCCCCAGCACCTGCTCGCGGTACAGGTCCTCGACCACGGCGGCCAGATCAACGTCCACATCGGCCAAGCGGAGCGCGACCAGCAACCGCTCGATGCGCCGCAGCTCGCCGGCGTCGAGGTCTTCGAAGCCGATCTCGCTCACCTTGTCGGCCAAGGCGGGACCGTCGAGCACGCGCGAGCGCAACGGACGGTCCAAGGGCAGGCCGCGGATCGCCGCGACCTGCTCGGCGATCGTGTCGACGTCGAGCGCCGGCGCCTCGGCGGGGTCGCGGTCCGGCGGATCCGTGGGCTCGGTGGTCGCCGGCGCGGTGGCGGCCGAGGTCGGCTCGGTCGTGACGTCGACCGGCCCGGCGGACAGCCACCCGACCATGACGACGACCGCCCCGACGACCACCGCCAGCGCGACGGCGACCAGGGCGAGGACCAGTGCGACGTGCCAGGCGGGCGTGCGCGTCGGGGCCGGCGGCGGTGGTGGAGCCGACCAGCCCCCAGGGTCACCCAAGCGCCGCGGCCACTTCGTCGTTGGTCAGCCGGAAGAACTTGCGGCGGCCGCGGGTGCGGTCCAGACCGGCGACCTCCAGACGGCCGCCCTCGATGGGCGGGCCGTCCGCAGCGCCCAGGGACTCACGGGCCAGCCGCAGGGCGGCGTCGCGATCCATCCCGGCCTGGAAGCCCTCGCCCACCCGGGCGTTCAGCGCCTCCGCGCTACCGCCGATGGCGACGAACCCGTCCTCGTCGGTGATCGAGCCGTCGTACAGGATGTGGTACAGCTCGACGGCGTCGGCGGTGACCTCCGCGACGAGCAGCTCGACCTCGAAGGGCTTGGTGCTCTCGGTGAACGCCGCCCCGAGGGCGTTGGCGTACGCGTTGGCCAGGGTGCGCCCGGTGACGTCCTCGCGGGCGTACTGGTAGCCCTTGACGTCGGCGAGGCGGATGCCGGCGACGCGCAGCTGTTCGAACTCGTTGTACTTGCCCACCGCGGCGAAGCCGATGCGGTCGTAGATCTCACTGATCTTGTGCAGCGTCGCCGAGGGGTTCTCGGCCACGAACAGCACACCGTTGTCGTACTCGACGGCGATGACCGACCGACCGCGGCTGATCCCCTTGCGGGCGTAGTCCGCCCGGTCCTTCATCGCCTGCTCGGGCGAGACGTACGGCATCATCGCCACGACGGCGACTCCTTGTCGGCTCGGTCAGCTCGGTCGGTCATGCGCCTACGCGCCCTGCCGGTCGGAGATGACCTCCTGGACGCGCTCGGCGACCTCGGGGTCGTCGAGCTCGCGGTACCCGTCGCGGTCGATGACGACCACGAGCGGAAAGATGCCCCGGACCAGGTCGGGCCCGCCGGTGGCGGAGTCCTCGTCGGCGGCGTCCCACAACGCCTCCAGCGCGACGTCGATCGCCTCGTCGCGTGCCAGCGCCTCGCGGTACCGCGCCTTGAGCGAGCCACGCGCGTCGCGGCCACCTGAGCCCGTGGTGGCGAAGCGCCGTTCCTCGTACCGGCCGCCGGCGGCGTCGAACTCGTAGATGCGGGCGATGTCCTCACGCGGGTCGTAGCCGGCGAACAGCGGAACCACCACCAGGCCCTGCATCGCCATTGGCAGGTTGGCCCGCACCATCTGCGCGAGCTTGTTCGCCTTGCCCTCCAGCGACAGCGGGCCGCCCTCGACCTTCTCGTAGTGCTCCAGCTCGGTGGCGAAGATCTTGGCCATCTCCATCGCGGGCCCCGCGGCGCCTGAGATGCCCACGGCCGACCAGCTGTCGGCCTCGAACACCTTGCGCATGTCGCGCTTGGAGATGATGTTGCCGGCGGTGGCGCGCCGGTCGCCGGCGATGACGACGCCCTCGCCGTACGTCAACGCCACGATCGTCGTGCCCTCGACGTGCGAGACGGGCGCGGCCATGGCGGCGGTCAACGTCTCCGGTGCCACGGTGCGCAGCAGAGCCGAGAAGCTGGGACCGTTGAGGTCGAACGGCGACGGAAAGACCCCGGAGAGGTCTCCGAGGGTCACTCCCCGCCCTTCTGCACGTAGTTCTTGACGAACTCCTCGGCGTTCTCCTCGAGGACCTCGTCGATTTCGTCGAGCAGGTCGTCGACGTCGGAGGTGTCGGCGGACTCTGTCTTCGCCGGTTCCTCGACCTCGGTCTCCTCGGACTTGGGCCGCTGCTTGCGGACCTGTCCGCCTTCGCTCATGACCACGCTCCCGGTGCCGCTCGATGGGTCTGCGATTGTATCGGCGCGCCCGGTCTAGGACTGCAGTGCCTCGACGAGCTCGGCGGCAGTCTCGCAGCGGTCGATCAGGTCCTGGGTCATCGCCCGTCCACCCCGGCCCGGGTCCATCATCGGTACGCGCTGCAGCGTGTCGCGACCGGTGTCAAAGATGATCGAGTCCCAGCCGGCGGCGGCGACCTCCCCGCGGAACTTCTCCAGGCACCGTCCACGGAAGTAGGCCCGGGTGTCTTCCGGCGGGTTCGTGATGGCGTGCTGCACCTCGGTCTCGTCGACCAGCGTCTCGAAGCGGCCGCCTGCGACCAGACGGTTGTACAGGCCCTTGTCCTGCCGGACGTCGTGGTACTGCACGTCGATGAGCTTGAGCTTGTCGTGGTTCCAGGCCAGGTCGTCGCGCTCGACGTAGCGGGACAGCAACCGGTACTTGGTCACCCAGTCGACGACGCCGTCCAGCCCCATCGGGTCGTCTTCGATGGTCAACACGACCCGCTCCCACAGCGCCAGCACGTCGCGAGCCCACGTCGGCGCGTCGCGCTCCTCGGCGTACTTCTTGGCGTGGTCCAGGTAGTGCCACTGCAGCTCGACGGGCGTGACCGTCCGCCCGTCCTTGCGCTCCACCGTCTGCTTGCACGTCAGGTCGTGTGAGATCGCGTGCAGGGACTTGACCGGCGTGGCGAGAGCCGGCGCTTCAGGCAGGAAGCCGTCTTCGATCATGGTCAGCACCAGGGCGGTGGAGCCGAGCTTGAGGTAGGTGCACACCTCGCTCATGTTGGCGTCGCCGATGATGACGTGAAGGCGGCGGAAGCGCTCCGGGTCGGCGTGCGGCTCGTCGCGGGTGTTCACGATGGGGCGCTTGAGCGTGGTCTCCAACCCGACCTCGACCTCGAAGAAGTCGGCGCGCTGGCTGATCTGG
>DATLGM010000342.1:0-3622 GCA_035540515.1 Egibacteraceae bacterium | reverse complement strand
GACCGGCGCTGTGCAGCGCGAGGTGCCCCGCCCCGGGCCGGGCGGGCACGCGTTCCGTCGGGTCGGCGATCGTTCCCTCGGGATAGACCAGAACGGCCTCCCCGGCGTCCAGGGCCACACACGCGTCCTCCGTCATCCGGTCGACCCCGCCGCCCCGGTAGACCGGCACCATCCGTCCGACGCGCAGCAGCCACCCGACCACGGGGACCGACCACAGTCCCGACACCGCGAGGAACCGGGTCTTTCGCCCCCGCTTGTGGAGGGTGACGGCCAGCACGACCGGGTCCAGGTGCGCGATGTGGTTGGCAGCCAGCAACACGGGGCCGGAGCGAGGGATGTCCCCACCACCCACGCGGACCCGATACACCAGACGAAGCAGCAGCCCGACCGCGCGGGCGAGCAGTGGGTACAGCGGCTCTGGCCGCTGCCACAGCGACGGGTCCATGCGGGCGTCCACGGTTGTCGACTGCATGCCCCTGGGCGCCCGGGCGCAATCGGGGGCAGCGCATGACTCGCCCGTCGTGGCTGCGTTCCCCGGTCGTTGCGGTGGCGGCCGTCAGCGCCGCCGCCGGCTTCGGCCAGTTCGGGGTGACCGCGGCGCTGGGCGATGTGGCCGAGGCCTTCGGGGAGGCGACTGAAGGCCTGGGCGCGGAGGTCGGCATGACCGGCACCACCCTGGGGTTGGGGCTGGCGATCATCCGGCTCTCGTCACTCGCGGGGCTGCCGATCGCCGCGATGGCCGATCGTGTGGGCCGGCGGCGGGTGCTGGGCACGGCCGCCGCCGGCGGTCTTCTGCTGACCCTGCTGGCGGCGGCCAGTCCCGGGTACTGGTGGTTCGTCGCGATCTTTGCCGCAGGTCGGCCGTTGCTGACTGCCACCATCGCCGTGGCCGGTGTGACGGTGGCCGAGCACACGTCAGCCAAAGGGCGCGCGGCAGGGGTGGCGTTCGTCGGTGCCGCCTACGCGGTGGGCACCGGGATGCTGACCATCGTCAGGGCGTTCGGCCTGGATTTCCGAATGCTGTTCGCCTCGACCGCGCTCCCCCTGCTGCTCTTGCCGCTGATCCTGCGGTTCGTCACCGAGCCGGTCGAGAACCAGTCGGAGTCTGCGGGCGGGCTACCCGGCGCGGTGGCGCGGCGGTGGATCCCCCGCCTGGCGGTCGTCAGCGGCTTGCACTTCGCGGTCGGGTTCCTGTCGGGCCCGATCAACACCTATCTGTTCCTGTACGGCGAGCGAGTGCTCGGCCAGCCACCGGCGCTGGTCACGGCAGTGTTCATCGGTTCCGGCGTGTCAGGTTTCGTGGGACTGCTCGCGGGGCGGTGGGTCGCCGACACCGTCGGCCGGCGTATCGCGGCAGGCACCGCCATGGTCGTCGCCGCCGGCGCAGGCATCGTCACGTACTGGGGCACCGTGCCGGCAATGGTGGCGGGCTTCCCGCTCAGCGTGATGGCGGCCTCGGCATTCACACCAGCAGCCGGTGCGCTCGACGCGGAGCTGTTTCCCCGCTCGGTGCGGGCCGCCGCCGCAGGGTGGCTGACCAGCGCGCAGGTCGGCGGTGCCGTCGCAGGGCTGCTGCTGTTCGGGGCACTGCTCGAGTGGACGCAGTCCTTCCAGGGCGCTGCCGTCGCCATTGGCATCCCTGTGGCGTTCGCGGCGCTGCTGTACGCACGGTTGCCAGAGACCCGCGGCCGCGAGCTCGAGGAGATCGACGCCCAGGACCGGCCCATGGCCGAACCGGCGTGAAGCGGATGCCGCGCTGGCTGATGATCGCCGTGGCCGGCGTGACCGTCGCAGGGGCGCTGGTCGCCGCCGTACCTCACCTCAGAGCACACGCCAAGGCCGTTCCGGTTCTGGCCGAGGCGACCGGGATGCCGGCGCCACGGCCGCTGGCCGCAGACGTCGAGGCGGCCACCACGTCGCTCGACGGGGTCGCGGGTTGGCTCGCGGCACCGGCGTGGGAGGCTCCGCCGGTCCTGCTGGTACCCGGCGCGACGCCCGATGGGCTCGCTGACCAGCGAGTGCGCGCCGTCGCCACCGCCATCGCGCGATCCGGCCGCACCGTGTTCGCACCGGACCTCGCCCTGTACGAGTGGCGGCTGGACGCCGGCGATGTGGACCGGATCGTCCACGCCGCGAGGGCCCTGCAAGCGCGCACCGGGCAACCCGTCGTCATGCTGGGGTTCTCCTACGGCGGGTCGTTCGCGTTGCTCGCCGCTGCGCGCCTGTCAGGGACCGTGGAGCGGGTCGCGACGTTCGGCGCGTACGGTGACCTGGCGGGTGTGATCCAGGCCGCTACAACCGGCGTCGCGGTCGTCGGCGACAGGCGGTGGGCATGGGAGCCCGACGAGATGGTCGACGACGTGATCGAGGTCTTCGTCAGGGAGCTCGCCGGCGACGGGGTCGCCGCAGCCGTCACCGCCGCGCTGGATCAGCGGCGGGATCCGGACCATCTGGGGGCCGGCGCCCGCGCCTTGTACGACCTGGTCGACAACGACGATCCCGACCGAACCGCGGCACTGGTGGCGGCATTGCCGTCCGAGATCCAACAGCAGCTCGAGCGCTTCTCCCCCGTGACTGTCGCCGACGACATCGCGATGCCCGTGCAGGTGCTGCACTCGACGGACGACCCTGCCGTGCCGTATCCCGAGGCGCTGCGTCTGGCCGAGGCGCTACCGGACGCCAGGCGCTCGACCGTCACGCTGTTCTCCCACGTGGACCCGTCGCGCGACGACGCCTCGTGGTGGCAGGGCATCGTCGACATGACGATCGCCGCGCGCTTTCTGGGCTCGGCCTTGGCGCCGGGTGAGCCATGGGTGCCGGCGTCGCTGCGACGATGAGCGCATGCGGGTGTGTCATGTCACATACGAGTACCCGCCGCATATCTACGGCGGGCTGGGTCGCCATGTCGCGGAGCTGACCTCGAGCCTGCACACGGCGGGGGCGGAGGTCGCAGTGGCGACGGTGGCCCACCCTCGCCAACGGCGCCGCAGCCGTCACGACGGCATCGACGTGTACCGCGTCAACGGAGTCCCCGTGATCGGTGACGGGACCCCGTGGCGCGACGCGGTGCGCGCCTTCGACGACGGTCTGTCGCCTGTCCTCGATGAGGCTGCCACCACGGCCGATGTCATCCACGCGCACGACTGGTTCGCCCAGCGGACCGTGCTGGACCACTGCCGTCGGCGCGGCACCCCGCTGGTCGTGACGGTGCACGCAACCGAACGCGGTCGGCACCAGGGTTGGCTGCCGGATGCCCTGAACCGCGAGATCGACGCAGCCGAGCGGCAGCTGGCCTCGGCGGCCGATCGAGTCGTGGTGTGCAGCGACTGGATGGCCGAGCACGTGGTGCAGATCTGGGAGCTGGAGCCCAGCCGGGTGCGGGTCGTGCCCAACGGCGTCACCCCTGCGGCCTGGCCCGAAGCACGTGGTGGAACGCCGGAGTACCGGGTACCCGTGGTGCTCTTCGCCGGCCGGCTTGAGCACGAGAAGGGCGGACAGGTGCTCATCGACGCGCTCGCCGCGCTCAAGGTCCGCGGCACGGCGGCCCCCGCCGCCTTCGCCGGTGATGGCAGCCAGCGGGTGGCGTGGCACGAGCATGCCAAGACGGTGGGTGTTG
This sequence comes from Egibacteraceae bacterium, assembly GCA_035540515.1. Taxonomy (GTDB): domain Bacteria; phylum Actinomycetota; class Nitriliruptoria; order Euzebyales; family Egibacteraceae; genus WHTG01. The sequence continues at coordinate 6 of DATLGM010000342.1, read as the reverse complement.
TGGTGG
>DATLGM010000341.1:0-11683 GCA_035540515.1 Egibacteraceae bacterium | reverse complement strand
GTGCAGCTACGGCTGGAAGACGTCGCCGAGCTCAACGAGCCCACCTCGATGGCCGTGCGCCCCGGTGACGACGGCATCTACATCACGGAGCGTCCCGGCCGCATCCGGGTCGTCCGGGACGGCCGGGTTCGCACCGTGCTGGACTGGCGCAAGCGGACCAAGCACGGCAACGAGCAGGGCATGCTCGGCCTGGCGTTCTCACGCGACGGGTCGCACCTGTTCGTGTACTACATCGGCAAGGGCGACGAGCACAGCCACCTGGACGCGTGGCGGATGGACGGCGACGCCGTGGAGGAGGGCTCGCGCCGGCGCATCCTGTTGGTCAAGCAACCCGAGGACAACGTCCACAAAGGCGGGCAGCTCGCGGTCGACGAGGAGGGTCTGCTCTATCTCGCGCTGGGCGATGGCGGTCCCTCGGACAACCCCCCGATGACCAGCCAGCAGCTGGGCACGTTGCTGGGCAAGATCGTGCGCATCCAGCCAACGCCCGACCGCCGGCGCCCCTACCGGATCCCCGATGACAACCCCTTCGTGGGCCGCAAGGGCGCGAGGGGCGAGATCTTCGCCATGGGGCTGCGCAACCCATGGCGGTTCTCGTTCGACCGCGAGAGCGGCGACCTGTGGGTCGCTGACGTCGGCCGGTACATCATCGAGGAGATCAACGCCCTGAGGCCCCGCCGCGCCGCTGGCGCCAACTTCGGGTGGCCGCACTACGAGGGCACCTCCCGCCAGCGCGGCGGCGGCCCTGACGACATGGTCGCGCCGCTGCACACCTACCCTCACGACGACCGGTGCGCGGTCATCGGCGGGTATGTCTACCGGGGGACGGCGCTGCGCAACCTGCGAGGCGCGTACGTGTACGGCGACTTCTGCGACGGGCGGGTCCGCGCGCTCGTGCGGGACCGTGGGAGGGTCACCCAGGACCGTGTCCTGGGGCGGGCCGTGCCCGGCATGACCTCGTTCGGCGAGGACGCCGACGGCGAGCTGTACGTGCTGTCACTGGAGGGTGGACTGCAGCGCATCGTCCCCCGTTCCGGGGGGTAGGTACGAGGTTTTCCGCCCCGCCGCTGGTAGCGTCGTGCTCACGAACGCCAGTTCGGAACAGGAGCGTGCCGAGGATGAGGGTGCTGGGAGTCGACCCAGGGCTGTCGCGCTGCGGCGTGGGGGTGGTCGACGGGCCCAGCCGCCGGCCGGTCGCGGTGCGCGCCGGCGTCATCCGCACCGCACCCGACGAGCCCGTGCCGGCCCGCCTTCATCACCTGCACCGCGTGCTGACCCAGGTCGTGGCCGACGCGGCGCCGGACGCCGTCGCCGTCGAGCGGGTGTTCTTCAACGCCAACGTCCGCACGGCGATCGCGGTCGCGCAGGCGGCTGGCGTCGTGCTGTTGGTGGCGCAGGCGGCCGGCCTTCCGGTCACCGAGTACACCCCAACCCAGGTCAAGGCTGCCGTGGCGGGCACCGGGGACGCCGACAAGGAGCAGGTCGGGTTCATGGTGCGCACGCTGCTGCGGTTGGAGCAGATCCCGCGACCGGCGGACGCCGCCGATGCGCTGGCCCTGGCGCTGTGTCACCTCAACAGCGGCGGTGGCGGTGCGGCGGCAGGCACCATGAGCCCGCGGCTTGCGGCGGCGGTCGCCGCGGCCGCGCCGGGCGCGCAGATCACGGAGGGATCGCGATGATCGCCATGCTGCGCGGACGCGTGGTGTCGTCGGGGATCGGCGACGTCGTCGTCGACGTCGCAGGAGTCGGGTACCAGGTGCACGTCCCCGCCGGCACGCCGGTCGGTCCGCCCGGCGCCGAGCTGACCCTGCACACCCACCTCGCGGTGCGCGAGGACGCGCTGACGCTGTACGGGTTCGCCGACCCGGCGGGCCGTGCGCTGTTCACCACGTTGCTGGGGGTGACCGGCGTGGGCCCCAAGCTCGCGCTGGCCGCGCTGGGGACGTTGGGTTCGACCGGACTGCGACGCGCCGTCGTCACCGAAGACGTCGATGCCCTGACCGTGGTGCCGGGGCTCGGCAAGAAGTCCGCCCAGCGGATGATCCTGGAGCTGCGCGAGAAGCTCGGCGCGCTGGCCGCCGACGGCGTGCCCGGCGCCGCGTCGGTCAGCCGGGCCTCGGACGACCCCCGGACCGAGGTCCGCCAGGCCTTGGCCGGACTGGGTTACGTACCTGCCGAGGTCGCCGCGGCGATGGACCGCATCGGCGGTGGGGACGGCGCGTCGGCCGAGGACCTGCTGCGCGACGCGTTGAAGGTGCTGGCCACGCAGTGAGGTCGTCATGAGTGACATGGAGGACATCCTCGCCACGACCGCCGTCGCGGGGGACGCCGACCTCGACGCGTCCCTGCGACCGCGTCGCCTCGACGAGTTCGTCGGCCAGCCGACGCTGAAGGAGCAGCTGGCGCTGGTGCTGGAGGGGGCGCGCGGTCGCGGCACCCCGGTGGACCACCTGCTGTTCTCGGGCCCGCCGGGCCTGGGAAAGACCAGCCTGGCGGGGATCGTCGCGTCGGAGATGGACGCCGACCTGCGGGCCACCAGTGGGCCGGCGCTGGAGCGCCCCGGCGACCTCGCCGCGATCCTGACCAACCTCGAAGCCGGCGACGTGCTGTTCATCGACGAGATCCACCGCCTGCCGCGGACCGTCGAGGAGATCCTGTATCCGGCGATGGAGGACTTCAGCCTGGACATCGTCGTGGGCAAAGGCCCGGGAGCCCGGGCCATCCGGCTGCCGCTGCCCGCCTTCACGCTGGTGGGCGCCACGACGCGCACCGGTTTGATCACCTCGCCGCTGCGGGACCGGTTCGGGTTCGCCGCCCGGCTGGACTACTACGGCACCGACCAACTCGCCGACATCCTGCGGCGCAGCGCCGACATCCTCGGCATGACGCTGCACCACGACGGGGCCCGGGAGATCGCCGGGCGCAGCCGCGGGACGCCGCGGATCGCCAACCGCCTGCTCAAGCGCGTGCGCGACTACGCCGAGGTCCGCGCCGACGGCGTCGTGACGGGCGAGGTCGCCAGGCGTGCCCTGGACCTGTTCGAAGTCGACGGGCGCGGGCTGGACAAGCTGGACCGCTGGGTGCTGCTCGCGCTGTGCCGTGACTTCGCCGGTGGACCGGTGGGCCTGACGACGCTGGCGGTGGCGGTCGGGGAGGAGCCCGACACCGTCGAGGACGTCGTCGAGCCGTTCCTCATCCAGCAGGGGCTGCTGGCGCGAACACCGCGAGGCCGGGTCGCCACGCCCCAGGCGTGGAGCCACCTGGGCGTCGAACGACCGGCCGACGGCGACGGTACGGCCACCCTGTTCGGCTGAGCACGGGGGGCGGGGGCGGGTGTCGGTGGCACTAGTCTGTGCTGCCCTGCCTCGACTGAGTCCATGACCAGCCAACTCCCCGCCGATCTTCTGATCCTCAGCGTCGCCGCGCTCCTTGGCGCCGGCGTGCTCGGTGCTGGCTTCGCCGACCGGCTCCGCGTCCCCGGGCTGCTGCTGTTCCTGGGCCTCGGGATCGTCATCGGCGACGAGGTGCTGGGGCTGGTCAACTTCGACGACCCCGTGCTTGCACAGGCCGGTGCGACGGTCGCGTTGGTGCTGATCCTGTTCGAGGGCGGCCTGACGACCAAGCCCTCCGACCTGCGCCGCGCCTCCGCGCCGGCGGGTGTCCTGGCGACACTGGGCGTGGTCATCACCGCTGCTGTCGTGGCGCTCGGCACCTTCTACCTGACCGACGCCGAACCCATCACGGCCCTGCTGGCCGGGGCCGTCGTCGCCTCGACCGACGCGGCGGCTGTGTTCACCGTCATCCGCCGGTCCCCATTGCAGCGACGCATCACGTCGCTGCTGGAGGTCGAGTCCGGGTTCAACGACCCCATGGCCATCATGCTCACCATCGGGGTGCTGGAGGCCTGGCGCGGCTCACCCGGCGTCGTCGACTGGGTCACCTTCGGGGTCGTGCAGCTGGTCGGAGGCGCCGCAGTCGGGTTGGCCGTCGGGTACGGGGGGAGCTGGGTACTGCGCCGCGCGTCGCTGGGCGCTGCCGGCTTGTACCCGGTGATGGCACTGTCGTTGGCGGGCCTCAGCTACGGCGTCTCGGCCGCGATCGGCGCGTCCGGGTTCCTCGCCGTCTACGTTGCCGGTCTGCTCATCGGCGCGTACGTGCCGCGCCACCGCCGTGACATCCGCACCTTCCACGACGGGCTTGCGAACACCGCGGAGATCGGGCTGTTCCTCATGCTCGGGGTGCTGGTCTTCCCGTCGCGGCTGGCGGAGGTCGCTGCGCCCGCACTGGTCATCACCGCACTGCTGGTCGTGGTTGCCCGGCCGGTTGCCGTGTTTGTGTCGCTGGTGTGGTTCCGCTATGGCTGGCGGGAGATGACCCTGGTGTCATGGGCGGGGCTGCGGGGGGCGGTTCCCATCGTCTTGGCCACCTTCCCGTTCACGGCGGGCTATCCAGGGGGGTCGATCATCTTCGACGTGGTGTTCTTCGTCGTGCTGATGTCCGCGACGGTGCAGGGGCTGACCGTCGGACCGCTGGCAGGTCGTCTCGGTCTGCAAGCGTCCGCCGAGGTGTGGCGTCCCGTGGCCGAGGCGCTGCCGTTGGACGGCGTGGACGCCGAGCTGGTCGAAGTCACCGTGACCGAGGGGCTGCCCGTCGAGGGCAAGCGCGTGAAGGACGTGCCGCTCCCCGACGGGGCGCTGTTGACGACGGTTGTCCGCAACAACCGCGTCATCGTCCCGCGGGGCAACACGCGGATGAGGGCGGGTGACGTGCTGCTCGTTGCGGCGGCGCGCCGGCCGGGGGTCTCACCGACCGCTCTGGCGGCCGCCTGGGCCAAGGGCGAGTCCGACGACGCGGAGCCCGTCTGACCGGAGCGCCGGGGGCCCGATGCTATGGTCGTGCGCCACGTCGCGGCGAGTACCGCAACGTTGACGTGTCCGCTTCCTTGTCGAAGGTCCCCCGATGTCATCGCACGTGTTGATCACCGTCCTGGCACAACAGGAGGGCGGTAACCCGCTGACCGGCTTCCTTCCCCTGATCCTGATCATCGCGGTCTTCTACCTGCTGCTGATCCGGCCGCAGCAGCGCAAGGCTCGCCAGCACCAGGAGCTCGTCCGCTCCGTCGGCGTGGGCGACCGGGTCGTGACGATCGGCGGGATCCACGGGACCGTGCAGACCGCCGACGACGAGACCGTGATCCTGGAGGTGGCACCAGGCACGTCGCTGACTCTCAGCCGCGGTGCGATCGCCCGGCGCCTAGTCGACGCGGACACCGGCACGGACATGCCTGACACCGGCATGGGCAGCTGAGGCGCCACGTCGTGACCGAGCGCGAGGAGGCAGCCGGCGACGGCGCGCCCGGGATCGAGGTCGGCGGACGAACCCCCTCGGGCGACGAACAGGCCACCCCGCAGGAGTCCACCGGTCGGTCGCGCATCCCCCTGCTCGAGCAGGTCAAGGCCGACACGCAAACCACGGCCTTCCTCGCCGCTGCCGACGAGTTCCTCGCCGCACAGGGGTTCACCGAGCACGGCTATCGGCACGCCAACCTCGTCGGGCACATCGCGTTCAACGTCCTGACCCATCTGGGGCACGAGCCGCGGACCGCCGAGCTGGGGGCCGTCGCCGGGTACCTGCACGACGTCGGGAACGTCGTCAGCCGTGCGTATCACGGTCAGACCTCAGCCATGCTCGCCTTCCACCTGCTGCGCGAGCTCGAGGTGCCGCCGGCGGACATGGCAATGGTCATGAGCGCCGTGGGAAACCACGAAGAGCAGTACGGGGTGGCCGTGTCCCCCGTCTCGGCCGCCGTGATCCTGGCCGACAAGTCCGACGTCCACCGCAGCCGGGTCCGCAAGGACGCGTCGATCGACATGGACATCCACGACCGGGTGAACTACGCCGTGGAGGCGTCGTTCTTGCGAGTCGACCCCGAAGCCCGCACCCTGACGCTCGAGCTGCGCATCGACACGGCCATCAGCCAGGTGCTGGAGTACTTCGAGATCTTCCTTGAACGCATGATCATGTGTCGCCGCGCGGCCAGAACGCTGGGCTGCGACTTCCGCATCACCGTCAACGACGTACCGGTTCTCTAAGCGGGTGATTGACATCCATGGGTAGAGGCAAGCTCGTCGCCGCCCTCATCGCCTTTCTGGTGGTGGTCGGTGGCATGTGGGGGGCGATCTTCGCCATGCGGTGGAGCCCGCAGCTGGGGCTGGACCTGCAAGGTGGCGTGAGCATCATCCTGGCGCCGGCGCCCGGGCAGGAAGTAGACCCGGGGGTCCTGGAGCAGACGGTCGGGATCATCCGCAACCGTGTGGACCAGCTGGGCGTCGCCGAGCCCGACATCGCCCAGCAGGGCGAAACCATCCAGGTGCAGCTGCCCGGGCTGGCTGACCAGGAGCAGGCGGAGGACGTCATCGGGCGCACCGCGCAGCTGCAGATGCGACCGGTCCTCGCCGAGCTGCCGGCCGACTCCGAGGAAGGCCCCGACTGCAGTGAGCTCACCGAGGCCGTCCCGGCGGCAGACGAGGAGCTCGTGCTTTGCGAGCGCACGCGCCAGGAGGTGGCACCAGGCGGCGAACCGCAGGACCTCCCACCGGACCAGTGGACGAAGCTGCGAGTCGGTCCGGTCGCCCTGGAGGGCACGGACATCGACAGCGCAGTCGCCGCCCTGGACCAGACGGGGATCGGTTGGGAGGTCCAGCTCGGCCTGACCAGCGAGGGCGCGGACAAGTTCGCCGACATCACCGGAGAGCTGGCCTGCAAGGACCTCGCCGACCCGCAGCGCCGCTTCGCCATCGTGCTCGACGGCATCGTGGAGTCGGCGCCCGGCATCTCCGAGCAGGTGCAGTGCAACGTCGGCATCACCGGCGGCCAGGCCATCATCACGACCGGCGGGGGGCAGGCCGACGCCCGTGAGCTGGCGCTGGTCTTGCGCACCGGTGCGCTGCCCATCCAGCTGGACATCCAGGAGTCCCGCAGTGTCTCGCCGACACTGGGCCGCACCTCCTTGCAGGCCGGGCTGCTCGCCGGCTTCCTCGGCCTCATCCTGGTGTGCGTCTACCTGCTGGTCTTGTACCGGGGCATCGGGCTGGCCGCCATCGCCGAGCTCGTGATGTTCGGGATCCTGGTCTACGGGATGGTCATCATCCTGGGGAACACGGTCGGCTTCGCGCTGACGCTGGCCGGCATCGCCGGCATCATCATCTCGATCGGCATCGCCGCTGACTCCTCGATCATCTACCGCGAGCGGTTCCGCGACGAGCTGCGGGCGGGGCGCACCGTCCGGACCGCGGCCGACCGGGCGTTCAGCGCGTCGTTCCGAACCAACCTGACGGGCAACACGGTGTCGTTCCTGGCCGCCGTGGTCCTGTACGTCCTGGCCGTTGGGCCCGTCCGCGGGTTCGCGTTCACGCTCGGACTGTCAACGCTGATCGACACCATCTTGCTGGCAACGTTCACCAAGTCACTGTTCGGACTCATCGCGCGCAGCCCCCGCCTGGCGCAGTCGAAGGTCATGGGTCTGCGCTCCGGTGTGTTCGCTGCGGATACGCAGGTCGCCGAGGCGACGGGGGGAGGACGGCGGCGATGAGCGAGGCAAGCGTCGACGCACCGCGCGGCAACATCGTCAAGCGCATCTTCTCCCGCACGCAGGTCTTCGACTTCATCGGGCAGTCACGGACCTACCTGTTCGTGTCCCTCGGACTCGTCGCGGTCTGCCTCATCGGGCTCGCGGTCCGGGGGTTGAACTACAGCATCGAGTTCACCGGCGGGACCGGGTTCACCGTCACCGACGCCACCAGGGACTTCACCTCCGAGGATCTGCGCACCGCCATCACGGAGATCGGAGTCGAGGAGGCGATCGTCCAGATCGTTGACGGCGGAGACGGGGCGCTGATCTCGACCACGGCGGTCGACGAGATCGGCGGACAGCAACAGCGCCAGCTCACGGACGTGATCACGGAGGTGACCGGCGCCCCGTCGGAGTCCATCGCCGTCGACGCCGTGGGTCCCCGATGGGGTCAGCAGATCACCAACCAGTCACTGCGTGGTCTGGCGGTGTTCCTGGTCCTGGTGTTCCTGTACCTGGCGATCCGGTTCGAGGCGCGAATGGCGGCGGCCGCCATCGTCACGCTGATCCACGACATCATCGTGACCGTCGGCGTCTACGCGATCGTCGGCTTCGAGATCTCCCCGGCCTCGGTGATCGCCTTCCTGACCATCCTCGGCTATTCGCTGTACGACACCGTCGTGGTGTTCGACCGCGTCAACGAGGACACCGCTCACCTGTCGTCGGTGTCGACCCAGACCTACGGCGAGGCCGCGAACCAGGCGCTCAACGACGTGCTCGTGCGCTCGCTGTCGACCTCGATCACGTCGCTGCTTCCGGTCGGGACGCTGCTGTTCGTGGGATCGACCCTGCTGGGCGCCGACACCCTCCAGGATCTCGCCCTGGCGCTGTTCGTGGGCATGGCGATCGGGACGTACTCCTCCGTGGTGGTCGCCACGCCGTTCCTGGTGTGGCTGAAGGAGAAGGAGCCGCGCTGGGCCGAGTTGAAGGAGCGCGTGGAAGCGCGGCGGGGTGGCGCCGGGCGCCAGCCGGCCGCCGCGACGCCCGCCGGTTCCGCGGCCGCAACGAGCGCCACCGATAGCCCGTCGACCAAACCCAAACCGAAGCCGGCCAAGAAGTCGTCGAAGGCCAGTCGCGCCAAGCGACGGCGTTAGCAGGACGTGATGATGCGCATCGAGATGGACACCGAGATCCTGGCCGACCGGGTCAGGGACATCCCCGACTTCCCCAAGCCCGGGGTGACGTTCAAGGACATCACGCCGCTGCTGGCGGACCCCGTGGCCTTCTCCACCGCCGTCGACGCGATCGTCGTCAGCTTCGGGCGGGGAACCATCGACAAGGTGGTCGGCATCGAGGCGCGCGGCTTCATCATCGCCGCGCCCGTCGCGTACCACTTCGGCGCCGGCTTCGTGCCGCTGCGCAAGCCGGGCAAGCTGCCCTACGAGACGGTCTCGGAGCCCTACGAGCTGGAGTACGGCACCGAGTCGCTGGAGCTGCACACCGACGCCTTCGCAGAGGGTGACCGGGTGTTGATCGTCGACGACGTCCTCGCAACGGGGGGGACCGCGCGGGCGGCGTGCAACCTCGTCGAGCAGGCCGGGGGAGTTGTCGCCGGTCTCGCCTTCGTCATCGAGCTGTCGTTCCTCGAGGGCAGTCAGCGCATCGAGAAGTACGACTACACCAGCCTCCTGCAGTACTGAGCCCTGGCGGCGGGCCGCCTACGACACGGTTCGTACCCCCGCGCATCAGCCGGCGACTCGGCGGTATCGTGGAACGCCCGCACTGACAGCAGGAGGCCGGCACGAGCCCTCAGGAGCGCGCCAGCGGCACGACGGCGCCCGAGCCCACGCTCGAGCAGCCCGCCGAGGCGCGCGAGGAGACCGCTGCTCAACCGGAGGTCGAGTCCGCCCAGACCGAGGAGTCGCGGGGCGGCCGGGCCGGCCCCTCCCGCCCCCTACAAACGGGCGTCCGTGCTGTCCTGGCCCGACTACCCGGGCTCGACCTCGGACTGCAGGTTCCCGAGCGCCTGCAGCCACTGGTGGCCACCATCAAGCGCGACTCGCCCAGGGTCGACGTCAAGGCGGTGATCAGGTCCTACGAGGTCGCCGACGCCGCGCACGCCGGCCAGAAGCGCAAGTCCGGCGAGCCGTACATCATCCACCCCATCGGTGTCGCCGAGCTGCTGGCGCAGCTGGGCATGGACACGGCAACGATCGTGGCGGCGCTGCTGCACGACGTCGTCGAAGACACCGAGATGACGATCGAAGACGTCGCGAGCGAGTTCGGCGACGAGGCCGCTGCGCTCGTGGACGGGGTCACCAAGCTGGACCGCATCCGTGTGCAGTCCAAGGAGGAGCAGCAGGCGGAGAGCCTGCGCAAGATGCTCATCGCGATGGCGTCGGACGCGCGCGTGCTGCTGATCAAGCTCGCCGACCGGCTGCACAACATGATGACGATCCACCATCTGCCTCGGGAGAAGCAGAAGCGGATCGCCGAGGAGACGCTGAGCATCTACGCCCCCCTCGCGCACCGCCTGGGGATGCAGAACTTCAAGTGGCAGCTGGAGGACCTGTCGTTCGCGACCTTGCACCCCAAGCGCTACGACGAGATCAAGTCCATGGTCACGGAGCGCCAGCCCGAGCGTGATCGGTACCTCGAACGCGTCGTCCGCGAGGTCGAGGAGCAGCTGCGGTCGGTGAAGATCCGCTCCGAGATCACGGGGCGCCCCAAGCACTACTACTCCATCTACGAAAAGATGGTCGTGCGGGGCAAGGAGTTCGAGGAGATCTACGACCTCGTCGGACTGCGGGTCATCGTCGACTCGGTCAAGGACTGCTACGCGGCGCTGGGCACGCTGCACGCGATGTGGCGCCCGATCCCCGGGCGGTTCAAGGACTACATCGCCATGCCCAAGTTCAACCTGTACCAGTCGCTGCACACCTCGGTCGTCGGGCCTGAGGGGAAGCCGGTGGAGGTGCAGATCCGGACCCGGGCGATGCACCGGACCGCCGAGTACGGCATCGCCGCCCACTGGAAGTACAAGCAGCTGCGGGCGGCCGGCGCGAGCCGGGCCAAGGCCGCGACGAAAGAAGAGACCTCCGAGGCGCAGTGGCTGTCGCAGATGCTCGACATGGAGTCGGCGACGGCGGACTCCGGCGAGTTCATGCGCAACATGCGCCTGGACCTGTACGCGGACGAGGTCTTCGTGTTCACCCCGCGCGGCGACGTGGTCGCCCTGCCACGCGGCTCCACGCCCGTCGACTTCGCCTACGCGGTCCACACCGAGGTGGGCCACCGCACCATCGGGGCGCGGGTCAACGAGCGGCTGGTGGCCCTCGAGCACGAGCTGCGCAACGGCGACAAGGTCGAGATCCTCACTTCCAAGGCGCCCGACGCCGGCCCGTCGCGGGACTGGCTGGAGTTCGTCGGATCGTCGCGCGCCCGGTCGAAGATCAAAGCCTGGTTCAGCCGCGAGCGCCGGGTCGACGCAATCGAGAAGGGCCGCGACGAGCTGCAGAAGACACTCGCCAAGCAGGGCGCCGGCTGGAAGCGGCTCATGGCCGCGCCCGAGCTCAAGGCCGTCGCCGAGCACCTGAACTACCAGAACCTCGATGCGCTCTACCGCGCCATCGGTGAGCACCACATCTCGGCGCACACCGTGGCGCAGCAGCTGACCAACCGGTTGGCCGACGAGGTCGAAGACCTCGAGATCGAGGTGCCGGTCCCCAAGACCGCAGCGACCTCACCGCCCAAGCCGTCCGAGGCGGTCGTGGTCGAGGGCAGCACCGACGTCTGGGTGACGCTGGCCCGCTGCTGCACGCCGGTGCCAGGCGACGACATCCTCGGCTTCGTCACCCGCGGGCGGGGTGTGTCCGTGCACCGGACCGACTGTCCCAACGCCGCAGACCTCAAGCGCGACCCCGCGCGTCTGATCGACGTCCGCTGGGACGCGTCCGCACCGGCAACCTTCCGCGTGACCGTCCAGGTCGAGGCGCTGGACCGCAAGCACCTGCTGCGCGACATCACCACCGTCCTGGGCGACCTGGCCCTGAACATCCTGTCGGCGCAGGTCACCACCCAGCGCGACCGGATCGCCTACCTGCGCTTCACCTT
>DATLGM010000340.1:0-6901 GCA_035540515.1 Egibacteraceae bacterium | reverse complement strand
CCTGGCGGACCGCGGACTGCACCGAGGCCTCGTCGGCGGTGGCGCCCGGCGCGACGTAGACGCCCGTGCTCGCCAGCTCCGCGCTGATCTCGTCGACGTCGGCGCCGGCCGCCGGCAGCGCCGCGGCCAGCAGCAGCGCTGCCGTCATCACCGTCAGGGCTGCTGCCGTCCACTGCCCGCGTCTGCTCATCGCCCCGCCAGCGTATCCCCGTGCAGGTGGTCGGCGGCCCCGCACGGCACACTGACGGCATGCGGACGGTCCTTGCCCTGGTTGCTGCTGCCGCGATGGTCGCGGCGGCCGTCGCCATCCGCTCGGGCGGTGCCGTGGGCGAGGGGCTGCGGAGCAGCGACGAGACGGCAAGGGTCGTGTGCGTCACCGAGCTCGCTGCCGTCTGCGACGCGCTGGCCGAGCGGGGCGCACAGGTCACCGTCGAGGACGCCGGCGTCACCGCCGGGCGCCTCGCCGGCCCCGACGACCCCGGACATGACGCCTGGGTGACCTTCGGCCCGTGGCGCGACATCGTGTTCGACGCGCGCCGACGGGCCACCCTGCCGCCGCTACCGGACGGTGGTGGCGGGGTCCTCGCCAGGTCGCCGCTGGTGATGGTGGTGTGGGAGGACCGGGCGACGGTGTTGGAGCAGGCCTGCCCGAGGGGCCTGCGGTGGCGTTGCATCGGGGGGCGCGCGGGTGCCGCATGGACCGACCTCGGCGGACCGGCGGCGTGGGGGCCGTTCAAGCCCGCAGCAGTGGACCCGACCACCAGCGCCACCGGGCTCCTCGTCCTGGGGCAGGCGGCCGGCGATTTCTTCGGCACCACCGACTTCTCGTCGCGGGACATGGACGACGACCGATTCCTGGGATGGCTGACCGCCCTGGAGCGCGGCGGTGTCGCGCTGGCGGGCTCACCGCTGCAGCGGATGCTCACCCAGGGGCCCGCCGTCGCCGATGTCTACGGGACGACCGAAGCCGAGGCGCTGCCGCTGCTGCAGCGCGCCGCACGCGGGGACCAGCTGCGGGTCGTCTACCCCGAGCCGGTCGCCGTCGCCGAGGTCGTCGCCGCGCCGCTGACCGCCGACGGCGCGGGACGGGCAATCAGCATCATCGAGGACACCGGTGTCACAGCGTTGGGGCAATCTGGGTGGCGGGTCGACGGGCAGGGCACCGTCGACGGCCAGGGCAGCGCAGACGCACCGGACCTGCCGGCGGAGCCGAACCTGCCGTCGGCCGGGGTGTTGGACGCGCTGCGGTTGCGGGTGGAGGAGATCCGATGAGCATCTCGATGTGGCGGACCGGCGCCCTGCTGGTGGCGGCAGCGCTGGTTGCGACGGCCTGCTCGCTGCCGTTCGCCGTCGACCAGGACAGCGGCGAGGTCGCGCTGGACGACCCTGGCGACTGCATCGTCGTGGACATGGCCGTGTCGCCGGAGAAGATCGACCTCCTGCAGGACCTGGCGCGGACCTTCAACAGCCAGGACTCGTCGCAGGTCGACGGTGAGTGCATCTTCGTCCGCCCGCAGCGCAAGTCGTCGGGTGCTGCCATGTCGCTGCTTGCCGAGGGGTGGGACGAGGCGGTCGAGGGTCCCCGCCCGGTGATCTGGTCGCCGGCGTCCAGTGCCTGGGGCGCCATCTTGAACCAGCAGCTCGCCGACCGGGGCGAGCCGGAGATGGCACCCCCCGGTACGCCGTTCATGGTCACCCCACTGGTCATCGCCATGCCGCAGCCCATGGCAGAGGCGCTGGGCTACCCCGACGAGCCGATCGGTTTCGCCGACATCCTCCAGCTGTCGCGCAATCGCGAGGGATGGGGCGCCTTCGGCCACCCCGAGTGGGGCCAGTTCCGCCTGGGCAAGACCAACCCGAACTTCTCCACCTCCGGCCTGTCAGCGCTGATCGCGCAGTACTACGCCGCAACAGGCAAGGTGCGCGGGTTGACGGTCGAAGACCTGCGCAGCGACGAGGTCGACCGCTTCGCCCGTGGGGTCGAGTCGGCGGTCGTCCACTACGGCGACACGACACTGTCGTTTCTCAACAACTGGTATCGCACCGACGCGCGTGGCACGTCGTTGACCTACGTCTCCGCGGTGGCCGTCGAGGAGAAGTCGCTGATCGACTACAACCGGGGCAATCCCGACGGCGTCTTGGACCCGGGGGAGGAGCCGCTGGAGCCCAAGATCCCCCTGGTGGCCGTGTACCCGGAGGAAGGCACGCTGTTCAGCGACAACCCCTTCTTCGTGCTGAACGCCGACTGGGTCGACGAGCGTGAGGCGCAGGCGGCCCAGCTGTTCACCGAGTTCGTCCAGCAGCCGGAGAACCAGCAGCGGGTGCTGGAGTTCGGCTTCCGCCCAGGCAACCCCGAGGTGGCGGTCGGCGCCCCCATCAGCGCCGAGTACGGCGTCGACCCCTCGCAGCCGCAGACGTTGCTGGAAGTCCCCCAGCCACCGGTGATGGTCGAAGCCCTCAACCGCTGGGGTCAGCAGCGCAAGGCGGCCCGGGTGTTGCTGGTGATGGACGTCTCCGGCTCGATGGGCGACCCGGCAGGTCAGGGGCGGGAGACGAAGCTGGACCTGGCCAAGCAGGCGGCGATCGAGGCGCTGGAGCAGTTCAAGGCCGAAGACGAGGTCGGCTTGAGGATCTTCACCACCGACCTCGGCGACAACCGTGAGGACTACCTCGACCTCGTCGAGATCGGCGAGATCGGTCAGCAGCGTGAGCGAATCGCGGCATCGATCCGCTCGCTGACGCCGATCGCCGGCACGCCGCTGTACACGGTCGCGAAGGACTCGTACGACGATCTGCAGGAGCAGTTCGACTCCGAGCGCATCAACGCGGTGGTGTTGCTGACCGATGGGCGCAACGAGGATCCCCGCAACCAGGACCTCGACGGTCTGCTGAACCACCTGCGGTCGACCAACGAGGGGCAGGCCACACGTCCGGTGCGCATCTTCCCTATCGCCTACGGTGCCGACGCCGACCTCGCCGTGCTTCGACGCATCGCGGAAGCGACGAACGCGACCGCCTACGATGCCAGCGACCCCACCACCATCTCGAAGGTCTTCACGGCCGTGATCAGCAACTTCTGATGGACCCCGACCAGGGTGGGCCGGCCCGGTGACGACGGTGCGCGATCGCGTGCTGACGCGCCGGGTGGCGCGGGCGATGACCTCGCCGTCGGGCATCGTGTTGGGTGGCGCGGGGGCGGCCGCGACCATCATCGCCGCGCCGGCCACCCTGCCGCTGGCGGCGGCGGTGGCGCTGGGGGCCGGCGTGGGCGCGGCGATCTATGCGGCCCGTGTCGCACTGGCGGTCCCGCGGGCCCCACGGTCTGAGGTCGACGTCTCGCAGCTGTCCGAGCCGTGGCGGACCTTCGTCGCCGACGCGGTGGACGCCCGGCAGCGCTACGAGCGGGCGCTGGGCACCAGCCGCAGCGGCCCCTTGCGTGACCGGCTGTCGGAGATCGGCCGGCGTCTGGACACTGGGGTGGAGGAGTCGTGGCGGATCGCCCGGCGGGGTATGGCCCTCGAATCGGCGATGAGCCAGCTGGAGGACCCCCGACGCGTCCGCGGGCGTCTGGACGACGCGCGGCGCAACGGCGCGGACCAACGGATCGTGAACAGCCTGCAGGCCCAGCTGGACTCCACCGAACGCATCGCGCGGGTGGCCGCCGAGGCGCGGCGGCGGCTGCAGGTCCTCGACGCGCGTTTGGACGAGGCGGTCGCGCGGGCAGTGGAGCTGTCGCTGTCGGCCGACGACACTGGTGACCTCGGCGGTGTCGACACCGCCGTCGACGCCGTCGTCAGCGACATGGAGGCGCTGCGCCAGGCGCTGGAGGAAACGCACCGCCCAGCACAGAGCAACCGGCCATAAGACGTCGAGAACGGAGTAGATGTGGGTAAGGCGCTGAAGCGGATGTGGCGGTATCTCGCCGCCGCGTTGACGGGGAAGTTCGATGAGCTCGCCGACCCCAAGGTGCAGCTGGAGCAGGCGATCGCCGAGGCGCAGGAGCAGCAGCGCCGGCTCAAGGAGCAGGCGGCGAACGTCATCGCGAACCAGAAGCAGACCGAGATGCGGCTCAATCGTGTGCTCGAGGAGCTGGAGAAGGTCAACGGCTCCGCCCAGCAGGCGGTCGTCATGGCCGCCGAGGCCGAGCAACGCGGCGACACCGCCAAGGTCGCGGACTACAACCGCGCCGCCGAGTCCTTCGCGGGCAGGCTGATCCAGCTGGAGAAGGAGGTCGAGGACCTCAAGGCGCTGCACCTGCAGGCCACGCAAGCCGCCGACCAGGCCAAGGCCGCCGTGAACCAGAACGCGATGGTCATGCAGCGCAAGCTGTCCGAGCGTCAGAAGCTGCTGTCACAGCTGGACCAGGCGAAGATGGCCGAGCAGATGAACGCGGCGATGGCCTCGCTGTCGGAGACCGTCGGGACGGACGTGCCGACGTTCGACGAGGTGCGCACCAAGATCGAGGCGCGCTACGCCAAGGCGCAAGGTGTGTCGGAGCTGCAGGGGCAATCGGTGGAGGGCCGCATGCTCGAGGTCGAGCAGGCGCAGATGGACACCGCGGCCCAGGCTCGGCTGTCCGAGATCCGCGCGAAGATGGGCCTGAGCACCGGCACGGCAGGGGAGTCGTCCGGCGAGGTCACCGAGGGCGGCACGAGCACCTGAGCGGGGGGTCTTGCCATCGCGTTTCCCCGGGATCTGCACGACGAGCTCGACGCCACCTTCCGCAGCAGTCCGCTGCTGGAGGCAAATGGCATCGAGCTCGTCGCCTGGCTGCCAGGCTCCGCCACGGTCCGGATGACGCCGACCGAGGCGCACGGCAACCTCGCGGGCAGCGTCAACGGCGCGGCCTTGTTCGCGCTGGCAGACGCCGCGTTCGAGGTGGCATGCAACAGCTACGGCCGGGTGTGCCTCGCGCTGGAGACGTCGTGTCACTACCGCAAGCCTGCCGCGATCGGTGACGCGCTCACCGCTGCCGCGTCGGAGGTGGCTCGCGGCACCAAAACCGGCTCCTACCGCATCGACCTGCGGTCATCCGACGGCGACCTGGTCGCGTGGTACATGGCGCTGGCGTACCGCACGGATCGCTGGCACCTGGGGGAGGACCGCTGGCCTGAGGCTTGGCGGTCCTCCCACTGACGGGCGGCTAGGAGGCGTCCTCGGTCGGGGTGGCGTCGGGTGTGGGACTCACGTCGTCGGTCGTCGTCGCCCCGGACTGCTCGAACGAGCCGCGGACCTCGTCCTCGTCGATGTCGATGACGTTGTCGTCAGAGGGCACTTCGATCGCGACGTCCGCCCCGAAGTCGAAGTAGTCGATGATCACCTGGATCTCGCCGGTGGGCTCGCCCTCGATGTCGGCTTCGACGCCTTCGGTTTCCAGCTCGGTCGCCAGCTCATCGACGTCGGCCTGGGACAGGTCCAGCGAGTAGGCCACCCGGTTGATCCGTTCCTCACCGTCGACCCAGACCTGCATGTCGAGCTGCGAGATCCCCGACTGCTCGACGGCCGCCCGGAAGGTGTTGGCGGTGTCGTCGGCGCTTTGCTGCGCCGCCTGTTCGAGGTCCACCGTGAGGTCGTACCGGGTGGAGGTCTCCCCTCTGACGTCTTCCTCATCGCCTTGCTGCGCGCCCGTCACGGCGTCCTGCAGCACCATGAGGTTGTCCTGGGGGCTCTGGAACGGCAGTCCGGCGGGGCCGCCGAACCCGACGTCGTCGCTCATCATCTGCTCGAGCTCGACCCGCGCCCAGTCGTCACCTTCTGTGGCCGGTAGCTGCACGTAGACGGTGGTGTCGTCGACGATCACCTCGAGGTCACCCTGCGGTCCGACGAACGTCAGGCGTCGTTGCTGCGCGTCGAAGTCCTCCTCGCCCTCGACGGTCACAGGCTGCTGGCCTTCTCCGCCGCCGGTGCCGTGGGCCTCGACGATGATCTCGAACCGGGCGGTGCCCTCCTCGGCGGTGTTGGCCGCGGCCTGTGTCACCCGTTCCAGCGCCTCCTCGTCAGTGCCGGTCGGCGTGGCGTCATCGGCGGGCGTGGGCGTCTCGGTGCCGGTCGCGGTGTCGGTCTGGTCGGTGGTCGCGCCGTTGCAGGCGGCGAGCACCAGCGCGCACACCGCGACCAATGCGAGCGCGAAGCGGCGGCGCATGGTTCCTCCTCGGGTTGTGTGCGGCGGTCGTCGACCGCCTACCCGATGCGGCGCACCGACAACCGTGGCCTACCGTTCGACGTCCTCCAGTGAGCCGCGCAGCACCATCACCCCGTCGCGGATCGCGACCTCCTCCACGGCGGGGGCCCCCGGCTCGTTGCTCAGATCGATGGGGTACTCGGCGTCGAAGACCTGGGCCAGCGGACCGGCAAGCGAGACGACCACGTCGCCGTCGCGCGCCCCGACCTCTGCGGACACCTCGAGGCCGGCGGCGCTCAGGTGCACAAGTCCATCAGCGAGCCGGACGTCGCTGACGGCGTCGGGAAGCCCCAGGACACCCGCGACGGCCTCCTCGGTGAGCTCCGCCTCGAACTCGCCGGACCGCGCCGGCGGCAGGCGCACCTCCTCGCTTTGCTGTCCGAGCTCGGACAGCCGCACCTGCACGTCGTGGAGCACCACGTCGAGGCGGCTGAGGGTGACGTTGTTCTCCAGCGGCACGTCGGTGGCGGTGACGGTGGCGCGGGGGACGACACCTTCGATCAGCCGCAGCGTTACCGGCCAACCATGCAGCGTGACGTCCGCAGGCGTCTCCAGCGCCGCGCTGACCTGCTCCTCGGTGCGCTGCTCGATCAACCGCGTGATCAGGAAGTCCGCGCCGACGGCGATGCCCGCGAGCAGGATCAGGACGAACAGCAGGCATCCCAGGCGGCGCATCGACGGGTCCTTTGACGGCGGGCGGTTGCGGGGCGGGGGCTACGG
>DATLGM010000339.1:0-1664 GCA_035540515.1 Egibacteraceae bacterium | reverse complement strand
GACGACAGCTCCTGCGCGCGGACACCATGAACGTGCACCATGAAGCCCACCTCCCGGTGGTGTCAGGAGGACAGGCGCGACAACGCCAGCCCTCACGAACCGCTACGGGTTCCTTCTGACACCTCCGGAGGTGGAACCGATAGAACCGCCGCCACGACCTATATCAGCGGACCGCGAGTTCGATCCACAGCGCGCCCGCGCACGCAACCAGGTACACCGCAGTGGCGATGCGCACCATCCCCGGTGCGACGTTGACACCGGCCAGCCGCAGCCGCAGGTGCCATCCGCGCTGGTTGCCCAGGGCCAGGCCGCCCAGCGTGGCTACCAGCGGTGTCAGCACGCCGTCGACGCCGGCCAGACGCTGCGCGCCGGTGGCCAGGACCCAGCCGGCCAGACCGCCGACCGCGCACAGCACCAGCCACAGGACCCGCCCGAGCGCGTCGGCGCCGGCGCGCCGCGCCGCCGTCCCGCCGCGACCGCCTGCCGCCTTGATCCTGGCGGCGCGGCCGAGGATCAGCAGTCGGTTGCGGCGCCACCACCGACCCGCCCAGCGCCCCGCCGCGGTGACCGCGGCGTCCCAGGCGCCGTCGTCGCCGCCGGCGCGCAGGCGGTCGTACTCGGCGCGGCGCGCCGGGTCGCGCACCAGCCCGTAGGCGACGTTGATGTCCTGGACCCTTCGGGTGGCGGCCTCGCGTGCGGCGGGGGCGGCCAGGTCAGGGTGGTGGCGGCGGACCAGCCTGCGGTGCGCCGCCTTGAGCTGCTCGGCGGTGGCGTCCGGCGCCACCCCCAAGACCGCGTAGGCGTCGATCACGAGGTGGTGGGGACCTCGACCTGCGGTTGCGCCGAGACCGCGTCGACAGCATCCAGCAGCGCGGCGAGGAACTCCTCGCGCCGGGCCACCACCGCGTCGTGGTCACCGTCGACCACGTGAACCACGGGGTCGGGCAGCCGGGCAGCGAGGTCGTGCTGCGCCGCGGGCGGCACCAGCGAGTCGTTGGCGGTGATGATGACCGCCGAGGGGACATCGACCGACGGCAGCCAGCCGCGTGCGTCGTAGCGGCCCAGCTCGCGTCCCGCCTCCGCGATGTCCTCGGCACTGCCGCGGTCGAGCTCGGACACGATCCACGGCAGCAGGTCGACGACCTCTTTGGGGGTGTCGGTGCCGACCATCTGGGAGATCTGCACCGGCAGGTCACCGCGCGCCTGCGCCAGGTACAGCCGCTCCCACCAGGGCCGCGGCACGATGCGCAGCAGCACCTGGAACGCGCCCATCGCCCGCCATCCCCACCGCATGCGGGGGCTGGCGGTCCACGACGCGCTGGTCGCGCACAGCACCAGCCCGCGCACGGCGTCAGGATGGCGCTGCCACAGCAGCTGGGCGACCGGGCCGCCCATGGAGTACCCGACCGCGACGGCCGGCGCGGCGCCCAGGTGGCGCAGCAGCGCCGCGACATCGTCGGCTGCGTGCGCCAGCCGGAAAGGTGCGGACGGGCGGGGGCCTCGGCCGTGGCCGCGAAGGTCCAGCGCGATGACGCGGTAGGACCGGCTCAGTGGCCCGTACACCGGCGCCCAGTTCAGGTCGGCAGGGAACATCCAGCCGTGGATGAGCACGACCGCCGGGGCATCCGGGGCGCCGGCGATCCGCACGAAGAACTCGCCGTGGC
>DATLGM010000338.1:0-7620 GCA_035540515.1 Egibacteraceae bacterium | reverse complement strand
CGCCGGCGTCCCGCTAGCGATCGTCAACGACGAGCCGACACCGCTGGACGGCATCGCGACGACGGTCGTCCGGGGCCGCGCCGGCGAGATCCTCCCGCCGGCGGTGGACGCCGGCCTGGCGTGAGGCCACGAAAAAGCCCCCGTACGAGACGGGGGCTGTGATCGTCAGGCCGCGGCTATGCCCAGGCGGCGACCTTCGGGTGGTCCTTGGGGGTCGCACCGACCTTGGCGGCGCCGCCCGGCGAGCCGAGACCGGTCACGTCGTCGTTGAAGAACTCGGCGTTGATGGGCGTGAACTCGCGCCACTCGTCGGGCACGTCGTCTTCGTAGAAGATCGCCTCGACGGGGCACGCCGGCTCGCATGCGCCGCAGTCCACGCACTCGTCGGGCTGGATGTACAGCATCCGCTCGCCCTCGTAGATGCAGTCGACCGGGCACTCTTCGACGCAGGCCTTGTCCTTCACGTCGATGCAGGGCTCCGCGATCGTGTACGTCATCGATGTGCTCCTCGTGGCCTGGCGGCCGTCGCTCGGCGGTCTTGCGGCAGGATACCGCGATACACGGTGATCACTGATTGCACTTTCCCAGCGCGTGACGGTCAAACCGTGCGAGGCCGGCTTCGCGAACCCGTCGGGCGGCCGCGCGGCGTGGCCGTTGTCAGCCATCCCCATCCTGCCTTCGGCGGCACGATGGACGTCTGGCTGCTCGCCACGGTCGCCGAGCGGTTGGCCGCGCGCGGGTGGCGGTCCCTGCGGTTCGACTTCCGGCGGGACGTCGGCGACCCGTCGGCGGCGGTGGCTGACCTGGCTGGTGCGGTCGACGCCGTTCACGTCGCGCACCTGCCCCTCGCGCTGGTCGGCTGGAGCTTCGGCGCCCTCGTCGGCTTACTGCACGGGCCGCATGACCCCCGCGTGACGCACTGGGTCGGGATCGCGCCGCCCACCGCACCGATGGAGGGCCTGCCGATGCCGGCCGTGCCGGCACGGGTGGGGTCATGGCCGGCCCGACGGGTGGTCATCGTCGGCCAGCACGAGCAGTTCTTTCCCGACCCGGCGCCCGCGCAGCCGCACGAGGTGAAGGTGGTGGCCGGCGCCGACCACTTCTTCTTCGACCGTGACGACGAGGTCGCCGACCTCGTGGCAGCCTGCCTCCCGTGAAAGCACGACTCCAGGTTCACATCACGCCGGATGACGTCGGTCGCCGCGTCAGCGTCCGCTCGCGGCTGTCAGCGGCACCGGGTGAACCGTCGACCACGGACACGGTCGGCCGCCTGCTGGCCTGGACGGACGACGAGCTGCGGATCGAGCGCCGGGACGGCACGGTTGCGTCGGTGCCCGTCACGTCGCTGCTGGCCGGCAAAGTGCTTCCTGAACAGCCCCCGCGGCACGGGTGACGGTGTTCGTCGCGGGGCGGCACAGCGGCACCGCCGCGTGGCGCCGCAGCGTCGCCGAGGCAACCGCGGGCGTTCGGCTGGGGCCGGCCGTCCGGCTCGACTTCACGCTGCGACCGAACCACTGGGTCGACGTGGACACGCTGGCTGAAACCACCCTGCGCGGTCTCGCTGATGCCGGCGCGATCGCGCGCGGTTTCAACGAGATCACCGATGTCGTGGCCACCAAGCGCCATGCAGGCGACGGGCTGGGGGTGCGCATCGCGCCGGCAACCGATCGGGACACCGAGCCCCCGGGACACGCCGCGTTCGCTGCGTCGTCGCCCGTGCGCCCCCGTCCGGGTGACCGCGAGGCGAAGCGAGCCTGGCGCACGGTGCTGGCCCGCGCGCACGGGGACCGGCCGCCGCTGGACGGGGCGCTGTGGGCGCACGTGGCACTCGGGGGCGCGGGCTCGCTGCTCGCGTCACTGGAGGTGGCGCTCGACGCGCTGGAGCCGGTGCTCGGCCGCGACCCTCGCGGGCGGGCGTGGCAGGAGTTCTTCCCCAACGACCACCTCGTCGTCTGGCTCCACGTGCACCGCCGTGCCGCGGACAGCGGCGTCACGCTGCGATTGGGCCGCCTGAAGGATTTGTAGGGCCGCGGTGGAACTTTCCGCGACCCGCAGGGCACTCCTCCACGAGTGTCCCTTCGACCTGAGGTCCAGATGTCATGGCTGCCACCCGTCTGACCGGCCGCATCGCCGGTGTGCTGACGCTGCTCGTGGCCCTGATGCTCGTGGCCGCGCCCGCGTGGGCGCACGTCACCGTGGATCCCGCCGAGGCGACGGCGGACTCTTACGCCAAGCTGACGTTCCGCGTGCCCCACGGGTGCAACGGCGCGCCCACCGAAACGGTGCGCGTGCAGATCCCCGACGGCGTGGTGTCAGTCAAGCCGCAGGTCGTCGCCGGCTGGGAGATCGAGACGGTCATCGGTGAGTACGACGAGCCGGTGGAGCTGCACGGCAACCAGGTCACCGAAGGCGTGAAAGAGGTCGTCTGGAGCGGCGGCTCACTGTCTGACGAGCACCTCGAGGAGTTCGGCATGAGCGTCAAGCTGCCTCCGGGCGAAGGTGAGACGCTGGTCTTCCCTGCGGTGCAGGAGTGCCCGGGCGGCGCCTCGGAGCGCTGGGTCGAGGTCGCCGAGGACGGCGAGGACGCCCACGAGCTCGAGCACCCCGCGCCGACGGTGACCCTGACCGGCGCAGGTGGGCACGGTGACGGGTACGGCGGCGACGACGCCGACCAGGCCGAGGGTGGCGACGACGCCGGGCAGGCCGACAGCGGCGAGGACGAGGCGGTCGCAGCCGACGACCAGGTGCAGACCGCGGCCACGGCGCCGTCCAACGGCCCGCTGGTGTGGGTCGCGCTGATCGCCGGCCTCCTCGGCGCCGCGCTCGGCGCCACGGCGATGGCCACGCGCCGGCGCTAGCGCGGGCGGCCCGGCACCACCAGGCGAGGCGCAGTCACGGCAGCCTGACGGGGCACAGCTGGCAATGGTTGTCATCTTCGACTACGGTGGAACCGTTGGGAATCGCCGACGGGAGTGTCGTGTTCAAGATCGCCATCGCCGTGCTCATCGTGCTGACCGCCTGCGCAGGACAGCCGACCACCGAGGCTGCTGACCAGCAGGAGGCATCACCTCCCGCGGGCCCCGCGACCGAGGAACCCGCCGCCGCACCGACCGAACCGGTGCCGCCACTGCAGGCCGTCGCCACGGTCTACCCGCTGGCGTGGGTGCTCGAGCAGGTCGCGCCGGCCGCCGACGTGCAGTGGCTCGCCGCCGCCGGCCAGGATCCTCATGACATGGAGCTCACGCCGTCCCAGCGCGCTGCTGTGGAGCAGGCCGACGTGGTCGCCTACCTCGGCGACATCGACTTCCAGCCACAAGTCGAGACCGCCGTCGGCGACGCCGGGGGTGTGGTCGTCGACGCCGCCGAGGTGCTCGGCGGGGACGCGTTGCGCACGTACGACGGGCACGCGCACGATGACGAGGACGACCACGGCCACTCCCACGACGACGAGGCCGACGATCACGCCGGCGAGGAAGGGTCCGTGGACCCCCATCTGTGGTTCGACGCGCGGTTGCTGGCACAACTCGCCGAGGCCGCCGGCGCGGCCTTCGCGGAGGCAGACCCGGACCGCGCCGACGACTACCGCGCCAACGCCGAGCAGACCGCACAGGAGCTTGACGCCCTCGCCGGCCAGGTGGACGCGCTGCTCACCGGCTGCCGCCACGACGAGGTGATCGTCAGCCACGAGGCGTACGCCTACCTTCTCGAGCCCCATGACCTCGAGCAGCACGGGATCTCAGGAGCGGGCGGTCACAGCGAAGCGTCCCCGCGCGCCATCGCGGAACTCGCCGAGGAGATCCGCGAGCACGGGCTGCCCGCGGTGCTCACCGAACCCGTGGAAGGCCGGCGCGACGCCGAAGCGGTAGCGGCGGAGGCGGGCGTGGAGCTGATCGAGATCTACTCGCTGGACATCGTCGATGAGGCACAGGCCGCACGGGGGTTCCCGGATTTGCTGCGCGAGCAAGCGGAGGCCGTTGCCGAAGCGGCAGGATGCGGGGGATGAGCGAGGCGCCGGCGCTGGAGTTCGACCAGGTCACCTTCGGCTACGGTCGCACCCCAGTCCTTCGGGAGGTGTCGCTGCGGATCTACCCGGGTGAGTTCTACGCCGTCGTTGGGGCGAACGGGGCCGGGAAGACCACGCTGATGAAGCTGGGCATCGGCCTGCTACACGCGACGTATGGGACCATCCGGCTGTTCGGCGAGCCGGTCGAGAAGTTCCACGACTGGCACAAGGTGGGCTACGTCCCGCAGCGCGCCGCCGCCCGGCCCACCTTGCCCGTCAGCGTCGACGAGGTCATCCGCACGGGGCTGGCCGGCCACCTTGGGCTGTTCCGCAGGCCGAAAGCTCACCACCGCCGCCGCATCGAGCACGTCGTCGACGTGATGGGATTGGCCGACACCCGCTCGGCACCGATCAACCGCCTGTCGGGCGGCCAGCAGCAGCGGGCGCTCATCGCGCGCGCGCTGGTCACCGAGCCGCGACTGCTCGTGCTCGACGAGCCGACCACGGGCGTGGACGCCGCCGCGCGGCACGTCTTGCGCGAATCGCTGGAGCACCTGGTGCGCGTCGAGCGGGTCGCCGTGGCCTACATCAGCCACGATCCGGAAGGCTTCAGCGGCCTGGCCCATCACGTCGTCGAGGTCACGGCCGGCCATCTCGTCGATGCGCCCGTCGAGGGCCACCACCACCCGACGCCCACCAAGACGCGCCCGTGACGGACGTCCTCGCCCTGGGTTTCATGCAGAAGGCGCTCGTCGCCTGCGTCGTCGTCTGCACCGTCGCCCCGCTGGTCGGCGCGTTCGTCGTCCAGCGTCACCAGAGCCTGACCGGCGACGGCATGGGCCACGTCGCCTTCGCCGGCGTGGGTCTGGCGTTCCTCATCGGCGCCGCCCCGCTGCTCGGCGCACTGGTCTTCACCGTGATCGCCGCCTTCGTGCTGTTCCGGCTGCAGCGCAGCGGCTTGGCCGGCGACCTGTCGCTCGCCCTGATCTTCTACGGCGGCATCGCGCTGGGCTACCTGTTCGCCGCCCGCTCGGGCAGCGGCGTCAACACCGTCCTCGGCTTTCTGTTCGGCAGCCCCCTGAACCTGACGTGGGAGTCCGTGGCCGCCGTGGTCGGGCTGGCGCTGGTCGTCTTGGTGATCGTCCTGGTGCTGTACGGACCGCTGGTCTCCATCGCATTCGACGAGGAGGCCGCACGCGTGAGCGGGGTGCCGACCAACGCACTGGTGCTCACGCTGACGCTGGTGGTGGCCCTGACGGTCGTCGGGGGGATGTACGCCATCGGACTGCTGCTGGTCTCCGCCATGATGATCGTCCCAGTCGCGGCGGCCGCACAGGTGGCGGCCAGCTACCGCCAGACCATGGCGATCGCGGCGGCAATCGGCGGAGGCAGCGCGGTGGTCGGGCTGCTGCTGGCGTACTACGGCGACGCGACGCCGGGGTCTTCGATCGTCCTCACGGCGATCGTCTGTTACGTCATCGCCTCGGTGGTCGGCACACTGCGCCGGCGGGCCCGGCGACAGACCCCCCGGCTGGCCGAGCGATGAGCGCCCACCAGGCGCTGCGCGACGCCGGGCTGCGCCCCACCCGGCAGCGGCTCAGCGTCCTGGCGTCGCTGCGCGACCGGCCCGACGCCGTCACCGCACAGGAGCTGCACGCCGAGCTGCGGCGATCGGGTGACGCCATCGGCTTGACCACGGTCTACCGGACGCTGACCGCGCTGGCCGACGCCGGCTTGCTGGACACGTTCAGCCGCGAGGGCGAGCAGGCATTCCGTCGGTGCGGCGACGTCCACCATCACCACTTGGTCTGCGAGCGGTGCAACCGCGTCGAGGAGCTGTCGGCTGACGAGGTCGAGGCCTGGGTGCACGACGCCGCGGATCGGCACGGCTTCGAGGTGACCGGACACCGGGCCGACATCTTCGGCATCTGCCGCTCCTGCCGCTGACGGCAGGAGGCCCCGGGCATCGCCCGGGGCCTCCTTGGTCATGCGGGGCGCCTACGTCGCCTTCAAGGTCAGCGGCTTGCCCAGGCTCGCGATGTACGGCGCGTACGCCGGCACGCGGAGCCGGTAGACGTAGGTGCCCTTCTTGGCGGGCTTGACGGTGAAGGCGAACGTGCTCTTGCGCGTCAGCTTCGTGGTCCCCACGTCCTTCCACTTGCGGCCGACCTTCTGCTGGAGGAAGACCGCCTTGCCCTTCATCTTCGGCGCCACCTTTCCGGTGAATGCCGCGGACTTGCCCGTCTTGATCGACGTCGCCGACAGCTTCGCCGTGATCGCCGGGGCGACGTTGACAGCCCTGGAGACCGACATCGAGCCGACGTAGTCCGCCGAGTCGGCGAAGGTCGCACGCAGCTGCGTGTTCTTCGTCGGCTTGTGCGTCGCGGTGTAGGCACCCGTCGCGGTGGTGGTCACCGTGGCAGCGTTGGACCACGCCGACCACGTCTTCTTCGCCGTCATGGTCCGTCGCTGGATGACGACGCTGCGGCCGCTCAGCGCGGCACCCGACGCCTTGTCGGTCAGCTTGCCCGACACCGTCGTCGACTTGCCGAACACCACCTTCGCCGGCTTGACCGCAGCGGTCAGCGCCGAGCTCTTCATGATCGGCTTGAGCGCCACGTCGAGGTCAGTGACCTCCGGCGGCACGCCCACCAGCGGGCTGGTGTAGTCGTGGTAGCCGGCCTTGGACACCGTCACGAACCAGCAGCCCATGGCGACGTCCCACCCGTAGCGACCCTTCCCGTTGGTCTTTTGCGGGTTGAGAGCGGGCGAGATCATGCCGGACAGGGGGTCCGCCATCTCGGCCTTTTTCAAGTTGTCCGCGGTGACCGCTTGGTTCCACGGGGTCGTCGCGCTCTTGGAGTAGTGCGACTGGCAGGTGTTCGCCCGCGTGTCCGTGGACGAGGTCTTCGGCTCCCAGCCGGGTACCCGGTACAGGGTCACCGTCGCGTCCATGACGGCCGCACCCGTGTTCGCGTTCGTGACGTCACCGCTGGGGTCGTACAGCTGGATGGTGCCCAGCGTGCGCTCGACGTCAGTGGTGCCGCACTTGAACTTCACGGTCACCGGGCCGGTCGACACGTCGACCGACGAGATGGTGTGCGAGTACGCCCCGTTGACCGGGCCGGTCATCGTCCAGCTCTTGCCGTTGTGGTGCAGCGTGTACGGGCCGGTCGGCGTGCCGGAGGCACACGTCGGCACGTACGAGTAGGTCACCGAGGTCTTCTCGCCGGTCGGCATGGTCGTCGTGGACTCACCGGTGCGGGGGTCCACCGTCGTCG
Organism: Egibacteraceae bacterium; assembly: GCA_035540515.1. Classification (GTDB taxonomy): domain Bacteria; phylum Actinomycetota; class Nitriliruptoria; order Euzebyales; family Egibacteraceae; genus WHTG01. The sequence goes on along the minus strand of DATLGM010000338.1, from coordinate 336 downwards.
TCGCGGAGCTGCCGCCCGTGGTCGTGGTCGCGACCGGCGGGGTCGTGACGAACCCTGTCTGGAGGGTCACGTTGCGCCCGGAGGTGATGGTCTTGTCCACCACCGTCACGGCCGTCGCCGACGACTGCTGGGTGGCACCGTTGAACCACTGGTCCTTGTAGACGGGCTGGGCCACGCAGTGGATGAACTTCAGGGTGTAGCTGCCGGCAGCCGTGTACAGCGTGTAGGTCCCGTCACTGCGGGTGGTGGCCGATCCCACCTGTGTCGCCCCGCTCCAGGCACTGACGCACACGTTGGGCACGCCCGTGGTGTTGTCCGTCGCGGTCACCTTGCCGC
>DATLGM010000337.1:0-7635 GCA_035540515.1 Egibacteraceae bacterium | reverse complement strand
GCATCACCTGCACCGCGGTGCGGATCACATCGATCTCACCGCCAGCGCGTATCGCATCGAGCAGTTCGGACAGGGCAGACTGATCAAGGGCCATCGGAAGAACACCTCTCATGCGCGTCTTTGTTAGGGACACGCCGAGGATCTACCGGTGGCCCACCTTCCTCCCGGAACCTCTACCGCCCCGAAATCCCACCACTACCGGGGACTCATACTTCGGGTGGTCGTGGCGCAGGACGGCGGCGTCGTTTCGCACCGAGGTGACGTGGACGGCCCGGCAAGCCGCTGCTCGTCCTCGTCGGACGCTGGCGGTGCCTGTCGTGCGGCGGGCAGCACGGGCGACGACCCCACGACCACGACTGCCCGGTCATGCTGTCGGCTCTCCTGTCTACGTCTGTAGCCCGGGTTGGGGGGTTCTGCGATGAGAACCCCCGAACCGGGTCTACAAGGATTAGACGTCCCACGCGTCCCGGCGCCTATGTCAACAGACGGTAGACAACTTGCGCGGCAGCCCCTCCCGCACAGCATGCACCGGCCGCCGTTCGCCGCGGCGTGGGGCACAAGACCGCCGCACGCGCACGGCGAACCCGCAGCGCGGGTCGAAACGAGACGCTCATCCTTCGCGAAGAACCGCCGCTAAGGCCTCGTGGCCACCAGCCTGAGCCTTGTCCACGGCGTTCTGCCCCGACTTGTCCCGCGTCTTGATCGAAGCGCCCAGTTCAAGGAGTCGTCTAGCGGTCCTGGTATGGCCCTGAGAAGCTGCAACCATTAACGGGGTGATGCCCTTAGACGTCCTGGCGTCCACGTCCGCACCCGCGTCGACAAGTACGGCAAGAGTGAGCAAGAAGTCGCCGCTGGCCGCTTGATGTATCGCTGCGACGCCACCCCGGCCGGGGGCGTTCGGGTCCGCCCCCGCATCGATCAACGCACGGGTGATGTCCGCCTTGCGGCGGTCGTGGCGCGCCGTCATGTACGCCGCCGGCGTTGCCGCCCAAGTGAGGGCGTTATCGCCACCCGCGTCCTCGTACTCGACATCGGCTCCGCTGCTGATCAGCAGCCGTGCGACAGAAAGACTCCCGCTCTGGGCGGCGCGATGCAGAGCGACATCATCCTGCCGGGTCGTCGCAGGGTCCTCTATGCACCGGCTCATCAGTTCCGCCGCCCGCGCACGGTCGTCGTTCAGGGCGGCGTCGAACAGACGCGCCGGATCGGTCTGGCAGCCCCAGTCGTCCTCTAGGACGACCCGCGACGCCTCGGTTGCAGCGTCGGTTGGACGGGGCGACGACCCGCTAGCAGCGGGTGCGCCCTCGTCCGTGTCTGTGCATGCCGCCGCGGCGACCACGAAGCACACGGGTAGAACCAGAAGGGCGAGTCGGTTCCTCGACACTACCAGGAGCACTGTTTCGTACCGGTCGTGCCCTGACCGCTGCGCGGGTACCCGCGGCAACGGTCGACCGCGTACCCGATTCTCCAGGCCCAGTCAACAGACGCCCTGAGGAAGTCGACGCCCTTGTTCCAAGTGTGGTACTCAGACTCCAGGTAGGCGGCGACCGCGCCTGTATCCGTGAGTTCGTCCAAGTCGGTGCGGCTCGACACTTGGTCGTTGGTGCCTGGGCTCACGTTCTGCATGGTGTACTTCAGTTGTGCAGCAAGTTGCTGCCCGTTAGAGCTGGCGTGGAATGTCATGGTCCCGCCGTAGGCATCCGACCCGACCGGCGAATCGCATTGCGCGTTTTTCGCATTCGAATGTAGCGGTATGTGCATCTTGGCATTCCAGGAGTTGGAACTGTTTATGTTCTCGCGCATTAGGCCGTTGCCGACACGAACGATGTACTGCCGGTCGAGCAGCCCATCTTCAAGGATGCGCCCATCGCCCAACGCCTGCTTGGACAAGACGTCGGAGCGGTAGTTCTCGCTCATGTTGTCACAGCCGTAGTTCGTGTGACACGAGCCGGTTCCCGCGTCGTGGCACGACTGTGACAGGTAGACCTTCTGGTTGTTGTCCGTACTCGGGACGTACGTGGTGTCGGCGAGGGCGGCACCTGACACGATCACCAAAGCCGACAGAGCCGCGACTATGACGGCGATGGCGCGGGAAATCTTGAGGCGGGTCATGCTAATCACGCTCCTGCAGGTCATCGCGAGTCAACGTGTGGCAACCGGACCCTTCAAGTGCCGCCCAAAACGCTTCGCAATCTCCGCCGAGCGTTAGCTGGACGCTCTGGACTGCGTCCACCGAAAGCGCAGTCGCCAGCACCTGGTCGACGAGCACCGTCCCGGCAGCCAGCTCGTGGACCCCCAGGTGGTTGATGTCGTCGGAGAACGAGACGGTCAGGTGGCTGCCTTCAAGTGTCACAGCCTGTATGGATTCTGGGGCGCCTGCGAGAACCGAGTAGTAACCCGCGTTGCGGTACGGCTCGGGCGGCGGAGAGAGGAGCACCCGCAGGCGGGCTCGTACCTGTTGCCCCGGCGACCCAGATGCAAGCTCCGGCGTCATCGGGCCTGGCAGGCGCACAAAGTAGGAGTCCGGCTCGCGGCCCTCACACGCGAGGAACACGCCGACGTCTGTATCGGGGCTCCCGCGGTCGACAGCGCATTCCGGGGCTGCTGCGGCAACCTCGTTGCTTTGTGCAGCCATGCGTGCGGCGTCTCTATTGGCCATCGCACGCCCCGCTTCGGGACCTGTCGCGTCGGACGGGATGACTACGCCGATCGTCATGCCGTCGAAGGCCATCGGTGACCGTCTCGCTTCTTCCTGATGCTGCGCCCACTGCTCCCTGGTTTCGATAACCAGATCCACGGGACGGCTGAATCGAGGGTCGTTCCTCGCGCCTGCCAAAGCGATCTCACCGACGTCCGATGCTGCGGAAACATCGCTCGCGAGGATCGTCTCGCCTGCCGGCGCTTCTGGGGGCGTGTCGACTGCCGTTGAGGTGGCGGCAGCAAAAACCAGCGCCAGTGCTATTCGCCATGCATTCATGGTTACCCCCGTCCGCTGCACCAGCGTGTCTGGCGTTGTGCGAGGTTGCTCTCGGTGAGACAGGCGCGTCAATGACTATTTGTATTACTAGGCATGTTTAAGTGGACACCAGCGGTCGGCGGCGGGCTCCCGGTGCGGAGGCTTTCCTGCGGCCGGTCGCCGCGAACAGGAGCGCGCCTATCCAGCGTGCTAAGCCGCTCGCGGCCCGGCGTACAGGTCGCGGCGATGGCGCTTCGGCTTCGCCGGCGCGTTCGCGATGAGCCTGCGCCACGGCTTGCCCTTGGCGGCGGGGATGCGTCATGCCGGTCGGAGCCGTGCAAGAAGTGCCTGAGCCCGCTCGGCTGCAGACGCCAGCACCGTGTCGACCGACGACGACACCCGCCAGACGCTGATGTCGTCGTACGACCGCAGGTGCGCCAGCTTGTCGCGCACTCGGATGACATCGGGGAACGCGCCGGCGAACTCGGGGTTGGCCTGCTCGAACTCGCGGGCGAGGTTGCCGGCGAACACGAGTCCGAGGACGACCTCGTACACGACGCGGAAGTCGTCGGGGTCGTGCAGGTCGTGGTCCGCTGCGAGTCGGTCGAGGTGCGCGTGCGTGACCGTGAGCCGCAGCAGCAGTTCCCGTGGTGACAGTCGCGTCACAGGGGCTGCGCGGTGTCCAGCGCCTCGGTGTGGCCTGGGTTGGTCAGCACGTCGTCGGTGTACGCCTCGACGTCGACGTCGAGCGCGTGGGCGAGGTCTTCCTCGAACCGCGACAGCGTGGCGTAGCTGACGTCCTGGCTGTCGGCCGTGACGAGAACCAGCCCGCCATCGGTGACGCGCACGTGCGACAGGCCGTGCCGCTTCGCCAGCCGCTCGACGACATCGCGGTGCCGTGCCATCACCTCACGCGGCGTACCACGGGATGCGAGGTCTGGTGCACCTGCCATGACGCCACCTCCCACTGTCTACTGACTGCCTACAACGGTACCGGCAAGCGGCGGTCAGTGCGCCCCGGTGCCGCCGTACTGCTGGTCCCAGCGGCGGCCCTGCTCGGCGCGCCAGGCGGCGAACTCGGCCAGGCGAACCTCGTCGCGCTCGGCCGGCAGCTCATCGAGCGAGCGGATGGCTACGACCAGCTTGTCGCCGTCGCGCCGTTCGACGAGGCCGGCACCGAACCAGCCGTGGCCGCTGTCAATCGAAACGATGTCGCCGGTCGCCAGGTCGTTGGCCGCCTTGACGTGCCACCGGCCCTCGAAGGACTCGCTGGGTCGCAGCAGCAGCGTGACGACGGCGCCGACGCCGGCGCGGGCGAGGGTGCTGCGGACGGTGCGCTCGACGACGTGCGGCTCCTGGTCGTGGTAGAAGGCGCGGTAGGCGTTGTCGGCGGCCTCCATCACGTCTGCGGCTGTCAGCCGCTGGTACAGCGGCGACTGCGCGCGCATCTCGTCGGTGAACTTCTGGGCTCGTGCAAGGCGGTCTGGCTCCGGGCACGCGCAGCGCGTCAGGGCGATGACCTCAATGGTGCGGTCGCGCGAGAGCTTGGCGGTGACGCACCAGTCGGCCGGCGTCACCGGGTGCGTCAGCCGCATGTGCAGCGGGATGGGGAAGGGCGCCGAGCGGAGCTGCTCGGAGCCGAGGACCATCTCCTCGGTGACGTTGGGGTGGTCGATGCGGGCGAGCTTGCCCTGCCGGGGCCGGAAGTCTGTCGGGGCGTCGTCGTGGGTCATCGTGGCAGTCATTGTGCGGGCTCCGTCGGTGGCGGCTGCGTCCAAGACAACATGTCAGGACCCTCCCCACTCCAGCAGGCCAGCCCCCGGCGCCGTCACCCTTCCAGGCGGTCGGCCATGAGCAGCAGCGCGGCGTCGCGAAGCGTGACCGCGTCCTGCGGTCGACCGGCGACGCCGGCGTAGCCGGCGCACAGCATCAGCGACGCGAGCTCGTCTGCGACCTTCTCCCGTCGGGTCTGCCCCAGCCGTGCGGCAACAGGTGGAGCCATGAGGTCTTCGAGCAGCTTCGCGGCCTTGGCGCGGTGCCGGATGGCGGCGCGCTTGCCGGGGTGCTGCTGGTCGCGTTCTTCCGGGTGCGTCATCCGAAGGTCGAGTGCCCGAACGAGCAGGGCGAACGGCGCCGGGTCCTCGGCAACCGCTTCCGCCAGGCGGTCGAATGCGGCGGCGACACGGTCCGGGGCAGGCTCTCCTGCGGATCGTGAGACCACGGGGCCGAGCTCGTCGTGCCAGCGCCCGACGGCCCAGGCGACGACCGCGGTGATGAGGCCGTCCTTGCCGGGCACGTACTCCGTCTCGTGCTGCGACTCGCCCTCGTGTTCCGTGAAGGCGGTGTTGATGGTCGTCAGGGACACGTGGCAGCGCCTGGCGAGTTCGCGAGTGGTCACGCCCCACCCCTCTGCGGCGAAGATGCGCGCGGCGTTCTCAAGGAACTCTGCGCGTGCGAGGTCGTAGGCGGTCGGCGGCATCAGCGGTTCCGCGCCGCCCGGAAAAAGGGGTTCACAAACTGAGTATCAAGTGATACTGTACTCGTCTGCCCGGCGGGCTTTGGCCTGCGTCGGAGGCAGCGGGGATGCTGTACAGGACACACAACGCCACGCACCGCTCGCGAACAGTCGCCGCCGTGCGTGCTTTTCGCTGCCTCCATATCGGGGCGCATGCCGCGTGCCCTCCTGTTAGCGGTGTTTCCGCTGGCAGCAGCCTTGCACAGTTACTCGCCTGGCGTGCGGAGTCTCCCCCGAGCGGCGGCGGGAGGCACACCCGCCAGCGCATGCGACGACCTCATCCTGGCCGCGCGGGACGAGGGGCGGGAAGGGGGTGCGCAGGGTGAGTATCAGAGTGACTGGGAAGGGGCCAGGCGCAAAGCCGGTAGGACACATTCTGCCGACTGGAGACCCCGAGATGGCCGTCACCGACGCGCTCATGCACCGACTCGACGAGTACGCCCCCGCCCCCCATGTGGTGGACACAGCCTTGTGGAACCGCACGCTGCGCGGCTTCGTCATGCCCCTGGTCATGCAGACCGACCCGCAGGACATGCACACCGCGACGAGGTGGGCTCGGCTGCTGGCACGCATCGCGGAGTGGTCGCTGGGCAAGGGCATCCCGCTCGACGTGGAGGCGGTCCTCGACCCGCACAACTGCGACGAGTTCGTCGCCGAGTGCTTCGCCAAGAGCCGGTCGCGTTCGACTTACGTCTCGCACCTCGCGTACCTCGGCCGGGTCCTCACCGTGGACGCGCCGTGGCCCCGCCCTCGCGTCCGCACGCCCTTGCCAGACGTGTCGCCGCCGTACACCAGCGACGAGACGGAAGCACTGTGGCGGGTCGCACAGTCCATGCCCACCGTCGAGCAGCGACAGGCGCTGTCGACCATGACAGCCGCCGGGGCGGGGGCCGGCCTCGACGGGCACTGGTACCCCGTCATACGCCCCGCTGACGTCCGTCGGGAGGACGGCGTCGTACTGGTCACCGTCGGCGCGCCGTCGCCGCGCACCGTGCCGGTGCTGGCCGAGTGGGAGGACCGGCTTTGGGAAGTGGTCCTCGTCGCTCGCCGCCGGGGTGACCGCTACCTCATCTCCGGTCGGGCCGTGAACCAGAACAGCAGGATGTCCGGGGTGCTCGACCGCCTCGGCGAGCCTCCCGGCGCGCCCAGGTTCAACGGGTACCGGTTCCGCAGCACGTGGCTGGTCCGCCACCTCGCCATGGGGACGCCGCTACCGCTGCTGACGCAGGCGGCCGGCATGGAGCACATGAAGACCCTGCAGGACCTGATGCCGTTCGTGCCGCTCGTGTCGGTCAGCGCATCACGTCGCGCGCTGAGGGGCCCGACGGTGCTGGGGGCGGTGAGCGAATCTTGATGCGTCCTCTCAACCGCGTCGTCACCCCCGACGAGCGGCGCCGCAACCGCGTGCTGTCGGATACGCGCTACGTCGAGCACGAGCCGCCGGTCAACCGCGCCGCGCGTCGTCGCAACGAACGCGCGAAGAACTCGGCGATGGCCGGATACCTCGCTCGCGTCAAGGGACTCGCCCGCGCCGGCACCGACACCTACACGCTGTCGGAGGCGACCGAACTGCGCGTGGCCCGCGAGTTCGTGCACAGGTCGCGAGTCCTTGAGCCGCTGCGCTCCAAACTCGACCACAGCACCGGCCGGCCTCGGGCGCTTTCCGTGGAGTCGCTGCTCGTCGGCATGTTCATCAACGGCACGCGCGAGAAGCACAACGGCGAGGTCAAGTCGTGGAGCAAGAGGCTGCGGAAGTTGACCGACGCGCAGTTGGAGAGCATCGGCGTCCGCGTCGACCTGCTTGACCGGGAGCAGATGTACAAGCGCGTCGACGACCTGTTCCTCGCCTTGGTCAAGGTCCTCGAAGAGGGCTTCAACTACGAGGTCGACGGCGAGGATGTGCGGGTCGACGCGGACTGGTTCGCCAACCAGATTGCCCGCGCTCCCATCCCCGCGGAGTGGGTGCTGTCCGGCGCCGTCGCCCTCGACGGCACCGCGTGGGAGACGTGGGGCGCCGTGCACTTCGACGAGGACAACCTCGAACTCGACGGGGCGGCCGAGGAGACCGCAGCCGACGAGGGCGACGGCGCCGGCGCGACCGACGTGGAGAGAAAAAAGCCGCGAAAGCGGCCTCTTCTGCTGTTCCCGGGGGTCGAATGACACG
>DATLGM010000336.1:0-4688 GCA_035540515.1 Egibacteraceae bacterium | reverse complement strand
GCTCGCTCCCGCGGCGGTGAGCACACACCCTGACCACCTCGCGGTCCACACGGCCGCCCGCAAACTCGGTTGCACCCTGTTCTGGGACGACACCAGTGTCCACGGCGGCTACGCCCAATCCGTGGACGACAGCATGCTCTTTAGCCTTCGAGTCGGCGCGGACCTAGCGCAGGACGACATCGACATAACCGACGCCGTGCTGGACAAGGTGACGCTCCTTCGCGTGTACCGGACGCAGATCCGCCCCGAACGCGACCTGCACAAGCCCATTAGGTACAACTGGACCACTGCGTGTCGAGCAGGGCTTGCCTCACCGTACGCCGAGCGGTTCCACCGACTGTTGCACCCCTAGCCCTACCACCCTTTGGGGGGGCGACCTGGCTCAGGCTCGCGCATCCGCGGCCACGTGTCACCGCAGTCGAGGCACGCGCGGTCGCCGGAGTCGCCGCCGAGGTCGTACTCCCTGTCCGTTCGTGGATGGTCGCATGGCGGCCTTCCCTGCTCTCGCCAACGTCGGCGGATCTTCGCGACCTCGGAAGCTTGAACCATTGCCATCCCTTCACCGCCGGACGCTCTCGCGTGCGGCCCTCATGCTTCGCCACGGGACACGTCTGGGGAAGTTAGCGGCTCGGCGTCGGCACCGCCGCCGCGCATCGACTCGTGCGGCGGCTCACGGTCCGAAGACGTCGTCCGCGTCGTCGGTGAAGTGGCCGGGAAAGTGCCGCCCCGACGGCAGGAGCCCTCCGCCGGTCCCTTCGATGATGCGCCAGTCGGCTTGCTCACTCTCGTTCGAGAGCCTCTGCGCAAGCTCATCAAGAGAAGCCGTAACGGCGTCGGCGCCGCCCTGGAAGTACCCGGCGCGAAAGAGGGGATGCTCCTCGCCGAGGCGGCCGAGTTCTGTGCGGACCCACTGGTCGGGCACTGGCACGGCGGGATCAGAGCCGTCGACGCGTATAGCCGCACGTGGCGCCTGTAGCCATGCCTGGCGGCGTTGGCGCACGTCGAAGGCCGCCAACAGGAGCAGGTACTGCCACCGTTCCCACGCGTCGACGAACGCGTCCTTGCCCAGTGCGAGCTGCTCCACGAAGACCGGGCGGAGGACCCGGTACACAACGCCCACCTCGTCGCCGACGTGCAGTGCGTCGGCGGACGCGGCGAACACCGCCGGAACGCCTTTACTACGTCCGGGGTCCGCCACCTCCTCGAGCGCGAGAAGGGTCGCAAGGAGATCGTCGCGTGCGGCGGCCACGGCCGCCGTCCCCGCCGCCCACGCCATGAAGAACGCCGGGATCCGCGGACGGTCGATCACGTTGAGCTGCCCTGACATCAGCGGTCGCCGTGCCATTCGGACGATCTCAGCAGTCCACCAGCGGTCGGTGTCCGACCGCCCCCAGTAGGCAGCGGTTGCGACGAGCGCGACCAGGAGCTCGCACTCGCCCACCGCACGACGCACCACCTCGACCTGGTCGTTGCCGGGGTTGCGGGGGTCAGCGGACAGTACGTCGAGGCTCCGGACGCGCTCGATTTCCGAGCGGATCGTGTCGTGGAGCGGGATTGCGACAGGCGAGCCCGCCAGCTCGCGCTTCGCGATGCTCACGGCCGTCGACACGGTGAGGGGGTGCGGTCTGTGCGCCGCCGCGAGCGCCTCGCACGCGTCGGCCAGGCGGCCGAAGAACGTGTCCGCGTCGACGTGTTCTACGACCTCGGCCTCACGCAGCAGCGTAAGGCGCCGGGCCGTGCCCGTGAGGTCGCCGCGACTGGTCCAGAAGGTCGTGAACCGGCGGTTGCGGGAACGCTCGAGCGCAGCGCGCAGTGCTGTGTCGTGGTCTGCTGACCACCCGCAGACGACAAGTCCGTACTCGTCGAAGACGCGGTCCAGGAGGGCGTCGACGGACGGTGGGTACGACTCAAGCTCGACCTCGGTGTTCAAGATGAGGGGGTCGCGCTGGTCGCCGTGGAGCTTGACGACCACCGGCCCGGCGTGCGCGAGCGGCAGCGAGCCCGCAACGGCATCCGGGGTCGCGAGGATCGTCGCGTCCACGCCGGCCTCGACGAGCGCGTTTTCAAGAAGTCGGTCGAAGTTGGTCGTGAGGACGACTTGCACCCACCCGCCCGCGACGAGCCGCGCAACCGCATGGTGGGCCGGCGATGGGCGGCGGGGACCGTCGTGGCCCTCGATAAGCCGCGTCACGAGCGCCTGCCGTTCCGCGTTCGTCAGCCCCAGCGCCGCCACGAGCCCCGAGTACGTCGGTTGTTGACCGGTCGTCGTCTGGTACCACCCAAACGCGTCCGCGCCGGCGTCGTGTCCCTGAGCCCGCGCGACTTCTGCGATGAGGCGCTCGACTATCTGCCATCCGGTCGGGACGCCGGCGCCGCTCGAGACTCCCGACCCGATGAGGAGCGCGTACGCACCGGGGCGGCCGTGCAGCGAGAACGCCGCCGACGTGATGGGGTCAAGCGAGTAGGTCGTCATTCGCCCACAGTTTGACGCGCGCGACGTGGCACTGCGGGACGGCGGGGCCGCCCGCAGTCAGGCACCCGCGGTGGCTCGCCGGATTCGCGGCCATCGCGTTGGCCGATATGTGCAATCGAATCTCGTCGCTGGAGGCGATGGCACGCTCGCGATTGATTCAGGGGCGCGAGGTCGGAACCGACCGGCCGTGGTTCGGTGGAGGAAGGGAGATCGGTGTTCGCCGTCGACTGTCCTGTGGTGGCCGAGCGGGTGCTCATCGAGCCGACTCAGGTGCGCTCCATGGTCAACCACGGGTACGCGGTGGACCTTCTGTTCCGGTGTGCGTGCGGCGGGGGCGGCGTGTGGCGGTCCGGGGCGCACGCCCGCGAGGAATTGGTGCTGCACCGTCCGCCGCCGTCACGCCACGTCAAACATCGGGAGGCAACGGCGCCTTCGGCCCGCTGCCCGGGACCTGCTGGCGAGCGGCGCGCTGAGGTCGACGGCGCGTGTCGTCCTGTCGGGCGGGGCCTGCTCCGTCGGTGGCGTCGGTGGGCGCATACGCATGCCGGCGCGCGTGCCGAGACGCGGACGGCACCTGAGGAATGCGGTTGACGCCTCAGTTCACCGGTGTGCGCGGGCTGCTCACAGCCGCGGCAGGGGACCAGGGGCTCGAACATGAGCGCGCGCAACCGGGCATCGTGCCGGTGGACTGCACAGCCGGGAAGCCGGTGGCCCTTGTACGGTGGCGCCATGGAAGCGCCGCCGGACTTCCCAAACAACGAGCCATTGGTCGAGCTGCTCGAACTCGGGGAGGCTCTGATCGGCGCCCTGATGCGTGCCGAGCCGTGGATCGGTGAACTCGACAGCCTGGGCGCGTTGCCAGGCGTCCCCAGAGCACACAAGCACGACTTGAACAACGCGATGCGCGCCGTCGTGGGGCCGCGGTTGCGCAGACTCGGCTACTCCGTAGAGAAGCTGGACTATCCACGCCGCTGGCGTGTTGAGCACGTCGGCACTGCCACCTGACGCCACGCGGGACGGACCGGAAACCGGTGATCAAGGCCACCAAGAAGCCCGCTCCGAACCGGAGTGAGTCGCCCCATTCGGGCGACTGTCGGCTGTGCGGCGCCCGGCTTATAGCTTTGATCCGTCCGGGCGCGCAGGCTCCGCCCGTGAGCCCGTGACGCATGCGGCCATCACGGTCTTGCGGACGCGGCGACTGACCCTTACGCCGCTGCAGGAGACCGACGCGGACGAGATGCACGGAGTGCTCTCGTCCGCTGAACTTTACGAGTTCACCGGTGGGGCGGCCCCCAGCCGAGAGCAACTGCGAGCCCGTTACCGGGCACAGATTGTGGGGCCTGGCTCAGGCGAGGTCTGGCACAACTGGGTCGTCCGCCTCGGTGACGTCGCCGTCGGTTTCGTGCAGGCAACCGTGACCGGCGAGTTCGCACAGCTCGCATGGCTTGTTGGGGTTGAGTGGCAGGGTCGGGGCATCGCGAGCGAAGCCGCCGCGGCAGCCTCGGCGTGGCTGTCCGCAAGCGGTATGACCCGCCTCACGGCGCACATCCACCTAGCGCACACGGCGTCACAACGCGTCGCCTGCGCGATCGGACTGCGACCAACCCACCTGGGACCGCGCCGGAGAGGTGATCTGGTCGTCCGTCGAGCAGTCGAAGGCCGATGCGACGTACAGCCGTTGCTGATCCGGGCATGGCCGCGTAGTCATGTCGCCAGCAAACGGCGGCAGCCGCATCGGTGCGCACGCCCGCTGTCTCGGCGGCCACAGAAGCCTCAGCCGATCCGGTCGGCGACCACCGTGGTTCTGCGCCAGCACGCCGTCGCGAGGGTGCACTTCAACCGGCGCGAGCACTTCAACGGTGCGCCCGAGCCGCGTCCGTGTCACCCGCCGCCTCGGTTGGGTGAACGCCGCTTCCACCTCCAACGGTCGGTGGCGGCCTCCCAGCGGGACCGGCGCATTACCGTCGTCGTGCCACCGCGGTTGCTCGCCGTCCTGCACGACCTGCACGTGTGGACCTGCCAGCCGCGCAGCTCTACGCCGCACCAGCCACAACGCCGGCGAAGCCGCCGCGGCATGGTGGCGATCGTCGTGTCCTGTCGGAGACCCATGGCCACAAGATGCCAGGACCACGCGCGACGACGGCAGGTGGGGGGTGCCCGGCGCGCTGCCGCGACCGGCTTGCGCGGCCGGGGCACGCGCCGTGCGGGGTGCCAG
>DATLGM010000335.1:0-2561 GCA_035540515.1 Egibacteraceae bacterium | reverse complement strand
GTCGAGGCCACCGCACCGGCGCAGCATGGTGCCGACCGCGTGGTGTTCGGGCTCGCGGCCAATCCCGGCGAGCCGACGCTGCCCCTGGGCAAGGCGGCATCTGGTGGTGAGCGCAGCCGGGTTGCGCTGGCCGTCCGCCTGGCGCTGGCCGACGCCGACCGCACTCCCGTCCTGGTCTTCGACGAAGTCGACGCGGGTATCGGCGGTGCCACCGCGGCGGAGGTCGGCCGCAAGCTGGCGCGGCTCGCGAAGGGGCGCCAGGTGCTGTGCGTGACCCATCTTGCGCAGCTCGCAGCGCACGCCGACCGCCACTTCTCCGTGACGAAACAGCCGCACGGGGATCGCACCGTTGCGGTCGTCGCCGAGCTCGACGAGGACCGGCGGGTCGCGGAGCTGTCCCGGATGTTGTCCGGCGCGGACACCGAGGCTGCCACGGATCACGCTCGTGAACTGCTCCGCAGGGCCCAACGAGCCGGCTGACTGCAGCACCGGGTGTCCGATCGGACAGTGGCCGGCGGCTGGCGTCGCTTGCGACGTGGTTCACTACGGTTTCACCGCTCTTGCCGGAGCGGTGCGTCGCTGTTTGCGCACTGTCGGCACCCAACCCTGCGGGAGCTCAGCCCTGAACAGCTCGGAGATGCGCGCGCTCGGGCGCGTCGGACAACCGCTGTCGGGAGGCACCTATCGCCCCCGGCGGCGTTTGCGCGTGCCCAGGGTCGTGGTCGTCGCCGTCGTGACCGCCCTCGTCGCGGCGGTCTGGGTGGCGTTCGTCGCGAACCAACAGGTTGCCCCCACCGCGGACGCCGCAGCCCCTGTGACCGCCGCCACCGTCCCGGAGCGTCCCGCGGCCGACCAGGCGTCGCGCAGCCGGACGCCGGCTGCTCAGGCCACCCTGATGGCGACGGCCGACGGTCTCGAGTTGGCGGTGCCGCACCGCAACCCGATCCTGGTCGCGTTCCACGAGGCCAGCCGTGTCGATGCGATGGAGCTGGCGCCCGTCGGGACGCTGATCGCCAACGACAACCCCACGCGATTCAGCCCGCCGCCCGACGCCGACGGCGCCCCGTACCGCGTGCTGTCGTCGCGAGGCAGGGCGCGGCCCGCGACGTCTGCGGCCGACATCGTTGTGCCCCTCGGCGATTCCGTCGTCGCCCCGGTCACCGGCACGGTCGCGGCGGTGACGGAGTATCCGCTGTACGGGCGCATTCGCGACTGGCGGGTCGAGATCGTCCCGCAGGGACGTCCTGATCTCACCGTCGTCCTGATCCATCTGCTGCGCCCGGCGGTCGAGGTCGGGGATCAGGTCACGATGGGCGACACGGCCATCGGGGCGGCAAGGCTGCTGCCCATGGACAGTCACGTGGACTACGTGACGGACGAGAAGCAGCCACACGTCCACATGGAGGTCAAGCCCTCGGTGGCTGCCGAGCCGATCGACCCCAATGCCCCGGCGTTGCCGGTCGACCCCACGAGCGCACCGGACCTGTAGCGGATCGTTGAGGCGGGCCGAGCCTGCTGCTAGCGTTGGCCGAGGCCGCGCTGGCCTCCGACAGTTCGATCGGACGCCGAAGCGGGAGACCTTCCCCCACAAGGTGTCGCGAGGAGGTCTGACAACGTGGCCAAGCACATCCTCGTCACCGGCGGGGTCTCGTCGTCGCTGGGCAAGGGCATCACCGCGTCGTCGCTGGGCCGGCTGCTCAAAGCCCGCGGCCTGCGCGTGACGATGCAGAAGCTGGACCCCTACGTCAACGTCGACCCGGGAACCATGAACCCCTTCCAGCATGGTGAGGTGTTCGTCACTGAGGACGGCGGTGAGACCGACCTCGACCTGGGGCACTACGAGCGGTTCATCGACGAGAACCTGCGCCGTTCGTCGTCGGTTTCCACGGGCCAGATCTACTCGTCGGTGATCGCCAAGGAGCGCCGTGGCGACTACATGGGCGAGACCGTGCAGGTGATCCCGCACGTCACCAATGAGATCAAGGGCCGCATCCTCGCGCTCGCCGACGAGGCGGACGTGGTCATCACCGAGGTGGGCGGCACGGTCGGCGACATCGAGGGGTTGCCGTTTTTGGAGGCGATCCGACAGCTGCGCTACGACGTGGGCCGGGAGAACATCTGCTACGTGCACTGCGCGCTGGTGCCGTTCATCGGCCCGACTGGTGAGCTGAAGACCAAGCCCGCACAGCACTCGGTGCGCGAGCTGCGCTCCATCGGCATCCAGCCGGATGCGGTGGTCTGCCGCAGCGACCGGCCGTTGCCTCGGGAGCTGAAGCGCAAGATCGCCCTGCTGTCCGACGTGGACCTGGAAGGAGTGGTGTCGGCGCACGACGCCGACTCGCTGTACGCCGTGCCGCTCGTGCTGCGCGAGGAGGGGCTCGACGACTTCGTCGTCCGCAAGCTGGGCCTGGACCCCGCGGTGGAGCCGGACATGCGGGAGTGGACGGCGATGGTCCATCGGGCGGTCAACCCGGCGGACGCGGTCACGATCGCCATGGTCGGAAAATACGTCTCGCTGCCCGACGCCTACCTGTCGGTGGTCGAGGCGCTGACCCACGGGG
>DATLGM010000334.1:0-9766 GCA_035540515.1 Egibacteraceae bacterium | reverse complement strand
ACAGATCCAGCCCCCACCGCCCGCGCCGGCCTGGACCGGCGTGCGCACGCGGAGCGGGTGGCGCAGATCCTGGACTGGATCGCCGCCGGGGATCTGTACCAGGCGAACCTGACCTTCCAGATCGCGGTCGACTGGGACGGGTCTGCGGCGGCGCTGGCGCGGCAGCTGTCCGGCGCCACGCCGGGCGCCGCGCACGCCGCGCTTTTGCACCCCGGCAGCGGACAGGCCGTGGTGTCGGTGTCACCGGAGACCTTCTTGCGCACCCGCGGCGACCGGGTCGAGTCGCGGCCCATCAAAGGCACGCGCCGCCGGTCGGCCGACCCCGTGACCGACCGCCGCAACGCCCGCGCGCTGTCGGCCAGCGCCAAAGACGCCGCCGAGCACGTCATGATCGTCGACCTTGTCCGCAACGACCTCGGCAGGGTCTGCCGGCCAGGCAGCATCACGGTGCCCACCCTGGCGGGCCTCGAGTCACACCCCACCGTGTGGCATCTGTCCTCCTCCATTCGGGGCGCGATGACTCCCACCACGTCGTTGGGCGACCTGCTGGCCGCGACGTTCCCGCCCGGGTCGGTCACGGGCGCCCCCAAGCGGATGGCGGTCAGCAAGACCGCGCTGCTCGAGCCGGTGCGCCGCGGCGTCTACTGCGGTGCGGTCGGGGTGGTGGCCCGAGGCGGCGCCACCCTGTCGGTCGCCATCCGCACGGCGGTGGTGGAAGACGGCCTGGCCTCCTACGGTGCGGGCGGTGGGATCGTTGCCGACTCAGACGCCTCCGCCGAGTACGACGAGGCGCTGGACAAGGCGGCCGCGTTCCTGCGGGCGACCGGCGCGACACTCGCCGGCTAGAGCTCCAGCCCCACGAACCGGACGCCGGCGTGAGCCTTGTATCGCTTGTTGGCACTGATGATCAGCGGGGTCAGGCCCTCGACCGTCGAGGACAACCGCAGCGGGCCGGCGTAGAACCCGCGCAGGGCCTTGATGTCCGAGCACAGCGAGGCCACGACCGCCGCCGGCTCCTCGTCGTCGGCCAGCAGCGGCACGTCCATCTCCACCACCACGTCCGGCTTGAGCAGCTTCGGTGCCGGGACCCATTGGAACCCCGAGACGACGCGGGCTCCGGGGACCAGAGCCTGGCACTGCTCGGCCGCCGAGCCTTCCTCGACCGTCAGCGGGTGAGGCCCCTTCCCGTCGAAGCCCATGGGCACGACCGTCGACACCACGACCTTGCCCTCCAGCACCTCGCCCAGGGCAGGCAGGATGTCGGCCTGCCCCTCGAACGGCACGGTGACGAACACCACGTCGGCGTCCTCACACGCCGTGGCGTTGTCCGCCCCGGTCATCGGGGCGCCGGCGTCGGCGGCCGCGGCCTGCGCTTTTTCTGCTGTCCGCGACCCCAGCACCACGTCATGGCCGGCCAGCGCCAGTCGCAGTCCCAGACCTCGCCCGAGGGGGCCGGTCCCGCCGATGAACGCAATGTTCATGCGCTACCGCTCCGCTGCTTGAGCGCGACGTTCATGCGGCGCCCTTGTCCTCGTGCACCTGGTCTTCCACGCTCTTGGGCATCTCGGTGACCGTCGCCCGCCCGCGCAGCCGCGCCTGCAGCTCCGGCGGCAAGGCCGAGCGGACGGCGTCCAGCGCCTCCTGCCCGGTCAGCGACTCCCGCTCCACCAACAGCTCCGCCATGGCGTCCAGCCCCGGCCGCAGCTCCTCGAACGCATCCACGACGTCATCGAGGGCGTCACCGAGGATCCGGCGGACCTCAAGGTCGATGACCTCGGCGGTCTTCTCGGAGTATTCGTGCCCGCGGGCGAGCTCTTCGCCCAGGAAGACCTGACGCTGGTCGCCGAACCCGACCGGGCCCAGAACCTCGCTCATGCCGAACTCGCGCACGATCGCTCGCGCGAGCTTCGTCGCCTGCACCAGGTCGTGCTGCCCGCCGGTGGTCGGCTGGCCCAGGACGACCATCTCCGCGGCGCGCCCGCCGAGCATCACCTTCAGCTTGGCGTCCAGGTAGCTGCGCAGGTAGATGTGCCGCTCGTCGATCGGGAGCTGAGTGGTGACACCCAGCGCCATGCCGACCGGCAGGACCGTCACCTTGTAGACGGGGTCGGCCTCCTCCTCCAGGAACGCGGCCAGCGCGTGGCCGCCCTCGTGGTAGGCCACCGCGCGCTTCTCGTCCTCGTCCAGCTGCAGTGACGAGCGCTGCCGACCGATGGTGTGCCGTTCCCGCGCCGCTTCGATGTCGCGGGCGCGGATCAGATCGGACCCGCCGCGAACGGCGATCAGCGCGGCCTCGTTGATCAGGTTGCGCAGATCCGCACCGGCCATCCCAGGGGTGCCGCGAGCGAAGACCTTCAGGTCGACGTCGTCGGCCATGGGCTTGCCCTTGGTGTGGACCCGCAGGATCTCCTCGCGCTCCTCCAGCGTCGGCAGCGGCACCACGATCTGGCGGTCGAACCGGCCGGGGCGCTGCAGAGCAGGGTCGAGGACGTCGGGGCGGTTGGTCGCGCCCATGAGGACGACTCCCTCGGACCCCTGGAACCCGTCGATCTCCCCGAGCAGCTGGTTGAGCGTCTGCTCCCGCTCGTCGTGGCCGCCCCCCAAGCCGGCCCCGCGCTTGCGGCCGATGGAGTCGAGCTCGTCGATGAAGATGATGCACGGCGCGTTGGCGCGAGCGGTCTTGAACAGGTCGCGGACGCGGCTGGCACCCACGCCGACGAACATCTCCATGAAGTCCGAGCCGGTTACGGAGATGAATGGCACCCCAGCCTCGCCGGCGGTGGCCTTGGCCAGCAGCGTCTTGCCCGTCCCGGGCGGGCCGACCAGCAGCATCCCCTTGGGCACCTCGGCCCCGGCCTTGCGGAAGCGGTCGGGCTCGCGCAAGAAGGCGACGACCTCCTGGACCTCTTCCTTCACCTCGCGGTAGCCGGCGACGTCGGCGAACCTCGTGGTCGGCTCATGCGGCTTGTGCAGCTTCGCGGTCGACTTGCCGATCTGGCTCAGCCCACCCATCTGCCCGCGGGCCTGGCGGCTCATGAACCAGAAGAAGCCGATGAACAGCAACAGCGGGAACAGGAAGGTGAGCAGGATCGCGAATGCTCCCCCGCCGCCGTCGGGGCGTGCGTCGATCTCGACGTCGTTGGCGACCAGGAACGGCTCGATCCCCTCGGGGCCGAGGTAACCGTCGGGTGGCAGCGTCGTCTCGAAGGTCTCGGGCGGATCGGCGACGCCGGAGTACTCACCTTCGACGGACTGACCCGTGATCGTCACGGACGCGATGCGGCCTTCCTCCACGGCAGCACGGAACTCCGTGTAGGTCAGCGGATCGACTCCCGGCGTCAAGCCGTTGACGACCCACAGCAGCAGCCCCACCAGCAGAATCGTGGTGATGAGCCTGGTCCGGTTCGCGCGGTTCACTCGTGTCGTCCTGGTTCGTCGGGATGGCCCCGGCGGCCGCCCGCGGCTGCGGCCACCCTACCCCTGCGGCGCGGGGTGATCCCGGGTGCCGCGGGCCGCTAGCGTGGCGGCGATGGCATGGCGCACGGTCAGCGGCGGCGACGAGGTTGCGTTCGACGTGGCCATCGTCGGCGCGGGGGTCGCCGGCCTGGTGGCTGCGTTGGACCTGCTCGACCGCAACCCCCGGCTGCGGATCGCGGTCGTCGACAAGGGCGCGATGGGCTCGTCCGGGTCGACGCCGCTGGCCCAGGGGGGCATGGCCGCCGCCGTCGGCCCCGACGACTCCCCGACGCTGCACGCCCAGGACACCATCCGCGCCGGCGACGGGCTGTGCGACGAGCGCGCGGTGGCTGTCATGGCGTTCGAGGGGCCCGACCGCGTCGACGACCTCGTCCGCCGAGGCGCGAGGTTCGACCGGCACCCTGACGGGTCGTTGGCACTCGCGCGCGAGGGCGGGCAGCGGGTGGCCCGTAGCGTCCGGACCGCCGACGCGTCGGGTGCGGAGATCTTCCGGGCGCTGCGCACCGCCGCCACGGGACGCGTCACCCGGTTGCAGGGGATCGCGTGCGGGCTGGCGACGACCGACCGGCCGGGCCGTCCCGGTGCCGCGGCCGGCGTGTGGGTGCTGCTCGACGACTTGGAGGAGTCGCCGGCGGGTCCGGCCCAGCACGCCGGGGTCGCGCTGGTCCGCGCTGGCGCCGTGCTGCTGGCCACCGGCGGGTGCGGCGGGCTGTTTGCCGCGACGACGAACCGCGACGCCGCCACCGCGGACGGTCTGGCGCTGGCCGCGGCGGCTGGGGCCGCACTGATCGACCTCGAGTTCGTCCAGTTCCATCCCACCGGTCTGAAGGTCGCAGAGCTCGGCTCGTTCTGGCGGCTGCTGCTCACCGAGGCGCTGCGCGGGGCCGGCGCCACACTGGTCGACGCGACGGGCCGGCGGTTCATGACCGAGCGCCACCCCGACGCGGAGCTGGCCCCGCGACACATCGTCACCAAGGGCATCCTCGACCAGCCGGGCGGCGTGTGGCTCGACGCAACGCACCTGGACGCCGATGTGCTGGCCGAGGAGTTCCCGACCGTCGTCGAAGGCGCGCGCCGGCACGGCTTCGACCTGTCGCGGGAACCCGCGCCCGTCGAACCGGCGCAGCACTACATGATCGGCGGGGTCGCCACGGATCTGTGGGGGCGAACCTCGGTCCCCGGACTGTTCGCCGCCGGCGAGGTCGCGTGCACCGGCGTGCACGGCGCCAACCGCATGGCGGGCAACTCCCTGCTGCAGTCCTGCGTGTTCGGCCACCGGACCGCGATCGCGATCGCCGACGGGCTGGATGACCGGCCGTCCAGCGACCGTGCGGCCGGGGACGTGGGGGCCCAGCCCGACCTGTCAGGCGCCGAGCCCGACGACCCGGGCCGCATCCGAGCGGAGCTGCGGGTCGCGATGTCCGCCGGGGCGGGACCGGTCCGGACCGCGGACAGTCTCGACGGCGCCGCGGCCGCGTTGGACACCGCAGCCAAGGAGCTGGGCCCGCGCCCCGCCGCGTCACGCGACAGCATCGAGCTGCACCACATGGTTCGTGCCGGGCGCCTGCTGGTGCGCAGCGCACGGCTTCGCGAGGAAAGCCGTGGCGTCCACTGGCGTGACGACTTCCCTGCCCACGAGCCGCGCTGGGCCGGTGTGCGCTTGCGTGTCGACACAGCGCCCGAGCAGCCGTAGTGCTCTACGCTGCGCGGTGATCGACGAAAGCCTCGACACCGCGGGAGTACCAGCGTGCTGCGTACCGATCTGCCAGACCACCGCCGGGCGTCCGACGCCGAGCTGGTGGCCGCACTGCGAGAGCGCGATCCGCTCGCCCTGGCAGAGGCCTATCACCGCACCATTCCCGCGGCGCACGCCACCGCCCGGCGGCTGCTGTCCGGCTCGCCCGAGGTGGAAGCGCTGTTGCGCGCCGTGTACGACACGCTGTGGTCCGACCCGCCGGCGGACGCCGCACTCGAGGGGTGGATCCGTGCGCGCTGCTTCGAGCTGGCCGCCGAGGACCTGCGCGAGCGCGACGCGGCGCCGGCCTCGCCGTCACTGACCACGCTGCTGCCCGAGCTGCCACGGTCGGAAATCCGCTACCTCGACGCGGCAGAGCGGGCACTGGCCGAACTGGATGACACGCAGCGGCGCGCACTGCTGCTCGCCCACGACAAAGGTGTGCCCGCAGCGGAGCAGGGCGACGGCGCCGAGCGCGCGCTGACCGCCGCGCTGCTGGCATTGGCGGGTCCCGAGCCGGGGGGCGAGCAGCTCGACCCGTCGTCCTGCGAAGACGTCCCATTGCTGGCCGACTGGGTGCTGGGTCTGGTGCCTCCGGGGAAGGCGTCGCAGGTCAGTGAGGCGGCCGCGCGGCCGGAGTGCAGCGCCCTGGTGAAGGCGCTGCGCCGTGGCCGGCGGCGCCTGGAGGGTCTGCCTCCCACGCCGGACATGGGCCAGCGCGTCCTGGTCGTCGTGCTCGCCGGCGCCCCGGCGCCCGTGCCGGCACCGGCGCCGGCTGCGACCCCGTCGCCCGCCGGAGCGTCCGCGGTCGGTGCGGCCGGCATGACCTCGGCGTTGGACGACACCGGTGACCTCACGCCCCCACCGTCGCCGGACGGCGAGGCGGGGCAACGACGCCCGCCGGGCGACATCTACGCCGAGCTCGCCGGGCTCGACGACGAGCCCCGCGACCAGCCGCTGGTGCTCAGCGACGACGAGGACGACGACCAGGTCGCTGCCCGGGCCGCCTCGGCGACCAGCGACGACGCGGATGACCCGTACGACCCGCCGCGCCGGTCCGTGGGCGGGCGAGTGGTCATCTGGTTGCTGGGCACCCTGTTCATGCTGGCGGGCATCGCGGCCGGGCTGTATCTCGGCCTCACGCTGCTGCGCTGAGCGAGGGTCAGTCCAGGTTGTGACCCAGCCGGCGGGACACCTCGCGCGCAAGGGCGCGGACCCGCGGCCCCAGGGTGGCGGGGTCGGGCAGTCGCGGGGACGGCGCGACGATGCCGATGCTGGCGATCGGCCGGCCGGTGCGGTCCAGGATCGCGGCGGCGACGCCGGCCGCGCCGCGCTCGAGCTCGTCGGCGGAGATGGCGAACCCCCGCGTGCGGGTCATCTCGATCTCCGAGGCGAGCTGCGGGTGCCGCCGCAGCAGCGGCTCGAACTCCTCGGCGGCCAGGTGCGCCAGCAGCGCGCGGCCATGAGCCCCGACGGGCAGTGGGTGACGGAAGCCGACGTGGTAGCCGACGCGCACGAACAAACCCTGCGGCTCGACGCGGTCGATGACGACGACGTCGTTGCGGTCACGAACGGCCAGGCAGACGGCTTCGCGCGTCTGCTCCATCAGCGCGCGCATGGCGGGCAGCGCGAGCCGGCGGACCTCCAGACCGCGGCCGGCTCGTGCTCCCAGCTCGACAAGGGCCACACCCAGCTGGAACCGGCGTGTCTGCGGGTCCCGGAAGACAAAGCCCTCCTCGGCCAGGGTCTCCAGCAACCGGTACAGCACCGCGCGGTCCAGCCCGGTTCCGGCCGACAGCTCCGCGACGGTCGCCCCGTCAGCGGACCCTCCCAGGCAGCGCAGCACCGCCAGCCCGCGTGACAGGGTCCGTGACCCGGTGGCCGCGGCTTCTGGTGCCGGTGAGACCGTAGACACGCAGGCCCCCTATTCGCTCACCGGCTCGAGTGCAGCGGCCGATTCCGCGCCTGCCGCCGTTGCGACAGTGTCCGTCTGTGCCCGGCCAGGGTCAACCCCCACTGCTAGCCTTGCCCCCCGACTTGATGCAGGAGTACCCGCAGTGACCACGAACGACCTGCGCTGGATGGCGCCGTTGCCGACCCTCGCCGCAGTTGCCGAGGACGACAACCCGATGGAGCGGATGATCGAGTCCAGCGTCTTCCGCAAGCTGTACGACAACCGCATCCTGTACCTGCGGGGCCCCATCGAGGACACCGTCGCCGACACCCTCGTCGCGCAGATGATGTCGCTGGACGCCGACAGCGACAAGGACATCACGCTGTACATCAACAGCCCCGGCGGGCTGGTCAGCGGCATGTTCGCGATCTACGACGTCATGCACCTGATGAACAGCAAGGTGAACACGGTGTGCGTCGGCATGGCCGCCTCGGCGGCGGCGTTCCTGCTCGCCACGGCCAGCGGCACCCGGGCGGCCACACCCAATGCCCGCATCATGTTCCACCAGCCGCTGGGCGGCGCCCGTGGTCAGGCGATCGACATCCAGATCCAGGCGCAGCAGATCGTGTTCCTGCGCGAGCGGCTCAATGAGATCCTCGCCGAGCGCACCGGCCAGCCGCTGGACCGGATCCAAAAGGACACCGACCGCGACTACTGGCTGTCGGCACAAGAAGCCGTCGAGTACGGCGCGATCGACGAGGTCCGCGCCCGCGGCGGGGTCTGACGGCGCCCTACGGACGCTGGCAGCGCGGGCAGTAGGTGGTGCCGCGCCCGCCGAGCGTCACCTTGCGCAGCGGGTCGCCGCAGCGGCCGCACGGCAGCCCCGCCTGCCCGTAGGCCGTCAGGTAGGCGGCGTTGCGTCCTGACTCGCCGTTGACCATCTGGTAGTCGCGGAAGGTCGTCCCCTCGCGTTCGATCGCCTCGGCCAGGACCTCACGGATCGCTGCCCACAGCAACGTCGCCCGGCGCCGGCCGATGCGTCGTGCGAACGGGCTGATGCGGGCCCGCCACAGGGCCTCGTCGGCGTAGATGTTGCCGACCCCCGCCACGGGGCGCTGGCTGAGCAGGTACGGCTTGACCGCCATGGAGGTGGACTGCAGCGCGCGGTGGAAGGCGGCGGGGTCGAAGTCGTCGGACAGCGGCTCTGGGCCAAGCGCCGCCAGCGTGCCCGTGTACTGGCCGGCCGGGACCACGGCAAGCGACCCGAAGCGGCGGACGTCGCGGAAGTCGAGCACCGCGTCGTTGAGCGTGAAGGTCGCGCGGACGTAGGCGTCGGGCTGCCACTGCGGGCCCCGAAACCGGAACGAGCCCGTCATCCCCAGGTGCATGAGGAGCTCGAGGCCGCCGTCGAGCTCCGCGATGAGGTACTTGCCGCGGCGGCGCAAGCGCCCGACGCGACGCCCGGCGGCGCGCTCGACGTCGACGAAGCGCGACTGCCACACGGCGGTCACGTGCTCGATCCGGCGGGCCTCCAGTCGCGGCGCGAGCTGCCGCCGGACGCTTTCGACCTCGGGCAACTCCGGCATGCCCCCAGTCTCGGCCATCTGGACACTACTCGTTGTGATCCACGGCGCATTTTCGTCACAGATAGTGAAGTTTGGGAGGTGCGCTGCCGACACCCTTCGCACAGACATCGGGGGTCGGGCATGACCCGGCGACGAGCAGGAATGAGATGAGCGTGACGCTGGTGCCGACCTCGGACGATCTCACCGTCGATGCCACCGTCACGGCCGCAGCCCTGACGGCGCGACGGGCGACCACGTTCCTCCGCGCGCAGGCGCAATGGCTGTCGCGGGGCGTGCAACAGGGTGACGACCGGGTGGCCGTCGCGATCGTTCTGTCGGCGCACGACCGCTCACACGACCGGTGGGTTGCGATGCTCGGGCAGGTCGCCACCGTGCTGGGGGACGACATCGCCGACCACCTGGCCGCCGTGTACGGACACCTGGGCAGGGTCGCCGAGGCGCTGGCGCAGGGCGCGCTGGAGCTGCTCGCGCCCTCGACGGCAGCCATGGCCCGCCAGCTGGTCGTCGAGCGGCTCACCGACGTCACCGAGCTTGCCGTCGAAGCACTTTGGGGACGGGCGGCGCAGGTCTGATCGGGCGTCCCCGCGAGGAGGATCCCAGCGGTAAGGTCTCGCCACTGTCGCGCGTCCGAAAGGTCCACGCCATGGCGGCATTCAGTGTCCCTCCACCGCACAACGAGCCGATCCGCGGGTATGCGCCCGGCAGCGCCGAACGCGCGGCGCTGGTCGAGCGCCTGGACGCGATGGCCAAAGAGCGCATCGAGACCCCCCTGGTGATCGGCGGGCGGCGCGTGACCACGTCGACCGCTCCGCTGTCCGCCCCGCACCGCCACAGCCACGTGCTCGCCGACGTCCACCACGCTGAGCCCGAGCACGTGACGGCCGCGATCGACGCGGCGATGGAGGCCAGCCGCGCGTGGGCGACCACGCCGTTCGAGGACCGCGCCGCCATCTTCCTGCGGGCGGCGGACCTGCTCGCCGGCACCTGGCGTGACACGCTCAACGCCGCGACGATGCTGGGGCAGTCCAAGACGGTGTTCCAGGCCGAGATCGACGCCGCCTGCGAGCTGATCGA
>DATLGM010000333.1:0-19618 GCA_035540515.1 Egibacteraceae bacterium | reverse complement strand
GTCCACGAGCGCTTCGGACTGGACCGGGAGGGTGTCGCATGAGCGCCGGCGGGCGCACCGTCGCGGTGGTCGGTGCGACGGGCGCCGTCGGTCAGGATCTGCGGCGTCTGCTGGAGACCCGCGACTTCCCCTGTGACGACGTGGTGTTCATCGCGACGCAGCGCTCCGCGGGACGCCGGCTGGCCTTCCGAGACGGCGAGGTCACCGTCCGGGCGATCGACGAGGCCGACGTGTTCGAGGGCGTGAACGTCGCGCTGTTCTCCGCCGGGGGATCGACGTCCAAGCAGATGGCGCCGGAGGCGGTCGCCGCGGGCGCCGTGGTGGTCGACAACTCATCGGCGTGGCGCATGGACCCCGACGTGCCGCTGGTCGTCACCGAGGTCAACGCCCACCACCTCCGGCGGCGACCGCCCAAGGGGATCATCGCGAACCCCAACTGCACCACCATGGCCGCGATGCTGCCGCTGAAGGCGCTGCACGACGCCTTCACCTTGACCGAGATGGTCGCCACCAGCTACCAGGCGGCCGGGGGAGCGGGGCAGAAGGGCATCGACGAGCTCGAGTCGCAGGTCCAGCCGCTGTTTGCCGAGCGCGCGCTGCTGCGCTCCGACGGCGCCGCCGCCGCCAAGCTGGTCGACCACGCCGTGCACGCGAACACCCTCGCGTTCAACGTCGTGCCGCTGCTGGGGACCGAGGGCGACAACGGCTACACGGACGAGGAGATGAAGCTGCAGAACGAGTCGCGCAAGATCCTCGACCTGCCCGAGCTGCGCGTCTCCCCGACGTGCGTTCGTGTCCCCGTGGTCGTCGGCCACGCCATCGCCGTCCGCGCGACGTTCGCCTCGGAGGTGACCGTCGCGGCCGCGCGGGACGCGATGGAGGGGTTCCCCGGCCTGGTCGTCGACCACGCGCCGACGCCCCTGGAGTACGCCGGGCGCGACGAGGTGGCGGTGGGGCGGATCCGCCAGGACCTGTCAGACGCGCACACCCTGAACTTCTGGGTCGTCGGCGACAACCTGCTCAAGGGGGCTGCACTGAACACCGTTCAGATCGCCGAGCACCTTGTCGACAACGGGGTCGTGTAGACAGGTCAACGAACCAAATGACCAATTCGGGCTATAGCGTTCGCCACCGGCTCTGGGCCACGGTAGGGGTTGCGTCACAACCAGGGGGCTGCCATGACCCACGTGCTCATCGTCGGGAACCAGAGCTTGCTCGCAGACGAGCTCCACGAGGCCGTCCGCCGGCGGATGGATCAGGGCCCGTGCACGCTCGAGATCGTCGTACCTGCGACGCCCCTGACCGACCAGCAGGCGGCGCTGGCGCACTCTGAGCAGCTGCGCAACGCCAACGGCGAGACTGGATCAGTGGCCCTGGCCCGGTGGCGGTTGAAGGCGGCGCTGCACCTGTTCGCCGAGCGCGGCATCGAGATCACCGGCGACATCGGTCACGCCAGCCCAGTGCGTGCCGCGCGCGAGGCGGCGGAACGACGGCAGATCGACGAGGTCATCGTCTCGACGCTGTCGCGCGGCGCCTCCCGGTGGCTGTCGCGGGGCGTCCCCAAGCGCATCCACCGTGCCCTGGGGGTTCCGGTCACGCACGTGGAGACGGCCAAGGTCATCGGCGTCACGCGCTCGCGCGTGGGACACGACACCCCGTCCGACGCAACCACGCCGATCCGCTGACCGCGGCCTGAGCCCTGCCGCGGGGCGCCGGGCTCAACGACTGACGTCGACGACCGCCGGCCCCACCCCCTCCTCGGCATCGATCGTCCCGCTGCCTGTCATCCGCAGCGCGACGGGTCCGGCGGGCACGCCCTGCTCGACGACCACGTCCAGGGGGCTGTCGGGCCATGAACACCGCAACCCAGATTCCGTCTCGGTGACATCGGCACCCAGCGCGGACCACAGCGCCGCCGCCGCAGGCAGATCCGGGTTGCGCACCGTCGGGCCCAGCAGCGCCGCCGCCCCCTCGCGCGCCGGCTCCCGGGCGAACCCCGTCGCCGCGGCCCAGTCGTCGTCGCTGTACGGCGTCTGGGCGACCTGCACGACCAGCCCGCCCACCTGCGACGGCCGCAGGAACGCTTCCTTCCAGTAGTCGTTATCGAGGTTGACGTCGACCGGGTCGAGGCCGGCGGCCCGCAACGTCTCGATCGCCTGGGCCAGGTCGGGCACCTTGAGCGTGACGTGGTGCACCGTCGTGCCGAACCGGTCCAGAAACCGCCGGACGAAGTTGTCCGGGCCGGCGGCCTCGGCGGGGGACAGCAGCTCGAGCTTGGCACCGTTGCTGAATCGCAGCTGGCGTGCGGAGAACACGCCGTCGGAGCCGGCGCTGGACCGCCCCGCGCCCAGGGTGTCGCGCCACCGCCGCTCCGCGATACGCCAGTCCGCGACGGCAATCGCGACGTGGTCCAGCACGGCGTCGAGATGGTCTGCCATGGCCAGGACGCTACGGCGAGGCCGGCACCCCTGCGAAATCGGCCACGGCAAGGCTCAGAAGAAGTCGAGCATGACCGGCGGCGGGCCGGCGAAGGCCGCCGCCAGGTCCGCCAGCGCCCCATCGGGCCCGTCGACCAATCCGGCCCGTGCCAGCTGCGACGGCGTGAGGAACCCGGTGAACAGCGGTCCCCAAGCCCGGACGTCGAGCAGGACGTCGGCGGTGGCTGCCGGCGTCAGCCGCCCGCGCCCGCCGCCGACCGACAGACGCCAGGCG
Organism: Egibacteraceae bacterium; assembly: GCA_035540515.1. GTDB lineage: Bacteria > Actinomycetota > Nitriliruptoria > Euzebyales > Egibacteraceae > WHTG01. The sequence continues at coordinate 16,906 of DATLGM010000333.1, read as the reverse complement.
CCGCGGTTCTCCGCCACCAGGGGGTCCGCGACCTCAAGCGTCACCTCGGCGGTGACCGCCGCAGGAAAGCCGCGGGACGCGACGCCGGCGGTCAGCAGCAGCGGTCGGGCCATCCAGTAGCGCCCTGCACCGGCGGGGATGTCCCAGCGCTGGGTCCAGGGCGCCCAAGCATCGGGGGGTGAGTGGACGACCAGCCCGTCGTCCTTGGCCGCCAGCTCGGTCAGCAGGGCCAGCACGGCTCGGACCCCACGGCCGGTGACCGCCGCCCAGTCCGCCGTCGGCGAGTCATCGTCCCGCTCGATCAGGACGACGGCGTCCAGGCCTCGGCCGCCGGGCAGGACGAACGCCTCGGCGTCGCGCAGGCGTGACCACCGGTACCCGGTGCGTCGCCCGGCGCCGTGCACCGTCTGCGCGAAGCGGTCGTGGCAGGCGACGATCGCGGTCCAGTCGTCGGGTCGGGCTGGTCGCATCGCCTCGGCCGCAGGCACCTGCAGGCCGGGGTCGAGGCGGTACTCGGGCAGCGCGCCGGCCTGCTCCCACCCCAGCGGGCGGTACAGCTGCGGCACGTAGCCGTACAGCAGGGACAGGGCCAACCCGCGGTGCGCGCCCCAGGCGGCCGCCCCCTCCATCAGTGCGGTACCGATCCCTCGCCGGTGCAGGGCGGCCGGCACGGCGACGCCCGCCACATCCATGCACGTCACGGCACGGCCTCCGAAGAAGTGGTCGACGGTCAGCAGCCGGCAGTGGCCCACCAGCGCCCCGTCGGAGTCCTCCACCCCCCACAGCTCACCGGCGGCCAGGTGGCGGCGGTACACCGCCTCACGCTCGTGACGTGTCGCGGGGTCGCCGCCGAACGCCTCGTGGCCGTGCTCGGCGGCCAAGGGGACCTCATCGGCGCGGACGGCCCGGAAGCGATACCCGTTCACCGTGCGCACTCGCACGGGGTCGCGCCGCACCGCGGACACCCGTCCGCGTAGCGCCCCGCCGCCTCGGCCAGGTCCACGCCGGCCTGGTCGGCCAACGAGGCGAGCCAGGCCAGCACGTCGGCGAACTCGCGCACCTGGTCGTCGTGGCTGCCGCGGAACACCGCCCGCGACAGCTCGCCGCACTCCTCGACCAACCACGCGAACGTACGGGCGAGACCGCGCTCGCGGTCACGCTCGCCGTACGTCGTGCGCATCAGCGCCTGGAACTGGGCGATGTCCATGGAGAGAGTCGGGATGCCGGGATTCGAACCCGGGGCCTCCACGTCCCGAACGTGGCGCGCTAACCAAGCTGCGCTACATCCCGATGCAACGGGGGTTAGGGTAGCGGCTTGGCGACGAGGTCGAGAATCGTCGCCTCGGGGCGGCAGCAGAACCGCACGGGGGCGTACGTCGAATGTCCCAGCCCGGCCGACACGTGCAGCCAGGCCGGTCCGTACCGCGACAACCCGCGTGACTGGCGCAGCGGCAGGTCGCAGTTGTTGACCAGCGCACCCGCAACGGGCAGACGCAGCTGCCCGCCGTGCGTGTGGCCGGCCAGGACCAGGCCGGCGCCGTGGGCGGCCAGCACGCCAACGGCACGCCGGTACGGGGCGTGGACCAGCCCGAGCTGCAAGACGACGTCGGGCGCCGGCGGTGACCAGTCCACGCGGTCGGGGCGGTCCAGCCCGATGTGCGGGTCACCCAGCCCGGCGACGTCGACGACCCCGGCCGGCGTCTTGATCGCCTGGCGGCGGTTGTCCATGACGGCATACCCGCCTGCGGTCAGCCCGTCGACGAGCCGGTCGGTGTCCAGCCGTTGGCCGTACACCCGCCGGTCCGGGGCGATGAGGTAGTCCAGCGGGTTCTTCGCCGTCGGACCCCAGAAGTCGTGGGACCCCAGGACCGCCAGGGCCGTCCGGCCGCGTGCGACGTCGCTGAGGGTCCGCACCACGTCGTCGATCGCCTCGTCGGACTCCAGCAGGTCGCCGGTGACCACCACCACATCGGGGTTGGCCAGGGCAGCCGTGCGGATGAACCGCAGCCGGTGGTCCTGACCGGGGAGCTGGTGGATGTCGGACAGGTGCAGCACCCGCAGCGGTCGGTCGGCGGTCGGCTCCAGCACCGGCACCGTGGCGTGACGCACGGTGTACCAGCGACGTTCGACCCCAGCCGACCACGCGAGGCCGGCGGCGGCGGTGAGCGCGAGGGCGCGGGCGGCGCGTGCGCGGGGGGTCATGCCGTGCGTTCCAGTCACTCGGGGGGTGGGGCACCGATCTCGACGACGATGTCGCCGGCCAGGCTCACCGGTGTTCCCGGCGCCGGCGTCTGTGCAACCACGCGACCGTAGTCGTTCGGATCGTCGACCGGAACGTCGCGCGCGCGGCCCAGCAGACCGGCGGCCGCAAGGGCGCGCCCCGCCTGCACCTCGGTCAGCCCGATCAGCGACGGGACGCCGGGCGGCGGGCCGCGGCCGTCGGACACCTCCACGACCACTGCGGAGCCGACCGGCAGCGGCCGGCCGGCGGCCGGCTTCTGTCGCACGACCGTGCCGGCGCGCTCGTGGGAGCTGACCTGGCGGATCTGCGTCACGAACTCGGACTGCCGCAGCAGCTCCTCGGCGTCGGCGACGTCACGTCCGACGACGTCGGGAACTTGTGCCTTTGGCAGCGGGGGCGGCTCCGGGAACTGCCGCACCGGAACCCCGTCCAGGGCGTTGCGCATGAACTTCGCCCAGATCATGGTCGGCAGGCAGCCGCCGGTCACCCGTCCGCTCGAGCAGCGGGGGTCGTAGAGCGTCTGGGTCCTGGCGGGGTGACCCACCCAGGTGCTGACCGACAGCTGCGGCACGTACCCGACGAACCACGCGTTGCCGTAGTTGTCCGTCGTCCCGGTCTTGCCGGCGGCGGGCCGCCCGATCTGCCCGTTGGCGGTCGCGGTCCCGGACTCGATGGGGCCCCGCAGCAGGTCCGTGGCCGTCGCGGCGATGTCGGACTGGACCGCTTGCGCGCAGGACGGGGAGTTGCGTAGCAGCGTGCGGCCGCGGCGGTCGACGACCTCGGTGATGGCATAGGGCCGGCAGTACGTGCCCTCGTTGGCCAGGGTGCCGTAGGCGACGGCCATGTCGAGGCCGTACACCTCCTCGGTCCCCAGCACCGTCGAGCAGTACGCGGACAGACTGCTGGTGATGCCCATCCGCTGGGCGACCTCCACCAGCCGCGTTGGCCCCGTGAGGTCCTGCAGGTGCGCGAAGTAGGTGTTGGACGACCGCGCAGTCGCCCCCGCCATGTCCAGCAGCCCCATGCTGGCGTCGGCGTAGTTGCCGGGGCTGTAGTCCGGGGGGTTGCACTCGGTCTTGGTGAACTCGTACCGCGGTCCGGCCTCGTAGGTGTACGCCGGGCTGATGCCGTCCTCGAGGGCGGCGACGAGCTCGAAGACCTTGAACGCCGAGCCCGGCTGGCGCCCTGCGGGTGAGCCGAGCCCCGGCACGGCGGGGGTCACCTGGGTGCGGTTCTTGCCCTTGCCGAACCCCTTGGGTCCGCCGGCGATCGCCAGGATCTCCCCGCGTCGGGGATCCACCGCGGTCAGCGCGGCCTGTGGCCCGTCAAGGTCCGGGAGCACGTCGCGGATCGCCCGTGTGGCCTGGCGCTGCAACCGAGGGTTGAGGGTGGTCTTGATCGTCAGCCCGCCACGCAGCAGCAGCTCGGCGCGCGCCTGGCGTGTGGGACCCAAGGCGGGATCTTTCTTCAGCAGCTCGGTGACGTACGTCACGAAGAAGCTGCGACCCGCCGGCGCCGGCTCCGCGACGTCGAGCTGCAGACCCGAGCGCTTGAGCCGGCGGGCGCGTTCGATTGGCAGATACCCCTGCTCGGCCATCTGGTCCAAGACGATGTTGCGCCGGCCCTTGGCGTCGGCCGGCCGGTCGATCGGGTCGTTGATCTCCGGGGCGCGGATCATCCCGGCGAGCAGCGCCGCCTGCGCCACGTTGATCTGGTCGACGGGGCGGCTGAAGTAGTACTCGGCGGCGGTGCCGATCCCGTACACGCCGTGACCGAAGTACGCCAGGTTCAGGTACTCCTCGAGGATCTGGCGCTTGCTCAGGCGCTGCTCCAGGGCCGTGGCGTAGTACGCCTCGCGCAGCTTGCGCTCGTAGGTCTTGGACGCGTCCTTGAGCACGACGTGCTTGACCAGCTGCTGGGTGATCGTCGACGCCCCCGACGTGATCTCACCCGCCTGGTAGTTGCCGACCATCGCGCGGGCGATCGCTCGCCAGTTCACGCCCTGGTGGTCCCAGAAGTTCGCGTCCTCGGTCGCGATGACCGCGTGCTGCACACGCTCCGGGACGTCGTCGAGGGGGACGAGCTTGCGGTTCTCCACCCCGTGCAGCACCGCCAGCACCTTGCCGTTGCGTGCCAGCACCACGCTGCGCTCGTGGCGTTCGCCGATGCTGGCGGGCAGCGGCTCGAACTGCAGCAGGTCGCGCTGCACCGTCGACACCGCCGCCGAGGCGACGGAGGCCGCCGGAGCGATGCTGGCCGCCAGCAGCAGGCCGGCGCCCACGATGACCAGCGCCAGCCCGACCAGCCGTGTGGCCAGATGGCCCCACAGCGAAGGTCGGCCGAGGCGCTCAGCCACGGCGTCGAGGCCGGCCATCACCGACAGCGTTCCTCCTGGTTGCCCCACAGCCAAGGGTATCGGCGCGAAACGGCACGGGCTTGCGTCGCGGTGTCAGGCCCCGACGAGGTGGGTGGCGATGGCCCGAAGGTCGTCGAGGTCGTGGACGTCGGAGTCCATCAACGGGACCTCGACGAGCACCCGCGGGTTGATGCCGTGCATCGCGGCGGCGATCGCGCGGCGCTCCCGCTTTGTGACGCCGAGGCGATCGGCGTGCAGGCGGAGCAGCTCGGCGACCACGCCGGCGTCGACACCGTCGTCGAGCCGCGCGGCTGCGGCGCGGGCCTCCTGCGGCGACAGCGACTCCAGCGCCCCGGGCGGGGGCAGCGTCACGCGGTTGACCACCAGACCAGCCGTCGGCATGCCGTCCTGCGCCAGGCGCTGCAGGAAGTACCGCGCCTCGCGCAGCGCCGGCTCCTCGGGGCTGGCCACGACGACGAACGCCGAGCTGGGGCTTTGCAGCAGGCGATACACCGCCTGGGCGCGCTGCTTGAAGCCGTCGTACATGCCCTCGAAGGACTGGAAGAACTCCGCGAGGTCGGACAGGACCGCCTGCCCGGTCAGCCGTGACGCGGCCTTCATGAACAACCCGGCCCCGAAACCGGCGGCGCGGGTGGCGATCTTCCCGGCCGCCAGCCCGGGAGCCAGGAACATCCGGAGGAACCGGCCCTCCAGGAAGTCGGTCAGACGCTTCGGGGCGTCGAGGAAGTCCAGCGCGTTGCGGGTCGGCGGGGTGTCGATGACGATGCAGTCGTACTCGCCGGCGTTGTGCAGGTCGTACAGCTTCTCCATCGCCATGTACTCCTGCGTGCCGGCCAGGGAGTTCGACAGCTGCTGGTAGAAGCGGTTGGTCTTGATTCGCGCCGCGCGCTGGGCGTCGGACGCGTGACGGTCGATCACCTCGTCGAACGTCCGCTTCATGTCCAGCATCATCGCGTCGAGCCCGTCGGCACCTTTGACCGGGCGAGGGTTGTTGTCCAGGGCGCTGAGCCCCAGCGACTGCGCGAGCCGCTTCGCGGGGTCGATCGTCAGCACGATCGTCCGCCGGCCCTGGTGCGCCGCGGACAGCGCGAGGGCCGCCGCGCTGGTCGTCTTGCCCACCCCACCGGAGCCCGTGCACACGATGACGTGACGGTCGGCGACGATGTCGGTCAGGTCACGGCCCCGCGCGCCGGCGAGTCGGTCACGGCTCACAGCAGGTCCTCCACCATCTCGGCCAGCTGACCGATCTCATCGGGACCGAAGTGGTCGGTCCACAGATAGGGCAGTTCCAGCAGCGGTGGCCGGATCTTCTTCGACAGCTGGCTGCGCATGCGCTCCTGCAGCGCCAGCCGGTGCACGTGCAGCATCCCCACGCGATGCAGCGTCGCGGCGGCTTCCTCGTCCAGGTCCAGGCCCGCTGCGGCGAGGTGCTTGGCGACCGTCTCGACCTCCATGGCCTCCAGCGCCTGCCGACCGGCCTCGTCCAGCCGAGGACGCAGCACCCGGTTGACGATCACCGGCCCCAGCGTGACGCCGAGCTCCGTCAGCGCCGCGGCGCTCTCGACGGTCTCTTGCACCGGCATCTCCTCGAGCAGCGTGACCAGGAGCAGGTTGGTGCGTTCCGGGTTCAGCAGCATGTCGATCAGGCTCTGCGCCTGGTCGCGAATGGGGCCGATGTTGACCAGCTCCGTCGTCGCGTCGGGGGCGCGGAGGAAGTTCACGATCCGCCCGGTCGGCGGCGCGTCGAGGACGATGAGGTCGTAGTGGAACCGCCCGTCCGGGTCACGGCGGCGCTCCATCTCCTTGACCTTGCCGACCAGCAGCACGTCTTTGATGCCCGGCGCCGCGGTCGTCGCGAACTCCACGGCTGACGAGTTGGTCACGATCCGCGACAGGCGACGCGCCCCGTAGAACATCTCCAGGTACTCACGCAGCGACGCCTCGGGATCGATGGACAGCCCCCACAGGCCGGGGCGGAACTCCCGTTCGTCGAAGTCCCAGGCCTGGGTGTTGAACAGCCGGGAGAACGTCTGGCGACCCTCGACCTCCACCAGGCACGTCTTCCGGCCGGTCGCCGCACCCGCCATCGCAAGGGTGGCGGCAACCGTCGACTTCCCGACGCCACCTTTTCCGGTGACGATCAGCAGGCGGGGGTCCAGCAGGTTGTCCAGCTCCACGTGCGCTACTTCCGGGGGTCGATGCCGGCGGGGGGCGCCAGGCGGTCACGCTAGATTGAACGCCATGATCCCCCCTGTTCCCCGCGGGCGCCATTGGGCTGCCCGGCGGTTGTCGGCAGCGCTGCTGCTGGCCGGCCTGGTCGTCGGCCTCGCGTCTGCGGCGGCGGCGCAGCCCACCGGCCGGCTCGTGGACGTGATCGAGGTCCACGGGGTCGTCGACGCCACGGTCGCCGGCTACCTGGAGGACCGGCTGGACCGTGCGGCGAGCGAGGACTCGGAGGTGGTCATCGTCTCCCTCGACACGCCGGGCGGGCTGGGGGTGGACCCAGCCCGTGTGGTCGAGGCCGTGACCTCCAGCCAGGTGCCTGTCGTGGTGTGGGTCGGCCCGCCGGGGGCCACCGCCACGGGGCTGGGGATGCACCTGGCCTATGCCGGCCACGTCCTGGCCATGGCGCCGGCGACGACGATCGGGGACGTGGCACGCGGCGACCTGCGCGAACCCGCCGCCACCGACCTCGACACGGCCGAGGCGCAGCTGCTGGAGCTGGCCCGCACCTACGGCCGTGACGAGCGCCTGGCCACCGAGGCCGTCCGCAACGGCGCGGTCGTGGCGATCGGCGAGGTGGAGCTGCCGCCAGACGTCCAGCTGCCCGCCGGCATCGCCCGTGACGACGTGACCGTCGTGTCGGCCGGTGCGCTGGACGAGCGCCCGGTCGCAGACCTGGTCGCCGCCTCACTGCCCGAGCTGCTTGTCGCGCTGGACGGGCGGGAGGTCACGGCCGCCGGCGGACCGCGCACCCTGTCCATCGACCAGTCCGCCCCGCCGTTGCGCTTCAACAACCTGGGGTTGGTCGGCCGGGTGCTGCACACCGTGGCAAACCCCACGCTTGCGTACCTGCTGCTGGTCGGCGGCGCGCTGGCACTGCTGTTCGAGGTCTTCCAGCCGGGCTTCGGCGTCGCCGGTGTCACCGGCATCGGCGTCATCGCGCTGGGGGTCTACGGGCTGGCGGTCCTGCCGACGAACTGGTGGGCGTTCGCGCTGATCGCCGTCGGCCTGGCGCTGCTGGCCGCGGATCTGGCGATCGCCCGACTCGGCGTGCTCACGGCCGCCGGCACGGTGGCGCTGGCCGCCGGCTCGTTCTGGCTGTACGGCGGGTCGCCGCTGGTGGACGTCTCCGCCTGGGTGATCGTGCCGGTGGTCGCGTTCGCCGTCGTGTTCTTCGTAGGCATCATGACCACGGTCCTGCGCGCGCAGGGCAACCAGGCGATGGCCGGCGCCGAGGCCATGGCGGGCAAGGTCGGCGTGGTTCGCTCGATGCTCAACCCGGAGGGGCACATCTTCGTCGGCGGGGCGCTGTGGCGCGCCCGCGCGCCCGAAGAGCTCGGCAAGGTCAAGACCGGCACGAAGGTGCGGGTGCTCGGCATGAACGACCGGCTGACGCTGGACGTCGAGGTCGTCGACGAGGGCGCTGAGGAGCAGGCGCCCGTGGGCTAGGCTCGGCCTTGGCCTTTAGCCAAGGAGCCCCCTGATGTTGCCGTACCTGCTCGTCCTCGTCGCCCTCGTCCTCGTCGTGGTCGGTGCGTCGATCCGCATCGTCCAGGAGTACGAACGTGGGGTCATCTTCCGCCTCGGGCGGGTGATCGCGGGGGCGAAGGGGCCCGGTCTGTTCTTCATCATCCCGTTCATCGACCGGATGGTGAAGGTCAACCTCCAGACCGTCACGATGAACGTGCCGGCGCAGGACGTCATCACGCGTGACAACGTGACCGTGCGCGTCGACGCGGTCGTGTACTTCAACGTCTTCGAGCCGGTGAAGGCGACCGTCAACATCCAGAACTACCTGTTCGGCACGTCGCAGGTCGCCCAGACGACCCTGCGCAGCGTCTGCGGCACCGCCGAGCTCGACGAGCTGCTGTCCGAGCGCGAACGGCTCAACAGCCAGATGCAGTCGATCGTCGACGACCTCACCGAGCCGTGGGGCGTCAAGGTCACCCTGGTGGAGATCAAGGACGTGGCGCTGCCCACCGAGATCCAGCGAGCCATGGGCCGCCAGGCCGAGGCCGAACGTGACCGGCGCGCCAAGATCATCAACGCCGAGGGTGAGTTCCAGGCGGCCGAGAAGCTGGCGGAGGCGGCCGCGGTGATCGCCCGCCACCCGATCGCCTACCAACTGCGCATGCTGCAGACCATGACCGAGGTCGCTGCGGAGAAGAACTCGACGCTGGTCCTGCCGATCCCCATCGAGCTGCTCGGCCCGTTCCAACGGGCCTTCAGCGACAGCGGAGAGCCGCGCGACGCGTCCTTGTCGTAACAGGAACGCGGCCGCAGACCTGCCTGAATGGTGTAGTAAATAAGGGCTATACAGCGCCGCCGAACGGTCGTACTCTCGCGCCCTCACTGACACCGCTCGTATGTGGGGCGCAAATGGCAGCGGTTGCACACATTGCGACATCTCTGACGACCGACTGGCAACAACGGGGGTTGTGCCGGGCCGCCGATTCCGACGTGTTCTTTCCCCCATCCCACTTCGAGCACAAGCCGGAGCGCGAGGCGCGGGAGGCCAAGGCCAAGGCGATCTGTGCCGGCTGCCCGGTGCGCGTGGAGTGCCTGTCCTGGGCACTGTCGGTCCGCGAGCCCCACGGCGTCTGGGGTGGGGCATCGGAGAGCGAGCGCAAGCAGATGCTGCTGGGAAAGCGAGCCGTTTCCTAGCCCGTCGCGCCGGCGTCGTAGGGTTTCCCGTCCGTGGCCGAAGCGACAGGAGACCCGATGCAGAAGTGGGAATACGCGACCGCGCCGTTGATCTCGCACGCCCTCCAGGAGATCTTGAACAACTGGGGTGACGAGGGGTACGAGCTGGTCGCCGTTGTCGACAACGTCGCGTACTTCAAGCGGCCCAAGGCGTAGGGGCGGTCATGGCTACTCCGGAGCAGCGGCTGGCCGAGCTGGGCATCGAGCTCCCCGAAGCCCCGCCCCCCGCGGCGTCCTACCTGCCGTATGTCCGCACCGGCAACTACGTCTTCACCTCGGGTCAGGTTGCCGGGGGGCCCGACGGACTGGTCGCCGAAGGCATCGTGGGGGAAGACGTCGACCTGGACACCGCGGTGCGGTGCGCCCGGCAGTGCGCAATCAACGTCCTGGCACAGGTCAAAGCCGCCGTGGGTGACCTGTCACAGGTCCAGCGCGTGGTGAAGCTGACCGTGTTCGTGGCCAGCGCCCCCGACTTCACCCAGCAGCACCTGGTGGCCAATGGGGCATCCGAGCTGCTCGCGGAGGTGTTCGGTGACGCCGGCCGCCACGCCCGGTCGGCCGTCGGCGCGCCGTCGCTGCCGACCAACACCCCGGTTGAGGTCGAGGCGATCGTGGAGGTCGGCGCCTAACGCAGGCTGCGCAGCACGTCGATGCGACCGAACCCGTACAGCCCGTCCCGGCCGGCGGGTCCGAGGTCGACTGCGCCGGCGCGGATCCGCCGGCGGGTCTGCGCCATCGAGTAGCCCGAGGAGCGCAGCAGCGCAGCCAGGCCGGCGACATGCGGCGCTGCCATCGACGTGCCGTCGAACTCGCCGTACAGCAGCGTGCCCGGCAGGGTGGACAAGATCGCCTCGCCGGGGGCCGCGACCTCGATCGCGCCGCCGCGGGTGGAGAAGCTCGCCAGGGTGTCGCGCCGGTTCGTCGCCGAGACCGCGATGACCTTGCCGTACCGCGCCGGGTACTGCACGCCCGCGCGGCCGGTGTTACCGGCGGCGGCGACCTGGGTGACGCGACGGGAATGCGCGTACGCCACCGCTCGCCGTTCGGTCTGGTTGGGGGTCTCGGCGCTGAACGAGTAGTTCGCGACGCGGGCGCCGTTGTCCGCGGCGTAGACGATCGCCGCCGCGACGTCGGCAGTCCACGCCGTGCCGGCGGAGTTGAACGCCTGCAGTGCCATGATCGGCGAGTCGAACGCCACACCGGCGATGCCGGTGCCGTTGTTGGTCCGTGCCGCCGCGATGCCCGACACGTGGGTGCCGTGGAACTGGGTGTCCTGGCAACCCGACAGCCCGATCCCAAGGCCGGTCAGCCAGCTGCGGCAGTGGGAGATCTTGCCGTCGAACTCCGGGTGGAAGGTGTCGATGCCGCTGTCGATGACGGCGATGGGCGCACCCCCGCCTGCCCGCCACCGGTTGCCGTACACGGCCCAGCCGCGGGGCGCCCGGATGCGCGGCAGCGCGTACTGGTGGCCGAACTGGGAGTCGTTGGGCCGGTTGGCCAGCCGCACGATGCGGTTCGCCTCGGCGTAGTCGACCTCCGGCAGTGCGGCGTACCGTCGCAGCGCCTCGGTCACCTGGCCGCGGGGGACGACGACCACGTCGACACCCAGCGCCTCGAGGCGGTTGGCGACCCGGTACCCCAGGCGCCGGTGCACCTCCGCGCTGTCGGTCCGCACCAGGACGGTGGCGGTGGCGGGGCCCGGCGCAGCTGCAGCGTCGGTCAGGACGCCGGCGTGGGCCGGGACGGTGAGGGCGATGGTCAGCAGGGCAGCGGTGACCAGGAACGTCAGTCGGCGCATGCCTACCTCAACGATCCTGCGGGCCGGAGGTTGCGCCCGAGATGTGACGAAGGTCCCCCTCCCGGCGGGTCAGGCCCCGCCGGTCGAGCGCCTCGAGCAGCGGCACCGCGAACTTGCGCGTGGTCCCCAGCGCCTGCTTGGCCCGGCTGGCCGTGAACGGGCCTTCGGCGGCGTACAGCTGCGCCAACGCCCGCCCGGCAAGCCCGAGGCTGCGGCGGGTGACGGCGAGGTCCGGAGCGAGGCGGACCAGCACGTCGGCGGTGATCAGCTCGCGCAGCAGCGGTGTGCTGACGCCGGCGCGCTCGGCCGCCTGTTGCAGGGGCGGGGGTGCGAACGGCTGCGCTTCGAGAGCCGCGATGAGGGCGTCCCGGGCCCGCTGGTCAGCGCCGGACAGTCGGACGTCGTGGTCCGGGTGGCGCACCGCCGCCCCGGCGACGGCGATCGCGCCTCGGTCCGCCAGCGTCGTGAGCAAATCGTTGCTGATCCCCGCAGGGCACCCGGCCGCCTGGGCGGCGCGCAGTGCCACGTCGGCAGGGGCTCCGCGGTCGAGTGGGTGCCTGCGGTGGTGGTCCGACAGCGCCCGCCGCACTTCGTCGGCCCAGCCGCGGGCCGCAGGCGGGTCCACCCAGTGGTCACCGACGCGCCACAGTCCGGCGTCGGCGGCGGCCTGTGCCGCGACGCCGGGGTCGAGCCCAAGCACCGCGGCGGTGCGCCCCACGCTGTCGGTGGCGCGCTCGGCGACGTGCGCGGCGACCAGCGCCGGCACTCCCGCCGCTGCAAGTGCCTCGGCGCGCCGGCCCAGCGCCGCCACCCGCTCGGCGACACGGCCCGCCGGGGGCGCGGTGTCGAGCACGACCGCGCCGGCGACCGTGGCGCGGCGGCCGGCCTCGCGGAGCACGCACCGGTCGCCTGGCAACAGCGGTGCGGGGCGCTGCAGCTCGATACGTGCATAGCCCGTCGCGGTGACGCCGGCTGCCCCCAGCGGCCGGACGGTGACCGCCCACTCGCCTGATCCAGCGTGCAGGTGCCACGCGCCGCGCCGGGTCAGACGCCGGCCGTCCAGGACACGGACCGCCACGTCGACCCGGCGGGTGGCGCGGGCCGCCGCGGCGACGGTGACCACGTCGCCTCGTGTGACGGCCGAGCGCTGGACGCCGCTGAGGTTGACCGCGACACGGTCGCCGGCGTGGGCCTGGTCGACGGGCTGCTTCAGCGACTGCAGTCCCCGCACGCGCGCGGCGTGACCGCTCGGGGACACGACCACGTCGTCGCCGACGTGCAGGGTGCCGCCGGTCAGCGTGCCGGTCGTGACCGTTCCGGCGCCGGTGATCACGAAGGAGCGGTCCACCCACAGCCGCGGGGCTGCCGAGGCCGCCGGCTGCGGGTGGGATGCCAGCGCTGCGAGCAGCGCGCGCCGCAGCGGGTCGAGGCCGCTGCCGGTCACTGCCGAGACGGGGAGGACGTCGGCTCGGGCCAGCCCCGTCCCGGCCAGTCGCTGACGGACGTCGGTGATGACGGCCTGGACAGCGGCGTCGTCGACGAGGTCGGCGCGGCTGACCGCCACGACGCCGGTGGTGACGCCCAGCAGGTCGAGGATCTCCAGGTGCTCCTGGCTTTGGGGCATCCACCCCTCGTCGGCGGCGACGACGAACAGCACGGCGCGTACGGGCCCGGCCCCCGCAAGCATGTTGGCGATGAACCGCTCGTGACCCGGCAGGTCGACGAACGCCACGGTGTGCGCCGGGGTCTCGGCGACAGCCAGCGTTGTCCACGCGAACCCGATGTCGATGGTCAGGCCGCGCCGTCGTTCCTCGACGAAGCGGTCGGGCTCCATCCCGGTCAGCGCGCGGACCAGCGCCGACTTGCCGTGGTCGACGTGACCTGCGGTGCAGACGACGTCCATCAGGCGCGCCCCGGCAGGCCGGCAACCAGGCGACGGACATCCTCGGCGCAGTCGGCGGAGGTGAGCACGACCAACGCGTCATCGGCCTGCAGGGTCGTGTCGCCGGCGGCGGCGAGGATCTCGTCACCGCGGCGGATCGTGGCAACGATGGTCCTCGGCGGCCAGTCGACGTCGCGGATCTGGCGGCCGGCGACCTCGCCGTCCGGGTCCACCACGAGCTCCACGACGTGCGTGCCGGCGAGGTCGCGCAGCCGTGACGCGGTCCTGGTCTGCTGTACCCCCAGCGACCGTGCCAGTGCGCGTTGATAGGCGGTGACCACGTCCCTGCGCCGCACCATGCCGACCAGACGGCTGTGGTCGTCCGCTGCGACGACGGGCAGGCGTCCCACGTCCAGCGTCGCCATCCGGCGCAGCGCGCGGAACATCGGATCGTCGGGCGTGACCGTCACCGGCGGCCGGGTGCAGATGTCGCCCACGGTCAGCTCGTCGAGCCCCGCCGCGTCCGGCTTGCTCAAGTCGGTGACGGTGACGACGCCCACCAGGCGGCCGTCGTCGACGACCGGGAACCCACGGTGCTCCCCGTCGGCCATCGCGTCGAGCAGCACAGGGAGCGGCGCCGAGGCAGGCAGGGGCACTGGCGGACTCATCACCTCCCGCACGGTGACCGTCTGCATGACGTCGACGTCTTCGGGCTCGGAGTACACGATCCCCTGCGAGCGCAGCGCCCGCTCGTACATGGACTCGGGTTGGACGCGGTCGGCGAGGAATGCCGCCACACCGACCGCGAGCATCAACGGCAAGACGAGGCCGTAGTCGCCGGTCAGCTCGAACGCGATGAGGATGGACGTCAGCGGCGCCCTGCCAACGACCGTGAACACGGCGGCCATGCCGACCAGGGCGAAGCTGCCCGGCTGGATGCCCAAGCCGGGCATGGTCAGCGCGGCGGTCGTGCCGATGGCCCCACCCAGCGCCGCGCCGGTGAACAGTGACGGGGCGAACGTGCCGACGGCGTTGCCCGTCCCGACCGACAGGGAGGTTGCCAGGATCTTGGCGACCAGCAGCAGCAACAGCAGCGAGACGGCGGTCCAGGACAGGCCGAACCCGCCGTCGAGCATTCGCTGGATCGGTTCGCGCACCCCGTCGATGGGCGGCAGATGCTCACCGGTCCCCAGCACCTCGGGCACCACCAGCGCCAGCAGCCCGACACCCAGACCGCCCAACGCGAGCTGCAGCGGCAGCCACAGACGCAGCCGCCCGGTCAGCCGGGCGACCGTCTCCTCCCCGTGCACGAAGCCCAGACCTACGGCCACGGCGCCCAATCCGACCAGCGCGTACAGCAGCAGCTCCACGGGGGCGCCCAGCGCGTAGGGAAGGGCGGGGCGGTAGGCGATGTCGGGGCCGATGATCTCGCGGGCAGTCACCGAGCCGACGACCGCCGACACCACGACGACCTGCAGCGAGCTGGCGCGGAACCCGCCGATGATCACCTCGATGGCGAACAGCATCCCGCCGATCGGGGCGTTGAACGACGCGCCGATCCCGGCTGCGGCGCCGGCGGCGAGCAACGTGCGCATCCGCTGCTCGCCGACGGCGAACAGCCGGCCGACCAACGAGCCGATCGCGCCGCCGATGAGCACGATGGGCCCCTCGCGGCCGCCGGAGGCGCCGGTCCCCAGCGCGACCCCGGTGGCGACGACGCCGCCGAGCGGCACGCGTCCACGGAAGCGCCCGCTGTGCAGGGCGATCGTCGACATGACGCGAACGATCCCGCTGCCGCGGCTCTCGGGGAACCCGTAGCGCAGCAGCAGCCCGACGACGAACGCGCCGACGGTCGGGACGACGACCACGTCGATCGGCGTGGCTCGAACACCCCACGCCGCCCCCTGGACGACCCGGATGACGGCCACCAGCAGTGCCGCGGACAGCCCCGTCGCCAATCCGACGACCGCCCCGAGCGCGAGCATCACCGATCCCGACGTCTCCCGGCGCAGCAGGCGTCCGCGGACGTTCGTCAGCAGCGACGTGACCCCCGACGTCACGGCTCGGGCCATCGGCTCAGCGGTCGCCGGTGCCGTGCGCCGCGAACACCTCGCGCAACCGGTCGCGCACGATGTCGTCGTCGCTGGGATCCACCGTGCGCAGGTCGACGACCACGGTGTCGTCGTCGACGCGGACGACGACGGCCGGGGTGCCGGTGCGCAACGCCGCAGCGACCGCATTCGCCGATGGGCCGGTGATGCGCAAGACGGGGGTGGGCAACGGTCGCTGTGGCGCCGCACCGCCGCCGACCAGGGACGCACCGGCGACGACGGTCCCGCCGACGCCGTCGGCCAGCCGGCGCAGCCGCTGCTCGAGGACGGCGGGATCCGCGGTCAGTGACCGCCACACGGGCAGCTCGTCACGCCGGCCGTCGGCGTGAGCTTGCAGCGTGGCGATCAGTCCGGCGACGCGCTGCTTGTCCAGCCGTAAGGCTCGTGCCAGTGGATGGGCGGTGCAGCGGGCGACCAGCTCGGCCCGGCCGACGAGTAGTCCGGCTTGAGGGCCACCCAGCAGCTTGTCGCCGCTGAAGATCACGAGGTCGGCGCCGTCGTGCAGGGACCGCTGGACGTTCGGTTCCTCGGCCAGCCACGGCTGCTCGACGTCGGCGAGCAGACCCGAGCCGACGTCGTGCACCAGCGGGACGCCCCGCGCCTGCGCGACCTCGGCGAGCTCGGCCACCGTCGGGCTTTCGGTGAATCCGGTGATCCGGTAGTTGGAGGGGTGCACCTTGAGGATGAGCGCGGCGTTGCCGACGGCGGCGAAGTCACGGGCGCGCGTGCGGTTGGTGGTGCCCACCTCGACCAGCCGCACGCCGGCGGCCCGCATGATGTCCGGCAGCCGGAACGACCCGCCGATCTCCACCAGCTCGCCCCGGCTGACCAGGACGTCCGCACCGCCGGCCAGCGCCGCGAGCACCAGCACCAGGGCGCCGGCGGCGTTGTTGACCGCCGTCCCGGCAGGCCCCCCCGTGGCCGCGGTGATGGCGGCGTCGAGCTGTGCGGTGCGTGAGCCGCGGCGGCCCGTGTCCAGATCAAGCTCGACGTCGCAGTAACCGGCGGCGTCGGCCATCGCCGAGCGTGCGGCGTCCGACAGCGGCGCGCGGCCCATGTTGGTGTGGATGACGACCCCGGTCGCGTTGATGACCGGGCGCGGCGGGCGCGCACGGTTGGTTTCCAGCTGCTGCGCCGCCGCCTCGACCAACGCGGCAGGGCTGGGCGGCGCCTCACCGGCGGCCACGGCGTGCCGTGCCTGCTCGACGGCGGCCCGCAGGGCGTCAGCCACCTGTTGCCGCCCGTGCGCGCCGATCAGCGGGTGCGCGAGCCGCAGCAGGGCGTCGATGCGCGGCAGCTGTCGCAGCGGGTTGTGCTCCACGCGGGCATCGTAGGCAAGCGCAGATCAGCCGGTGTCGCTGCGCAGCAGCCGCTGCCATCCCGCGGCGTCGACGGTGACGGTCTGCTCGTCGACCACCGCCGGCTGCAGCTGCCAGTGCAGCACCACCCCCGCCGGCGCCAGCACGCCGGCCAGTGACCGCAGCCCCTCCCCGGCGGCGCCGGTCTCCCCGGCGGTCGCGGTGCGCAGCGCCGCGGTGACCGCTGCGGCGGCGTGCTCGACCACCGGAAC
>DATLGM010000332.1:0-4203 GCA_035540515.1 Egibacteraceae bacterium | reverse complement strand
CGTCGGCGAAGCGCAGGTCGTAGCAGATGAACGGCGTGATCCGGACGCCGTCGATGTCGACGGTGACGAACGACTCACCGGCCGCGAAGTGCTCGTGCTCACCCGAGTAGGTGAACGGGTGGATCTTGCGGTACCGGTGTGTCTCCCCGTCCGGGCCGGCGAGCACCAGCGTGTTGAACGGACGGTCGGCGTCCTGGGTCCGCTCCGGAATCGACCCGCCCACCCACAGGCCGTGGCGCTTGGCTTGCTCGGTCAGGAACCGCGTGCTCGGACCGCCCTCGGGCTCGGCGGTGACGTCGGTGCGCATCGAAAAACCCGTCGAGTACATCTCCGTCAGCAGCACCAGTCGTGCGTCTGCAGCGGCCGCTGCCGCGATCCAGGGGGCGAGCCGTTCGAAGTTCGCCTCGGGCTCCTCCCACACGATGTCGTGCTGCACCGCCGCGACCCGCAGCCGCGTCATCTCGGGCGCCTACCGCTGCGCTGCTTGAGGCGCTTCATCGCTTCAGCTTGCCGAGGCGGGCGATGCCCTCCTCCAGCGCGTCCTCGTGCTTGCAGAACCCGAAGCGCACCAGCGACTGCCCGCGCCGCGGGTCGACGTAGAACGCGGCGTTGGGGACCGCGGCCACACCGATCTCGGCTGGCATCGACCGGCAGAACGTGAACCCGTCGTCGAAACCGACCGGCCGCACGTCGGCGGTGACGAAGTAGGTGCCCTGCGGGGGGTAGACCTCGAACCCGACGTCGCGCAGGCCCGCCACGAGTCGGTCGCGGCGGCGGCGGTAGCCCTCGGTGAAGTCGGTGAAGTACTCGTCGGGAAGGCCCAGCGCTTCGACGACGGCGTACTGGAACGGATGGCCGTTGGTGAACGTCATGAACTGCTTGGCGGTGCGCAGCGCGGTGGTCAGCTCCGGGGGCGCGCAGGCCCAGCCGATCTTCCAGCCGGTGACCGAGAACGTCTTGCCGGCCGAGGAGATCAGCACGGTCCGTTCGCGCATGCCGGGCAGCGACGCCAGCGGCACGTGCTCGCCGTCGAACACCAGGTGCTCGTACACCTCGTCGGTGATGGCGATCACGTCGTGACGCCGGCACACGTCGGCGATGGTGGCCAGCTCCGCGGGGGAGAAGACCTTCCCGGTCGGGTTGTGTGGCGTGTTGACGATGATCGCGCGGGTCTTGGGTGTGATGACCGCCGCCAGCTCGTCGGGGTCCACCGAGAAGTCCGGCGGGCGCAGCGTCACCACTCGCTCCGATGCACCCGCCATCGCGATGCTGGCCCGGTAGCTGTCGTAGTACGGCTCGAACATCACGACCTCGTCGCCGACGTCGCACAGCGCGATCAGCGCAGCGCAGATCGCCTCCGTGGCGCCGGCGGTCACGGTCACCTCGGTGTCGGGGTCGTAGCCCAGCTGCCAGAAGCGCTGCTGGTGCTGAGCGATCGCCTGGCGCAGCGCGGGCACCCCGTCTCCTGGGGCGTACTGGTTGCGATCCTCGCCGATGGCCTTGACGGCCGCGTCCTTGACCTGCTGCGGGGCGGGGAAGTCCGGAGCGCCCTGCCCGAGGTTGACCGCGCCGTGGCGCAGGGCCAAGGCCGTCATCTCGGAGAAGATCGTGGTGCCGAAGCCCTGCAGGCGGGACGTGAGGTGAGGCAGTCGCTGGGTCATCGGCAGCGAGCATAGGCCCGCCACGGGCAAGACGATTGCCGCGCCCCGACGCGCGGGGATAGGTTGGCCGACCCAACCGCCCCACCGGAAGCAAGGACGTGTCATGGTCGAGGAGAACCCCACCACCCTGTCCGACGGCGAGATCGAGACGATCCTGCCGGGCGTCGGCGCCGTGACCGCCACCGCGGACCCGACCGACGGCACCGACGCCGACGGCACCGACTCGGACGGCAGCGACGCCGACGGCAGCGACGGCGACGCGACCGACAGCACCGACGGCGACAGCACCGACGGCGACGCCGGCGACGCCGACGGCACAGACGCCTGATCGCTGAGGACGGCGCCGGCAGCCTGGGGGAGACCCCGGGCGCCGGCGCGCTGGCACGCTGCGTCGGCGACACCGAGCGGTTCGTCGCCGAGCACTGGGGGCACCGGTCGCACCTGTACTCCGGCGTGGACATCAAGGGACTGCTCAGCCTCGACGACGTCGACCACATCCTGTCGACGATGGCGCTGCGGGCGCCGGCGTTCCGGGTCATCAAGGGCGGCGCGACGCTTCCGCAGTCGTCGTACACACGGCGTGCGCGGATCGGCTCGCGGACCATCACCGACCTGATCGACGTCGCACGGGTGCATGACCACTTCGCCGCCGGCGCGACGATCGTGCTGCAGGGGCTGCACCGGTACTGGCCCCCGGTGACCGACCTGTGCCGCGGCCTCGAAGGTGAGCTGACCAACGCGGTGCAGGCCAACGCCTACATCACGCCGCCGGTCGCACAGGGGTTGCGCGTCCACGCCGACAGCCACGACGTCTTCGCGGTGCAGACGCACGGCCGCAAGCAGTGGGTGCTGTACGAAGGCGACCAGCAGCCCGCGCCCGACGGGACCGGCGGAACGCCGACGTTGGACACCCAGCTGCAGCCGGGCGACTGCCTGTACCTGCCCCGCGGCGTCCACCACGCCGCGCGCACCGTCGACAGCCCAAGCATCCACCTGACCCTGGGCGTCAAGGCGGTGACGTGGGCCGAGGCCTTCCGCCGGCACCTCGACGCGGTGTTCGACGACCCGTCGCTGCAAGAGTCGCTGCCGGCGGGGTTCGCCGACGCCGGCGACGCGTTGCACGACGAGGCTCATCGGCGTGGTCGGCTGCTTGCCGAACGCATCGCACAGCAGCTCGATGACGTGCATGCGCTCGCAGCGGTCAGCGCGGCCGCCGAGCGCTTCCGTGTGGGACGCACGGCGTCCCGGCGGGGGCAGCTGGCGCAGATCCTTCTGGCCGGCAGCCTCGACGCCGCCACGGTGGTGCAGGTCCGCCCGGATGCCTTCCCGTCGCTCACCCGCGACGGCGACCGCGTCACCGTGCACCTCGGCGATCGGGCGCTGCGGCTCCCCGGACACGTCGAAGAGCCGCTGACCGCCCTGCTGACGATCCCGCGCATCGCCGTGCGGGACCTGCCCGGCACGCTCGACGAGGCCGGCCGGCTGACCCTGGTGCGGCGGCTGATCCGCGAGGGCGTCCTCACGGTCGTCGATGGTTGAGCGGTTCAGCTGCGCCGAGCGGTCGCTGGCGCTCGGCGAGCCCTGCTACGGCACGGCGTCGCAGGTGCGCCGGTGGCTGCTGGTCGAGCAGCCGGGAGCGTGGGGCGCCACCGCGGTCATGGAAAGTGGGCTACCCATCGAGGTGGCCACCCGCCTGCGGGCGATCGCGCGGGGGTGCGGCGCCCGCCTGCTGCTGATCCGCCGCCACGGCCGCTCCGCGCCGGAGCGCCGCAGCGCGTTCGCCGTCACCTCGACCGCCGACATCCGACGGGTCGAGCGCTTCTGGTTCGACGACCCCGCCCAGCTGCTGGCCGTCGACTGGGCACCGCTGCTGACCTTCGACGCCGTGGGGGGCGAGGTCGTCGACGACCCGCTGTACCTGGTGTGCACCAACGGCAGTCACGACGCGTGCTGCGCGCGGTTCGGCCGCCCGGTCGCCAAGGCGCTCGACAGCGTTGTGGGCGACCACGTGTGGGAGGCGTCGCACTTCGGAGGCGACCGGTTCGCAGGCAACCTCGTCGCCCTGCCCGACGGCATCTACTACGGCCGCGTGACGCCCGATAACGCCTCCCGGCTGATCGAGTTGCACCGTGGCGGGCGGATCGACCCAGCGCATCTTCGAGGGCGGTCGTTCCAGCCGTTCGTCGCCCAGGCCGCAGAGCACTTCGTGCGGCTCGAGCATGGCCTGGAGCACATCGACGAGGTCGCCGCCGGCGCGGTGGCGGACCTCGGTGACGGCATGTTCCGCGTGGGCGTCGCGACCGCGGCAGGGACGACGCTGGCGGTCACCGTGGCGTGCTCGGAGGCGGTGGACCCCCAGCAGCTGACGTGCCGCTCCACCAGCGAGGAGCACCCGCCGCGCTACCGGCTGGTCGAGCTGGCGTAGGTGGCCGCCCTCGCCCTGCTGCCCCTGCTGGTCATCCTGGCGAAGCTGTTACGACCCCATTAGGCTGTCCTATCCCCGAGTAGCGGCGACACGTCGGGGGTTGCCCGGCTGAAAGAC
>DATLGM010000331.1:0-11925 GCA_035540515.1 Egibacteraceae bacterium | reverse complement strand
GTCCCCGCCCCTTGAGGACCGCGAGTCGTTCCTGCGCAGCGAGGGCCGCTGGCTGCTGGCGCTGCTGATGCTGGTGGTCGTCGGTGCCGGCGTCATCGGGGGCGGATGGGCCACCGGGCTGCTGGACTTCTCGCAGCTGGGCCCCCGCGGCGACCAGCCTGCCGAGGAAGGCCCGGGCGGCGACCAGGGACAGGCGCAGCGTCTGGACGTCGCCGACATCGACTCCTACGACCCGCAAGGCGACGGGGTCGAGTCGGACTCCCTGCTGCCCAACGTGCTCGACAACGACGACGCGACCACCTGGCGGACCGAGTTCTACAACACCGCCGACTTCGGCGGCTTCCCCAAGGACGGCGTGGGGATCATGCTCGACCTGGGTGCCGCGCAGCAGGTCAGCGCCGTCGAGGTCGATGTGGTCTCGGACGGCACGAACCTGGACCTGCGGGTCGCCGACGAGCCCAGCGACGACCCCGCGGACTGGGAACGGGTTGCCCGCGCGGAGGACGCGTCCGGGCAGACCCGGATGAACCTCGACGAGGCGCTGCAGACCCGGTATCTGCTGGTGTTCGTCGTGGATCCGCTCCCCCTGCACGACGGCCGCTACATGGCCGAGCTGTCCGCGGTGCGGGTCTTCGGCGCGTCCTCGGACGGCGACAGCTGAACGGACGCCCGTCCGACGAGGCACTGGTGGCCGCCTTCGTGGCGGGCGACCAACCGGCGTTCGACGAGCTCGTGCAGCGCTACCGCCGCCGGGTCTTCGGCATCTGTCTGCAGTACTTCGGCGACCCGACCGATGCCGAGGACGCGACGCAGGAGACGTTCGTGCTGCTGCTGCGCCGCGCCGGCACCTACCGGGGCGCGTCGGCGTTCTCCACGTGGCTGTACCGGGTGGCGATCAACGCCTGCAACGACATGGCCCGCAAGCGGGCGCGACGGCCGGTGGCAGCGGTCGGCGACCAGCTCGACCGGCTCGGCGACGTCGCGGCCGTCACAGACCAGCTGGCCGGTCGTGAGCTCGGCGTGGAGCTCGAGGCCGCGCTGGACAACCTCGAGGCCCCCTACCGCGAGGTGGTGGTGCTCCACGACGTGGCAGGCTGGCCCCATGCCGACATCGCGCAGCACCTGGGGGTGGCCGTCGGCACGGTGAAGTCGCGACTGCACCGCGGCCGCGCCCGCCTGGCCGTGTCCCTGGCCCACCTGCGGGAACCCCAGCGCCCTTCGACGCCTCCAACAGTGCAACCATGAGCGACGATCCCCGCCACCGCGACGCCGGCGACGAGCGCCTGTCGACGTACCTGTCCGGGGAGATGTCGCCGGAGGACGCGGCGCGGTTCGAAGACGACCTCGCGGCCGACCCACGACTGCGTGCGCAGCTCGACGTCCTCGCCGACGCGCTCGTGGTGCTGCACGGCGCCGACGACGTCGCCGAGCCGGACGGACTGGACCAGCGCCTGCACGAGCGACTCGCGCAGGAGCGCGCACAGGACGCTCCCGGTGCGGTGGACGCCGGCACGACGGCGGCCGGCACGGTCACGGATCTCGACGACCACCGGCGGTGCCGATCCCCGCCCACCAGGTCGTCGAGCGGGTCCGCCGCCGCCGTGATGGGCGCCAACGCGCTCAGCGGCATGGGCGGGATGGGCGCGTCGGGGGTCTCGGCCGAAGGTGGCGACGACGCCGCGGTCGACATGGCGCAGGAGTCGGCGGTGCAGGAGGACACCGCCGAGGCGGGGGCGGCGTTCGCCGACGGGCCGGTGATCGTCCAGGACGGCGCGCGGGTCCGCTCCGAGGCGGCGCTCGCCCGGCGCTACGACGGCCTGCCCGAGGTCGCGGCAGTGCTCGGCACACCGGTCACCGACGCGGGTGAGGTCGCGGACCGCTATCGGGCCGAGGTGGGGGGCACTGCTGCCGCGCAGTCGCAGGCCCGCGCCGGCGCCGGTACGGACGACGGCGGCGAGCTGAGCGGCGACAGCCCGGTGGTGAGCGCCGCGCCGGAGCCCGATTTCGCACGTTGTCTGGACACCGTCAGCGAGGGCGCCGACGAGCCGTTGGTCGTCGCGCGGGTGGAGACGCTGCACTACCGGCAGACGCCGGCGATCGCCTACGTGCTGGTCACCGCCAGCCCGGGTGCGGCTGCGCTGGACCGCACGGAGGTGTGGGTGGTGGCGGCAGCGGACTGCCGGACCCTGGTGTTCCAGCAGTCCTAGCGGCCGGTCAACCGCGCAGCCCGCGCAAGGCGAAGAACCCCGCCGCGGCGACCGCCAGCAGCGTGAAGGGGTTGTCCAGGCGCGCCAGCCCGCCACTGGCCAGCAGTGCCCCGACGATCCCGAAGCCGACGGCCATCACTTCGAAGGGGCGGTGCTGCTGGCGCTGCGCCCCCCACCCGACGGCACGGCCGATCGCAAAGCCCAAGAAGGCGGACAGGATGATCCGCCCGAACGGCATCTGCCGCAGCAGCTGGAACAGCACCAAGCCGCCGACGACCGCAGCGCCGAAGCCCGCCCCTGCCGCCTTGACGTAGTGGATCGGCTTGCCGAGTGCACGCGCGCTGCGGGGCACCTGCGCGCAGCGCGGGCACTTCTGCCCGACCGCCGACTGGCGCATGCACGACGTGCAGATCGGGTCACCGCACGACGAGCAGGCCAACCTGGTCTCGACGTCGGGATGGTTCACGCAGCGCGGGATGGTCTGTGACACGTCTGCCTCGGCATCAGGGGCCAACTAGTCTATGGATGCCGGCACGGGCCGGGCACCGGGCGCAGCGGAATACCGTCGGCCGGGGCGGGGGTTGCAGCAGGCAGTTCACCAAGTGGAGGCGTGATGTCCGAATCCGTCCGGGATGTGATCATCATCGGTTCGGGTCCAGCCGGCCTGACCGCGGCGCTGTACACCGCGCGCGCGGACCTGTCACCGTTGATGTTCGAGGGCCTCGAGCCCGGTGGACAGCTCATGCTGACCACCGAGGTCGAGAACTTCCCCGGTTTCCCTGACGGCCGGATGGGCCCCGAGCTGATGGCGGACATGCGCAAGCAGGCCGAGCGCTTCGGTGCGCAGATCATCAGCGCCAACGTCACGGCAGTCGACTTCACGAAGGGGTCGCCGCACACCGTGGTCGTCGGCGACGAGGAGCACCGCGCCCGGACGGTGATCATCTCGACCGGTGCGACGGCCAGGTGGCTGAATCTGCCCAACGAGCAGCGTCTGATCGGCCGGGGCGTCTCGTCGTGCGCGACCTGTGACGGCTTCTTCTTCCGCGGCAAGGAGCTCGTGGTCGTCGGGGGCGGTGACTCGGCGATGGAAGAAGCCACGTTCCTGACCAAGTTCGCCACGAAGGTCACCGTCGTGCACCGCCGCGACGAGCTGCGCGCCTCGAAGATCATGCAGGACCGGGCGCTGGCCAACCCCAAGATCGAGTTCCGGTGGAACAGCGAGGTCGTCGACCTCGGCGGTGAGGAGGTCCTGACCCACCTCGTGCTGCGTGACGTCGTCACGGGCGAGGTGGAGGAGTTCCGCACCGACGGGTTGTTCCTGGCCATCGGCCACGACCCCGCCACCATCTTGTTCCGCGACCAGCTCGATCTCGACGAGCAGGGGTACATCGTGGTGGCCGAGCCCACCACGGCCACCAGCGTCGACGGGGTGTTCGCCGCGGGCGACGTCGTCGACCACGTGTACCGCCAGGCGATCACCGCAGCGGGCATGGGGTGCAAGGCCGCGATCGACGCCGAACGGTGGCTTGGCGTCAACGCGCACAACTGGTGATCGTTCGGGACTGTACGAACCGCGCCAGTCACGCTAGGGTGGTCAGTACGAGAGACGGATTGCTTGTGCACCGGCTCAACACGATCTGCGGTTCGGCTGTCCCCCCGTCATCCGAACCGCCGCGAGGGGCGCTTCGGCGCCCCTCGCTCCTTTTTGTCGCGCAGCGGCGCTCGCATAGCGGCACACGCGGGGGGAATAGTCGGCACGTTTCCCGGGTTGGGACTGTCTGCCCGCACAGCCACAAGGAGCACTCGATGAGCAACACCAAGACCGTCGGCGACAGCGACTGGGAAGCCGAGGTCCTGCAGTCGGACACCCCGGTCATGGTCGATTTCTGGGCGGAATGGTGCGGCCCCTGCCGGATGGTGGGACCGGTCGTCGAGGAGATCGCGCAGGAGAAGGCCGGCGCGTTGAAGGTCCTCAAGCTCAACGTGGACGAGAACCCGGAGACCGCCCGCAAGTACCGGGTGATGTCCATCCCCACGATCATGGTCTTCGCCGGCGGCGACGAGAAGAAGCGCATCGTCGGTGCCCGCGGCAAGAGCCAGCTGCTCGCCGAGGTCGAGGAGTTCATCGCCTGACACCGCGGGCCGGCGGTCGCCCCGCTGACCCGCAGGCGCGCGACGCGTCCCGACATGCGCCAGCCGCGCCTCGGGACGGGCGCGCGGTGTCGTTAGACTCGGACGCTTCCTATGCGACTGATCCGGCGCGGCGATACGGGGCCGGCCGTCGTCGATGTGCAGCAGCGCCTGCGGCGCTCGATCGGCGACACGGTCACCGTCGACGGCGAGTTCGGCGACCAGACCTACGCGCTGGTCCGCCGGTTCCAGCGCGAGCGCAACTTGCCTGCGGACGGCATCGTCGGACCCGAGACGTGGCGCGCGCTGGTTGAGTCCGGGTACACGCTGGGAACGCGGCTGCTGTGGCACTCGCGGCGCATGATGCGCGGTGACGACGTCCGCGAGCTGCAGCACCGGCTGAACCAGCTCGGCTTCGACGCCGGCGCCGAGGACGGCATCTTCGGGCCGCTGGCCCGTGCGGCCGTGGAGGAGTTCCAGCGCAACACCGGTTTGGCCGTCGACGGCATCGCCGGGCCGGCCACGATCGCGGCACTGCGGCGCCTGCTGCGCCAGCACCAGTCCGGCGGCGTCGGCATCCGCGCCCGCGAACGTGAGTGGCTGCGGCGGCTGTCGGGACGCAGCCTGACCGGAGCCAGGATCCTCGTCGACCCGAGCCACGGCCCGGACGACCCCGGTCACACCAGCGACACCGGCGTGACCGAAGCCGACATCGCCTGGCAGGTGTGCTCCCGTCTGCACGCTCGGCTGGCGGCGCGGGGGGCGCATGTCGTGCTGTCACGGGGGCCGACTCGCACCCCCTCGGGGAGCGAGCGGGCGCGGCTTGCCAACGAGCAAGCCGTCGACGTCGCCGTGTCCGTGGGCGTCAATGCACTGGACAACCCGAAGGCCTGCGGGTCGGCGACCTACTACTTCGGCGCGCCGCACTTCGCGTCCGAAAGCGGCTACCGGCTGGCGTCGTTGATCCAGGACCGCGTCGCCGGCAGCGGCTGGCGCCCCGACTGTCGTGTCCACCCGATGACGTGGTCGATCCTACGAGAGACGCGGATGCCCGCGGTCGTCGTGGAACCGGGGTTCATCACGTCGCCCGACGACGAGCAGCGGCTGGTCGATCCGGCGTGGCAGGACCGGCTCGCCGACGCCGTCGTCGATGCGCTGTCGCAGTTCTTCGAAGGCGACGCCGACGCGGTCGCGTGACGGTCAGCGGGACCGTCATCGCGTGACCTCAGCGCCCCGTCAGTGGCCGGGTGACCTCAGCGCCCGCGTGATTCGAGCGCCGGCTGGGTCGGCGCCGGCGCCCGCTCGCGCCGGCTGAGGGCGGTCAGCACACCGGACAGCGCCTGACCGACCGACTCCTGCCAGCGCGCGGTCTTGCGCAGGTCCAGGCGCAGCAACGGGTACTCGGGGTCGTCCCGGCGCACCTCGAAGCCGTTGGCGAGCAGGAACTCCTCAGGCACGAAGCAGGTCATCAGCCGCCGGCCGGTCGTCGCACCGCGAGCTGCGAAGACCTCGACGGCTTTCGCGCCCCGGCGGTGGGTCTCGCGCAGCACGCTTTGCAGCAGCTGCTTGGCAGCACCGCTGTCGCGGTGCTCGGGGGCGATCCACAGCGTGGCGAGCAGCAGCGCGTCGTCGGACACCGCGTGGCGCAGCTGGCGGACACGCGGGAAGTGCTCGGCCGGCGCAAACGTCGCGTAACCGACGGGGCGGTCGTCGACGTACAGCGCCTTGCCCGGTGTGCCCCACTCCAGCTGGGTGGCCTGCCACCACGCCTCTTTGCGCTCGGCGGCACGCTGCTCGTCACCCGCGCGGGGGCCCTGCGGCGCGTCACCGACCTCCCAGAACACGCACGCGCGGCAGGTCGGCGGCAGGTCGTCGAGGTTGCGCAACGACAGGTCGTGCACGCGCCGGCTCACGGCTACCGCCCGTTGGTCCCGATGCGCTTGGCCCGGTCCGGCCGCGGGGTCAACGCCGCGGCAAGCGCGCCGGCGGCCACCCCCACCAGCAGCCCCACGATCCCGCGCACCACCGGATTGGGACCGCTGTCCTCGCCCAGGCCCACCGGGTGATCGGCGGGCGGGGCGGGGTCGAGCGGTCCGAGCGCGCTCATGACCGCCCTCGCCTTGGCGACCGCACGTCGCTCACCGCGTCCTCCTGGTCGGTCCGGGCGTCGCCGCCGGCGTCGGCGCTGCGGCGGCGGTCCCCAGTGTATCGGCGGTCCGCGGGTACCCTCGGCTGCGGTCATGAGCGAGATCAACCCCGATCCGTACCTCGCGCGGTACGCCAGCCGTACGCGCGGCATGACCGCGTCGGAGATCCGGGCGCTGTTCGCCGTCGCTGAGCGTCCCGAGATCGCGTTCCTGGCGGGTGGGATGCCCTACACGGCGGCACTGGACTACGACGCGGTCGCCGAGGTGACCGGGCGCGTGATCGCCGACATGGGCCCGTGGGCTCTGCAGTACGGCGGCGGGCAGGGCATGGCCGAGCTGCGCGAGCAGCTCGTGGACGTCATGGCCGCCGAAGGAATCGCCGCACACCCCGACGACCTGGTCGTCACGACCGGCGGCCAGCAGGGCCTGGACCTGGTCGCGAAGGCCTTCTGTGACCCGCATGACGTCGTGCTCGCCGAGGGGCCGTCCTACGTGGGCGCCCTTGGTGTGTTCTCGTCGTACCAGGCCGACGTCGTCCACGTGCCGATGGACGATGACGGGCTCGTCCCCGACGCGTTGGAGGAGACGCTGGCGCGGCTGGCGGGCCAGGGGCGTCCCCCGAAGTTTCTGTACACGATCCCCAACCACCACAACCCGGCGGGGTCGTCGCTGTCTGAGCGCCGGCGCGAGCAAGTCATCGAGCTGGCCGAGCACTACGACCTGCTCATCGTGGAGGACAACCCCTACGGACTGCTGGACTTCAAGGGAGAAACGCGCCCCGCGCTGCGATCGTTTGCTCCCGAACGAGTTGTCTACGTGGGGACGCTGTCGAAGATCCTGTCCCCGGGTCTGCGCGTTGGATGGGTGGCTGCCACCGAGTCGGTCCGCGACAAGCTGGTGCTGCTGAAGGAAGCCGCAGATCTGTGCCAGTCGAACCTCACCCAGGCCATCGCGCAGCAGTGGTTTGCCACGCAGCCGTGGCACGAGCAGGTCGACACCTACCGGGCGGTGTACCGCGAGCGCTGCGAGGCGATGCTCGGCGAGCTGGCCGCGAGCTTCCCGGCCTCGTGTGCCTGGACCACACCCACGGGGGGCTTCTTCGTCTGGGTCACGCTGCCCGAGGGTGTGGACACCCGCCAGCTCCTCGCCAAGGCGCTGCGTGCCCGTGTGGCCTATGTCCCGGGTTCGGCCTTCTTCGCCGACGGGGGCGGCGCGACCGCCTTGCGCCTGTCGTTCTGCTATCCCCCGCCGGACCGGATCCGCGACGGGGTCCGCCGCCTGTCCGAGGTCGTCGCTGGCGAGCTCGAGCTGGCCGCCGCGCTGTACGGGACGCGCCGGTGAACCCCGCCAAGGTGGCGGTGCTCGCCGGGGGGCTGTCGATGGAGCGGGAGGTCAGCCTGCGGTCGGGTAGCCGCATCGCCGACGCCCTGCGCGACCGGGGCCACGCCGTGACCCGGATGGACCTCGATGACGGGCTGGTCGACGCGCTGGTCGCGGCGGACGTGGACGTCGCGTACCTCGCCCTGCACGGAAAGGCGGGCGAAGACGGCGTCATCCAGTCCCTCCTGGAGCTGTTGGGGGTCCGGTACACCGGGCCTGACGCCGTTGCCTCGTCGCTCGCCTGGGACAAAGGGGTCGCCAAGGGCCTGATCACCCGTGCGGGACTCGCCACGCCCCCGTGGCTGACGCTGTCGTCGGACGCCATCCGCGACATGGGCGCGGCGGGCGCCCTCGACCGCATCCTGTCGACTCCGGGACAGGCGGTCGTGGTGAAGCCGGCGCAGGGCGGCGCGGCGCTGGGTGTGCGCCTGGTCGATGACGCCTCCCAGCTCCCCGCGGCGCTCATGGCCGCGTTCAGCTACCACGACACGGTCGTCATCGAAGAGTTCGTCGCCGGCACGGAGGTGGCCGTGTCGATCGTCGACGGCGAGCCCCTGCCACCGGTGGAAGCGGTGCCACGCACCGGCCACTACGACTTCAGCGCCCGCTACACCCACGGGGCGACCGAGTACTTCGCACCGGCCCGTGTCTCCCACGACGTCCTGGACGCCTGCATCGACCTTGCCATGCGGGCATGGCGGGTGATCGGCTGCCGGGACGTCAGCCGCGCGGACATGATGATCGACGGCGACGGCCGCCCTTGGCTGCTGGAACTGGACACGTGCCCCGGGATGACCGAGACATCGCTGCTGCCCACCGCCGCCCATGCCCACGGGTGGACGTTCGACGAGCTGTGCGAGCGGGTGCTGGCAGCGGCACTGAGCCGCGCGGAAGTCCCCACGGCCTCCTGAGTGCCCGGTAGGCACGGCGGATCACCCTGCCGTGGTCACCAGGCGGCCGCAGACGCGATTGTGACGCGTTTGCCCAGGTCAGAGGTCGCTGAGATCCACGCCGGCCCCGCGGGCGACCACGTCAAGAAGCCGCTGCAGGTCCTCCTGGCCGGCGTAGTCGATGATGACGCGCCCGCGTTTGGGCGAGCCCTTGATCGTCACCGACGTGGCCAGCGCATCAGTCAGCGTGCGTTCGAGATGGCTGTAGGGGGAGGCGCTGCGACGCTTCGCCGCCGCCGCGAGCGCGTCGAGGTCGGCGTCGCTGCGGGCGGTCATCGAACGGACCAGCTCCTCGGTCGCGCGCACCGACAGCCCGTCGGCGATCACGCGTCGCGCAATCCGCGCCTGCGCCTTGGGGTCATCGACGCCGAGCAGTGCCCGGGCGTGCCCGGCGCTCAAGGCGCCCGCCGCGATCGCTTCCTGCAGCGCGGGGGGCAGCGTCAGCAGGCGCAGGGCGTTGGAGATCGCCGGGCGGGACTTCCCCAACTTCGCTGCGAGCTGCTCGTGGGTGACACCGAAGTCGTCGAGCAGCTGCTGGAACGCAGCCGCCTCCTCGAGCGGGTTCAAGTCGGCGCGGTGGATGTTCTCGACCAGGGCCTCGGTGAGCAGATCCCCGTCCTGGGTGGTGCGGACCACGGCCGGAACCTCGTCCAGACCGGCGAGGCGGGCCGCACGGAACCGCCGCTCCCCAGCGATGATCTCGTAGCGGCCGTCGCCGACGGGTCGCACCACGATGGGCTGCAACATGCCCACTTCCCGCAGGGAATGGGCCAGCTCTTCCAGCGCGGTCTCATCGAACTGCCCCCGCGGCTGGCGCGGATTCGGCTGGATAGCCGTCAGTCGCAGGGTCAACAAGCCGCTGTGGCCGCCACTGGCCGCTGGAATCAGCGCGTTCAGGCCCCGTCCAAGCCCGCCTGCCCGTTGCTGCGTCATGCGCGCACTCCCGCGTCCTCGGCCAAGCGCTCGATCAGCTCCATCGCCAGCGAGCGGTACGACTGCGCACCCCGCGAGCCGGGGTCGAACACCGTGATGGGTTGCCCGTAGCTCGGTGCCTCGGCCAACCGCACCGATCGCGGGATACGGGTCTGAAACACCCGATCGCCGAAATGGCTCACGACCTCGTCGACCACCTGTTGGCTCAAGCGTGTACGGCCATCCATCATCGTCATCACGAAACCGGTGATCTCCAGCTGCGGATTGAGGTTGGCTTTGATCAGATCTGCGTTGTGCTGCAGGGCTCCCAGCCCCTCCAGGGCGTAGTACTCGCACTGAATCGGCACGATGACACCATCAGCCGCTGACAGGGCGTTGACGGTGAGCAGGCCCAGACTGGGCGGACAGTCGATGAGCACCACGTCGAAGTCCCCGCGGACGCCTTCCAGGGCGCGCCGCAGCTTCTGCTCACGACTGAACGCCGTCACCAATTCGATCTCCGCTCCGGCGAGATCGACCGTCGCCGGCACCACGAACAGGTTGCGCACGCTGGTGGGTTCGATGGCGTCGACGAGGTCGGTGTCGCCGACGAGCACGTCGTAGATGGTGGCCTGGCCTGGCTGCATGCGCAGGCCGACCCCGGAGGATGCATTGCCCTGCGGGTCGAGGTCGACCAGCAAGACCCTGGCCCCGATGTCAGCGAGGGCGGCCGCCAGGCTCACTGCGGTGGTCGTCTTGCCGACGCCGCCCTTCTGGTTCGCCACCGTCAAGACCCTGGCGCGGGCGAAGTGTGGCGTCGCCGGGGTCGGCACCGGGGTCTCGCCAGTGACCGCCGTCTGTTCCACGTGAAACTCGCTGGCGGCGACGGGGGCGGCTGGGGTCGACGGCGCGGCGGCGGTGTCTGCCGCCACGGCCGTGGGATCGTGGGGCGCCTCCAGGGCGGGTTCGCCGTGTTCCACGTGAAACTCCTCCGGACGCTGGGCCCAGTAGCGGTACCAGGGGCGAGTCACGCCGCTGCCTCCTTCGCCGCGGGCCAAGCGTGGTCAGTGCAGGGGGTCGTGCTTGGGCAGACCGTCCCGCCTGGGAAACGACTGCGGCGGGGTGCCGTGCGCTCGCATCGTAACAACCCAGGACTCACGGACCCCGCCGGGCAATTGGACGGTGGAAACCACCGTGAGCTGGAGGCGCTGGAGGGCCGCGCCAGCGTCATCGAGCTCCTGCCGCCAACCAGGCCCCTTGACCGCAACAATGAGCCCACCGTCGCCTACAAAGCCGCGTGCGAGCTCCGCCAGCGTGGCCAGCGGAGCAACCGCTCTGGCCACCACACCGTCGTACGCCCCCCGGTGCGCCGGTTCGTGTGCCCGTTGCTCGGCCCGGCCCTGCAGGGCAACGACGTTGCTCAAGCCGAGCGTCTCCGCAAAACGCGCCACCTCGGCGATCTTCTTCGCCGTGGCGTCGAGCAGCGTCCACCGCGTGTCGGGATACCACACCGCCAGCACGAGCCCGGGCAAGCCGCCGCCGGTGCCGAGGTCCAGCCAGCGGCCGGTCGGCGTCAGTGTCTCCGCCAGGGCTCGTGACTCGGCGATGTGCCGCGCGAAGACGTGGTCGCGCTCGCCGCGAGCGACGAGGTTGTGCGGCGAGGCGCCGATCAACCGCGCCAGTCGGTGCAATCGGGCATCGTCGGCATCCCCGTGACCAGGGGAAACGCGCTCATCGGCCGTCTGCGCGGCGTTGGCAGGTGCCTCAGGGTGATCGGACGGCAGATTTGCCTCCGTCACCGGCTGCGGGGGCCGGGGCTCAGCGGTCGGGGTGGATGACGACCCGGCGCTTGGGCTCCGCGCCCTCGCTGGACGAGGTTACGCCACCGGTCTTCGCGACGAGGTCGTGCATCAGCTTGCGCTCATAGGGATCCATCGGCTCGAGCCGAACCGGCTCGCCGGATTCCCGCACCTGCGCAATGGCCTCCCGGCAGCGGTCCCGCAGCTTCTCGACGTGGCGGGCACGGTATCCCTCGACGTCGACCCGCACCCGCGAGCGGCGCTCGGTCTGTCGCTGCACCGCGCACCGGACCAGCTCCTGGAGGGCGTCCAGCGTGGCGCCGCGCCGGCCAATCAGCAGTCCCGAGCCCACATCATCGAGGTTGAGCAACGCCTGCTCCTCGGTGATCTCGATCTC
>DATLGM010000330.1:0-3211 GCA_035540515.1 Egibacteraceae bacterium | reverse complement strand
GAGGCCCAGTGGGCCAGCGATCTCACGCGCACCGATGTCCGGCAGGAGTCGGTCATCGCGGCAGGCGCGCAGGCCTCGGTCGACGAGTGGCACCGGCAAGCCGATGCGTTGACCCAGGCGCTGGCCGATGCCAAACAGGCGGTCGCGGGCGCGCAGGCGCAGCTGCGGACGGCCCGCGCCGAGGCGGCCCGCCGTGCGGAGGAGGAACGGCGCCGCCAAGCCCAGGCCAACGTCGTGATGGTCGGTGGGTCGGCTCCGGCCGGTCCCTTGCCGGCGGTGGACGGCAAGGTGTGCCCGATCGGGACCCCCAACGGGTTCATCGACTCGTGGGGCTTCCCCCGCTCGGGCGGACGAACCCACCAGGGGGTCGACATGTTCGCGGCTTACGGAACGCCGCTGTACGCGGTCGCCGACGGGGTCATCCACCGGGTGTACACCAACCCGCTCGGCGGGCTCGCGATCAACCTGATCGACACCGACGGGAACATGTACTACTACGCGCATCTGTCGTCCGCGTCGGTGACCGCGGGCCAGAAGGTCCGCGCCGGCGACGTGATCGGCGCCAACGGCGACTCGGGCAACGCGCGGGGCACCCCGCCACACCTGCACTGGCAGTACCACCCGGGCAACGGTGCGGCCGTCAACCCGTATCCGTTGGCCTATGCACTGTGCCGTTGATCCCGCTGGGCCCTCGTTAGACTGACGATCCGGGCAACCACAGGAGCCAGGCACATGGAGCAGGAGCGCCGGCGTCGTATCGACCGGGTGACCGCTGAGGACTACCTCGCCGGCCTCGACGCCGTCGACGTGCCACAGCTGCGCACGATGCGCGACGACTGCCGCGAGGAAGAGGCGCGGCTGTCCTACGCCCGCCGCGTCCTGCACGGGCAGCTCGACATCGTCCGGGCCGAACAGCGTCGACGCACCGGGGACGACGACCAGGGTCTGGTCGGCACGCTCACCGAGATCCTCTCCGACGACCCCGCGCCCCGTTCCAGGGAGGCGCGCACCGCGCCGCTGTACGCGCCCGACGACGACCGCTACGGCCACCGGGCACATGACACCCTGGTCGACGACGCGCAGGTCTCGCGGGTCCCTGACCTCGACGACGGCGAGCTCGCGGGACTCCTGCAGCGTCTGCAGGACAAGGAAGAGCACATCTCCTCGCTGCGGCGCACGGTGCTGACGCACCTCGACGCGTTGCAGGACGAGCTCATCAGCCGCTACCGAGACGGCTCGGTCGACGTCGACGAGGTCGTCGCCTCCGCGGTCAGCGCGCGCCCGGACGACACCGCCTGACCGCCGCCGGCATGGCCGACCCGGGGGAGGTCGTGGCGCGGCTGGTCCGCAACGACGTCGTCGAGTCGGTGCACCACGGCCACGTCGTGGTGTGCGCGGCCGACGGCACGGTCCTGGCTGCCCGGGGCGACGCCGACCGGCTGACGTACGTGCGGTCCGCGGTGAAGCCCTTCCAGGCAGTGGCGGTCCTCGACCTGCTCGCCTCGGCCGGCAAGGACCTCACCGTCGACGGTCTGGCCATCGCCTGCGCGTCCCACGACGGCAGCGACGACCAGCAGATCGAAGCCGCCCGGCTGCTCGCGGAAGCGGATCTGGAAGAGTCCGCACTGCAGTGTCCCCCAGCCGTCCCCCGCGAGCCGGCGACGGCGTACGCCCAGCGCTGGCCGTATCCGCTGTCCCACAACTGCTCGGGCAAGCACGCGGCGTTTCTGCTGGCCACGGTCGCGGTGGGCGCCGATCCTGCGTCCTATCTGGCACTGGACAACCCCGTGCAGCAGCGCGCCCGTGAGGTCATCGAGGAGTGCTGCGGCGCCCCGGCCCAGGGCCCGGGCATCGACGGCTGTGGCGCTCCGGCGTGGTTGTTGCCGCTGCGGGCGCTGGCGACGGGTTTCGCGCGGCTGGCGGCAGGAGCAACCCCTCGGTTGGAACGGGTGCGCGACGCCATGTCGGCGCGCCCCGCACTGGTCGGCGGTACTACTGCGACCGACAGTCGGCTGATGCTCGGCGATCCGGCGCTCGTCGCCAAGCGGGGAGCCGAGGCGGTGTTCGGAGTCGGCATGAACCGCGGGGCGGCAAGCCTCGGCGTCGCGGTCAAGATCACCGACGGGGGCACGCGCGCCGATGCGCCGGCGGCCGCCGCGGTGCTGCAGGCGCTGGGCGCGTCGGTCGACGAGGACCTGGTACGCCCGCCGGTGCTCGGCGGGGGAGTGGCCCAGGGAGCGCTGGAGGTCGACATCGCGGTGGCGGCGCTCGGCCGCACCGCAGCAGCCGCCGGTTAGGCAGGGCGGGTGGCGCGGCGCTCGTCGCGGCGGTCAAGCGCCTCGGCGATCGGTTCCGCGACGCGCATGAGCAGCGGGCCGGCGATGGCCAGCAGCAGCACGTAGGCAGCAGACAGCGGTCCCAGTCGCGGTTCCACGCCGGCCGCCACCCCAAGCCCCGCGATCACGATCGAGAACTCCCCGCGGGCGACCATGGTCAGGCCGGCGCGGATGCGGCCACGCCGCCGCACCCCGATCCTGGCGGCGGCGTACCAACCGGTCACCACCTTCGTGACCGCGGTCACGGCGCCCAGCAGCAAGGCCAGCCCTGCGGCCGGGGGGATCGTCGCCGGATCGATCTGCAGACCGAAGAACAGAAAGAAGACGGCAGCGAACAGGTCCCGCAGCGGTGTGAGCAGGTCCCGCGCGCGCTCAGCCACCTCGCCGGACAGCGCGATGCCAACCAGGAACGCGCCCACCGCGGAGGACACCTGCAGGCGCTGCGCGACGCCGGAGACCAGCAGGACCATGCCGAAGATCGTGAGCAGCAGCGCCTCGTTGGAGCGGCTGAACACCGCGCGGCTGACCGGTTCCCCGTAGCGCAGGGCCAGTCCCAGGACCAACGCGACGGTGCTCACCGCGATGGCCAGCGAGATGGCGCCCGTGGCCAGGCCGGTGCCGACCAGCAGTACGGCCGCCAGGGGGAGGTAGACGGCCATGACGAGGTCTTCGGTCACCAGCAACGACAGGATCGCCGGCGTCTCACGGTTGCCCAGGCGGTCCAGGTCGCCCAGGGCCTTGGCGATCACCCCCGACGACGAGATGTACGTGACGCCGCCCAGCAGGACGGCCGCGACAGGGCTCCAGCCGAGCAGCAGCCCGAAGACCAGGCCCGGGGTGAAGTTCAGCGCCACGTCCAGGACGCCGGCCGTCAT
>DATLGM010000329.1:0-27970 GCA_035540515.1 Egibacteraceae bacterium | reverse complement strand
GCCGCTGACCGCCGACGAGCTCGCAGGGGCTGTCTCGCGCTACGCGCAGGAGTGGGAGGTCAACGAGCAGGGCAGGGAGACGCTGCGGTTCCTGCTGTGGCCGGATCTTCGACCACCGCTGCGCGCCGCCTACCTGCCCCTGCTCGCCGGTGCCGTCGCGACGCTTGACCCCGAGCAGCGCCGGCACCTGCGGCTGCCGGTGGCCGTGGCGGGACCTGCCATCCGGGCCCAGACGCGCGTAGCGTTGACCGCGATGCGCGTCGCCGCCGGCACGTCACCGGCGATGCACGCGGCGCGCCGGCGGGCATCGGGCGGAGACGAGGCGATGGCGGGATGAACGGCGAGTCGGTCGACTTCCTGGTGATCGGGGGAGGGCCGGGTGGCTACGCGGCCGCATTGCACGCAGCGCACCTCGGGCGCACGGTGACGCTGGTCGACCGCCGAGGCGAGCAGGGACTCGGCGGGGTGTGCCTGCACGAAGGTTGCATCCCGACCAAGGCACTGCTGCACATCGCCGGCCGCGCGGCAGAGTTCACCGCGCTGCGCGACGCAGGACTCCGCGGTCGTGACGTCGGCGTCGATCTCGAGGCGTTCCAGGTGTGGAAGCAATCGCTGATCGACAAGCTCGCCGATGGTGTGCGGCGGCTGCTGGCCTCGGCCGGGGTCCGCGTGGTGCGGGGGGTGTGCCGTTTCACCGGCCCGCAATCGGTGGCCCTGACCACCGACGGCCACACCGCTGAGCACACCTTCACCGACGCGGTCGTCGCCACCGGCTCCCGCCCGCTGTCGCCCCCCGGCCTCGCCCTCGACGGCGAGACGGTGCTCGACTCGACTGCCGCGCTGGAGCTGACGAGCCTGCCACCGTCGATGGTGGTGATCGGCGGGGGATCGGTCGGCATGGAGCTGGGCGCCGCGTTCGGCAAGCTCGGCACCAAGCTCACGATCGTCGAGCGAGCCGAGCAGATCCTTCCGATGCTCGACCCCGCCCTGGTTCGGCCGCTGCGCCGGCGGTTGGCCCAGCTGGGCGTCGAGGTGGTCACGGGCGCCACCGTCGTGGACCACGCGAACGGCAAGGCGCTGGTGCGCCACCCGGGCGGAGAGGTCACCGTGGAGGCGGCGTGTGTCCTGGCCGGCGTCGGACGGCGGCCGAACACCGACCGGCTCGGCCTCGACACCGTCGGGGTGATGGCCGACGCCGAAGGCGCGCTGGCGCCCGCACCCGACCGTCGTGTCACTCCCCACATCGCCGCCGTCGGCGACCTCACCCCCGGACCGTTCCACGCGCACAAGGCAGCGGCCGAGGCGAGGGTGGCGGTGGAGGCGCTGTGCGGCCGGTCGGTTGCGTTCGACACCACGGCCTTGCCGTTCATCGCCCACGCCGACCCGGAGGTCGCCAGCGTCGGTTTGACGGTCGCCGACGCCGAGCAGCAGGGCCGCGAGGTCCGCACTGCGTCGTTTCCCCTCGGCGGCTCCGGGTGGGCCGTCGCGCTCGGCGCGGCCTACGGCAGTGCGCAGCTGGTCCTCGAGCAGGGGACCGATGTCGTCCTCGGCGTGCACCTGGTCGGCCCGCATGCCACCGAGCTGATCGCCGAAGGCGCGCTGGCGGTGCAGTCCGGCGCCACCGTGGAGGAGCTGGGCCACACGATCCACGCCCATCCGACGCTGTCCGAGCAGCTGGCCGAAGCCGCCCACGTCGCGTCGGGGTCGCCCGTCCACGTCGCGCGTCGGGCGCGGCGCTGACTCACCGCCCGTTGGCCGAGAAGTGCATCCAGTCCTTCAGGCTCGACCAGCTTCCGCCCCACGCCCAGCCGATCTGAGCGAAGGCCGTCACGACCTGGTCACCGGGCTGGATCATCCCGGGACGGTGGCGGTCGCGGTTCACGTACGCCGACGCGAGCTCGGGGAGCACGACGTCGCCCTTGGCGTACGGGTTGTGAAAGGGGTTGATGTCGACGGCCAGGCCGTAGGCGTGCTGTGACCACGAGGTGGTCCCCCGAGATGGCCGGCACACGAACGCGGTCGTGTTGTTGCCGTCACCGGTGGGCGGCGCGTCGAGATCTGCGGGTGTCACGATGCGCATCTCCTCGATGGGGAAGCGCGCTCGGTAGATCTGGCGGAACACCGCCACGAGGTCGCGTGCGGCGTCGCGGTGGACGAGCAGCTCGCCGGTGTGCGGCCGGTCGTCAAAGCCCCAGAACGACACGGTGACGTACCGCAGGTCGTCCAGGGTCACCGGGCACTGCGGCGACCACGTCGACCGCCGAGCGACGTCTGCCGGCACGGGGCGCACCTGCGACGCGAAGCGCCCCGACGCCGGCGGTGGCAGGAGGTCTTCGGTCACCAGCCGGCGGTTGCGCAGGATCCGAGGCGTCGGGCGGATCTCGCCGTAGCCGTCAGGCCGGCGAGGAAGCACGCGCGTGCCCAGCCAGGCCGGCCGCGGCGCCGCGGCGGGGCGCGACGAACGTGACGCGGTCTCGGATGGTTGCTCCTCGCCTTGCTGCGCGTCGGCGGACTGATCCCCGGCGGCCGTCGCCGGCGCCTCGGTCGCTACCGGCGCGTCGGCGGCCGCCCCTGCCGGATCGGTGGCCGTCTCGGCGCCTTCGTCCACCGCGTCGATGGCAGCCTGCGGGGCGCACGCCGCCAGCACGACGAGCGCCAGCCCGAGCGCCGCGAGCCTGCCCACACCCCCACCGTATGCCCGGAAACCCGCGCCGGCGCGGGTTCTTGGCGCCGGTGCCACGTGGGCCTAAGTAGAAACCCGCGCCGGCGCGGGTTTTGGTCACCCCGTCCTCCACGGTGTCTGCAGAAACCCGCGCGGGCGCAGGTTTTGGTCACCCCGTCCTCCACGGTGTCAGCAGAAACCCGCGCCGGCGCGGGTTTTGCGCAGTGGCCGCTACTGCGTCGTCGGGTAGCCGGCGGCCGTCCACGCCGCCATGCCGCCCAAAACGTTGCGGACCTCCACGCCGGCGCGCGCCGACAGGAGGCTGGCGGCGACCGAGGAGCGGAAGCCGCTGCCACACACGACCGCCACGGGGCGGTCCGCCGGCACCTCCGCGAGCCGCGCCGGCAGCTCTCCGCCGGTGATGAACGTCGCGCCGTCGATGTGGCCCCCGGCCCACTCCGCCGGCTGCCGGACGTCCACGACCGCGACCTCGCCACGCTCCAGCTGCTGGTGCAGCCCGTGGACCGAGATCTGCGGGATCTGGGCGAAGGGCAAGGCGCGGGTGCGCCACGCCCGCATCCCGCCGGCAAGCCAGCCGACCGGGACGTCGTAGCCGATGCGCAGCAGGTGCCACACCACCTCCCACAACCGTTCCGGCTCGTCGAGCACCGCCACCACCTGGGCGTCCGCGTCCAGCACCGTCCCCGCCCAGGTCGGGAACGAGCTGCCGAGGCCGGCGTTGAGCGCCCCCGGGATGTGCGCCGCGCCGAAGGCCTCCGGTGACCGGGTGTCCAGCACCACGGCACCGTCGTCGACGGCGCGCCGCACCTCCTCGGGTTGCAGTGCCGGCGGCTCGCGGAGGACGCCGAGCAGCGCGACACCCGCCAGGTTCTGGGCACGCATGCGCCGCCAGTACGGGGGGACCGCGGGCAACACGTCCAGCTCCAGGCAGTCATCGACGAGCGCCTCGGTGGCGTCGAGCCGTGCGAGCACCTCGTTGGTCCGCCGCTCGTAGCCGACTGTCGTGGACAGACGGCTGCCGATGTTTCCGCCGCACAGCGATCCCGCCACATGGGTCGGGAAGACCTCGACATGGTCGGGCAGCGACAGGATGCGCTCCTGCAACGTCCGGCAGAACGTCGCGGCCGCGGCGCGCGCCTCGTCCCGGCCACCCAGCAGGTCCGGCCGCGCGAGGTCACCAACCAGCAGCGCCCCGCCGGACAGCAGCAGCGCCGGCTCGTCGCCGGCCTCACGGTCGTAGGCGAGCAGGCTGACGTGCTCAGGCGTGTGGCCGGGGGTGTGCACGACCTCGATCGCCACGTCACCGAACTCGACCACCTCTTTGTCCGTGACCTGCCGGTGGTCGTAGCCGAGGTCGGCCTCGGCATACCCCAGCACCGTCACGTCGGCGCGCGCCGCGATCTCCGACAGTCCCGACAGGTAGTCGTTGTGGCCGTGGGTGTCCATCGCGTATGCGATGCGCATCCCCTGCGCCCGCGCCACCCCGAAGTACTCGCCGACGTCCCGGCGGGGGTCGACCACCAGCGCCTTCCCGGTGGCCTCGTCACCGAGCAGATACGACGCGTGCCCGAGCGCCGGTTCGTGGAACTGCTTCAGGTACATGCCGGCCCCTAACCAGGAGGTCTGCCGAGGAGTCCACGGGCCACCGCATCGTAGGCGAGGCGACCACGGCCGGCGCCGGTGACTACGCTGCCCGGCGTGGATCCTGTCGCCGACGCCGAGGCCAATCTCGACCGCGTGATCGACGCGGCCCCCGCTGCGCACACGCTGCTCGCACCCCACGAGCCCGTCCGCAAGGGCTCGACGCTGTCGGCCGGGCGGGCGGTCGAGCTGTTCGCCGACCAGGTCACGTCACGGGCGCTCGACGTCGCTGCCCGCCGCTTGAAGGCCCGGGGCGTCGGCTACTACACGATCTCCAGCGCCGGCCACGAGAACAACGCGGTGCTCGGCGCGCTGCTCCGCGACACCGACCCCGCCTTCCTGCACTACCGGTCCGGTGCGTTCATGGCCGCCCGCGCCCGGCAGGCCGATGGTGTCGACGTGATCCGCGACACGCTGCTGTCACTGGCCGCGGCTGCCGACGACCCGGTCGCCCAGGGCCGGCACAAGGTCTGGGGCAGCCGCGCACAGTGGGTTCCTCCGCAGACCAGCACGATCGCGTCGCACCTGCCCAAGGCGATGGGCGCCGCCTTCGCGCTGGAGCGGGCCAAGCGGCTCGAGCTCGACCTGCCCGTCCCGCACGACAGCATCGTGTACTGCTCGTTCGGCGACGCGTCGGCCAACCACGCCACGGCGCTGGCCGGGATCAACGCGGCCCGGTACTCGCACCGGCGCGGCAGCCGAGTCCCGATCCTGTTCGTGTGCGAGGACAACGGGCTCGGGATCTCCGTGGACACCCCCCGCCGGTGGATCGAGCGCAACTTCCGCCACCTTCCCCACCTTGCCTACGTCCGCGCGGAGGGCGAGCTGGACGAGGTGTGGGACGCCGCGACCTCGGCGGTCACGCAGTGCCGCACCGGCCGGCGCCCCGTGTTCTTGCACCTGCAGACGGTTCGCCTGTGGGGTCACGCCGGCTCCGACGTCGAGACCGGCTACCGCAGCGCCGAGGAGATCGCCGCCGACCAGGCGCGCGACCCGCTGGTCGTCAACGCGAGACGGCTGATCGCCACCGGTGCGGCCTCCCGCGACCAGCTGCACGAGCTGGTCGCCGACATCCGCCATCGCGTGGCGGCAGCCGGCGACGAGGTCGCCGGGGCGCCCACGCTGCACAGCCGTGACGCGGTCGTGGCCCCGCTCGCACCGTACGACGAGTCCACCGTCCGCGCGGCCGTCGCCGGCCCGTCGCCTCGCCGCGCCGAGGTGTTCGGTGCCACCCTGCCGGAAGACGCCGCGGTCGCGGTGCGCCGGACGATGGCCGCACACATCAACGCGGCCCTGCACGACGAGATGCTGTCGCGCCCCGACATGCTCGTGTTCGGTGAGGACGTCGGCCGCAAGGGCGGGGTCTACAACGTCACGTCGGGCCTCCAACGGACCTTCGGGGCGGGTCGAGCGTTCGACACCCTGCTGGACGAGACGACGATCCTGGGCGTCGCGCAGGGGGCCGGCCTGCTGGGCATGCTCCCGGTCCCCGAGATCCAGTACCTCGCCTACATCCACAACGCGTTGGACCAGCTGCGTGGTGAGGCCGCCTCGTTGTCGTTCTTCTCGTCCGGTCAGTTCACCAACCCCATGGTGGTGCGCGTCGCCGGTCTGGCCTACCAGAAGGGATTCGGCGGGCACTTCCACAACGACAACGCCGTCGGCGCGTTGCGCGACATTCCCGGCCTGCTGGTCGGTGTGCCATCGCGGGGCGACGACGCCGCTCGCATGCTCCGGGGGCTGCTCGCCACCGCCCGGGCGCACGGCAGGGTGGCGGTGTTCCTCGAGCCGATCGCGCTGTACCACGAAAAGGACCTGTACGAGGCGGGCGATGGCGGGTGGCTGACCGACTATCCGCTGCCCGGTGATGCGCTGCTGCCCGGCGAGGTCGGCGTCCACCATCCCGAGCATCGCGACGTCGCGGTGCTCACCTACGGCAACGGTGTGCGCATGGCGCTGCGCGCTGCCCGACGCCTGCACGCCGACCACGGCATAGCCGCGCGGGTGGTGGACCTGCGGTGGCTCAACCCGCTGCCCTCGATGGCGGTGTGGGAGCACGCCTCGACGTGCGGGGCGGTGCTGGTGGCCGACGAGTGCCGCGCCACGGGCGGCGGCATCGCCGATGCCGTCATCGCCGACCTCGCCGAGGGCGGCTACCGAGGCCGCCTGGCGTCAGTCCGCGCCGCCGACAGCTATGTGCCGTTGGGACCCGCGGCGGGCGCGGTCTTGCTGTCCGAAGACGACATCGTCGGGGCCGCCGCCAAGCTCGCCTGAGCTCCGTGCACTGCGGCAGGACTTCGCCCCGCCGCCGTCGAAGCACACCGCACGCAGTCCCGCGGGCTTTGGAGGGCTCCCATGCGCAAGGCGTTCGCCGCCGGCACCACCCTGTTGCTGCTGCTCGTCGCGTCCATCGCGCCGGCGTCGGCGGTGGTCACCGCCGCCGTCGACCTGCCGACCGGGCTCGGTCCCGTGTCGTCGGACAACGTCACGTACCACGGCACGATCCCGATCGACTCGCCGGGCGTGGGCGGTGAG
Organism: Egibacteraceae bacterium; assembly: GCA_035540515.1. Lineage (GTDB taxonomy): Bacteria > Actinomycetota > Nitriliruptoria > Euzebyales > Egibacteraceae > WHTG01. Next base: position 21,111 of record DATLGM010000329.1, on the reverse strand, counting down.
GTCGTGGTGCGCGAAGACCTCGGCGGCAAGAAGTTCTTCTACGCCACCGGTGGCAAGGGGCTGTCGGTGTACGACATCAGCGACCCCGCGTTGCCCGTGCTCACCGGCTACCTGGCCTTCCCACACCTGCAGAACGAGGACCTGAAGGTCTCCGACGACGGCACGAAGGCGATGATCGCGGCCGACGGCGCGCTGCTCGTCGGGCTGATGCCCAGCCAGACGGGCATCCACATCGTCGACGTCACCGATCCCGCCACCCCGACGGTCGTGGGCTCGTCCAGCCCGTTCATCCGCGGCGACGGCAACAGCTTCGGCCAGGCCGAGCACACCGCTGAGTGCGCCAACGCCGACTGCACGGTGATCTACGGCCGCACCGGGCGGATCTACGACGCGTCCGAGCTGCCGCTGGTCAAGGAGATCGGCCGGTGGAACAAGGACCTGTCGGGCGCCGACGTCGGCGGCATCCACGCGCTCAACCGCGACGAATCGGGGCTGGTCATCAGTGACTCGCACCCCCGGCTGGTCCTCGACCCCCGCGACGACCCTCGCAACCCCGTGGTGCTGGCGCAGGGCACGCGCAGCCGGCGCGACGACCGGCTGCAGCACAACAACGTGCGCCCCGACGCGCAGGCGTGGGTGCCCCGTGACCCTGATGACCCCGCCGATGCCGTCGAGTACACGACCGTCACGCCGGGCGCACGCGTCGAGTCGGCTACCGACGTCCGCCCCGTCATGCGACCGGGCGAGATGTTCATTGGCAACTCCGAGACCAACCTGAACAACAACTGCAACGCTGCCGGCGGCCTGTCCACCTGGTCGATGGTGAACTTCGACAAGGGCGCGCAGCTGCAGCAGCTGGAGGTCTTCAAGCCACTGAACGGCAACTGGGCCGACGGCAGCCCCGCGCGCAACGGCCTGGGCTGCTCGGGCCACTGGTTCACCGAGAACGACGGATACGTCACGGCGTCCTGGTACGAGCACGGCGTCCGGTTCTTCAAGGTGGACAAGACCGTCGGGACCATCGAGGAGGTCGGCTACTTCCAGCCGGTCGCCACGGAGGCCGGTGCCGCCTACTGGGTCGACGACGAGTTCGTCTACAGCGTCGACTACGCCCGCGGTATCGACATCATCAGCTTCGACCGCGGTGCCGATGAGCCGACGCAGGCGGAGCTCGACGCCTCGTGGCTTGCCAACAACGGCCGGGTCGGGGCGCTGGCGGCGGCCGAGCGCTACCTGTGCGCGCTGGGGGCAAAGGACTGACCTGACCGGGCCGGCCGGCCCTTTCCCGTCGCCGGCCGGCGCGTCAGGCTGGTCGCGATGCCTGACGACACGGGCCGGTTCCGCCGGCTGTGGGCCGACGAGAAGGCTGCCGCGCACCTGTATCGCGGGCTGGCCGCGCTGTCCGACGGCGACGACCGTGCGCTGTTCGACGAGCTCGCCGCCACCGAGGAGCGCCACGCCGAGCACTGGGCACAGCTGTTGCACGACGCCGGCGTCGAGCCCGGACGGGCGCGCCTGCCGTTGCGGACCGTGGTCCTGCTGTGGCTGGCACGGCGGCTCGGTGTGGCGCGGGTGCTGCCCGCCGTCATCCGTGCGGAGCGGTCCGATCGGGACCGCTACCGCGGCGTCCCACAGGCGCCGCCGGCGATGGCCGAGGATGAGGCCGCCCACAGCCGGAGGCTGGCCCTGGCGATCGCACCGACGGTCGCCGCCGGCCTGGCCATGGCCGAGGGGCGGCACCGCGCCGGCGCGGGCGGGTCGCTGCGCGCCGCCGTGTTCGGGGCCAACGACGGGCTGGTGAGCAACTTCGCCCTCATCATGGGCGTCGCCGGCGGGGCGCAGGACGCCTCGACGGTCGTGCTGGCGGGTGTCGCCGGCCTCGTGGCGGGGGCCGCGTCCATGGCGGCGGGGGAGTGGATCTCGGTTCGGTCCCAGCGGGAGCTGTACGAGCGCGAAATCGAGATCGAGCGCCTCGAGCTGGAGCAGTTCCCCGACGACGAGCAGCGCGAGCTGGAGCTGATCTATCGCAGCAAAGGAGTCGACGCCGACACCGCCGCGGCGATGGCTGCCGGGATCATGAAGAACCCGGCGGCCGCGCTGGACGCCCTCGTGCGCGAGGAGCTGGGGCTTGACCCCAATGACCTCGGGTCGCCGTGGGTGGCCGCGATCTCGTCGTTCGTGTCGTTCGCGACCGGCGCCGCGGTGCCGTTGGTGCCGTTCTTGCTGTCGAGCGGAACGGCCGCGTTGGTCATCGCCGCCGTCCTGTCCGGTACCGCGCTGGCGGCCGTCGGGGCCGCCATCTCGGTGCTGACCGGCCGCTCCGCGGTGGGTTCGGCGGTGCGCATGGTGGCGATCGGCGGCGGGGCCGCCGCGGTCACCTTCGCCGTGGGGAGCCTGGTAGGCGTCACGCTGGGCTGAGTCGAGCAGGTTGGGCCTGAGCGCCTCGCTCCGCAGGTGGTTGAAATCACGGGCAGGAGCCGCCCTGGAATTTCAACCGCCCTCTGTCCGATTCGCCCTTTTCCACCGTCCCCGCAGGAGTCGACGCGGCCGGTGCCGAAGTCAACACCAGACCCACGTCCACGACGACCCAGAGGGCCCGATGTCCGAGCGCAAGGCGCAACCACCGGGGGCGATCGACGCCCCCAGCGCCGCTGTGCCCGACAACGCGCCCAGCCCGGCTGCCCGCGCGCGCCTGGCCGGTGCCGTTCGTGACCGGGCCGAGGCGTATCGCACGGACGCCACCATGGACCTGACGTTGGTGGACGCCCTGCTGCGCATGGACCGCCCCGAGGACGCGGTGCGGACCCTGGACGAGCACCGGGCGTCGTTGCAGGCCATGGCGCGGGACTTGCAGATCGTCGTCGCCGACGCGGCGGTCGAGCGCGAGGCCGAGCGGGTGTGTCAGGCGTGCATCGACGACGTGCCGGCCCGCAGGCGCACGGGTGGGTTGCGCCGCCGACTGATCGCCGTCACCAGTGCCGCGGCGGTGGCCCTGGCCCTGGCGCTGCCGACCACTCGGATGCTGCCGCGGCCGGCGCTGACCAGCGCCGACGCGCGCAGCAGCTACGACGACCTCGCCGCCGCTCGGCAGCGGCTGCAGGCGGCCAGGTCATGGGCTCGCGCCGCCCGTCACGCAGCGGCCAACCCAGACGGTGGTCCCGCCGCCGATGCGGTCGTTCGAGCGAAGGTGACCGCCGTCCTGTCCGCCGACGCCTCGGGGGGGCCGGCGGACAGGACGGCATCCTCCGACACCGCCGAGGTCGTCGACCTGCAGGCCTACCGCACCGCGCGGTCTGCGGTCCGCGACGGCCAGGCGGGTGCCGCAGCGGTCGACGACAACAACGACACCCCGCCTGCAGAAGGTGGCACCCCCCGCCAGCCGGAGCTGCCGACCCTGCCCAAGCGGCAGGAACCGCAAGAGGTCAGGCTTCCCGACGGTGCCCAGGAGGCCACCGGCGCCGTCCAGGAGTCCGCCGACGTCGTCGAGCTGCCCGATCTGTCGACCGGCGACGAGGACTGACCTGCGGAAAGAGGCGCGCTGGGGCTCGGTTACACTCCGCGCACCGGTTGCCCCACGGAGGTCTGGATGTCCCGCTCAGTCGCGTCGCGCGGCGCTGCCCGCTTCCTCGTCGTGCTGCTCGTCGGCATGCTGGTGTTCACCGCCGCGCCGGTGCTCGCCGCCGAGGGCGGCGCGGAAGGCGGTGCCGAGGGCGGCGCCGCCGAGGAGCACGGGCCCGCGCCCGGCATCGACGAGATCGGCACGCAGAACGAGGTCTCGCGCCAGTGGCTGCCCGAGCCGGCCGAGCCGCCGCCGTTCATGCGCTTTCTGAACTGGCCGCTGTTCGTGGTCGGTGTGCTGGTCGCGCTGGTCATGTTGCTGCTGTACCTGCTGTGGCAGCCGCGCTTCGCCGAGGAGCGCAGGAGCAGGCGCCGTCGCTGACTGGACCCCCGCCGCCACCGACGGTCAGCTCGCCGACTGGCGGCTGGCCGCCCAGGTCGCCTGGCTGGTTGCGTCCTCGACGTCGCCGTCCACGACGCATGCCGAGGTCGCCGAGCTGCGCGCGGACCTCGCGCGGACCGTCGAGCGCGCCGACGGCCTGGCCCGACGGGCGACAGGGCTGGGCGCCGACCTGCCGCCCGCGACCTGCCGCGTCGTCGGCCGGCGGGCGTGGATCCAGGCCAACCTCGACAGCGTCGCGTGGATCACCGCGCCGGTCGCAGAACGGCTGCTGAGCCGCAGCGGCGTCTCCCGCGCTCTGGCCCGCAAGGCGCTCGCGGTGCAGATGGGCGTGGTGATGGGCTACCTGTCGACCAAGGTGCTCGGACAGTACGAGGTGTTCCTGCCCGGCGACGAGACACCAGGCAAGCTGACGCTCGTCGGCCCGAACTTGCTCGAGCTCGAACGCCAGCTGCTGCCGGAGACGGGAGTCTCCGCTTCGGAGTTCCGCCTCGGCGTCTGCCTGCACGAGATCGCCCACCGCCTGCAGTTCGAGGCGGTCGACTGGCTGCGCCCGCACCTGCGGGGTCTCCTCGACAGCTACCTGGAGGAGACCCGGGTCGATCCAGACCGCGTCAAGGAGATCCTCGCCCAGCTGCCCGATGTGCTGCGCCGGCCCCGTGCGCTGACCGACCCACTGCAGCTCATGGAGCTGATCCTGACCCCCGCCCAGGCGCAGACGATGCGGCACGCGCAGGCGCTGATGTCGCTGCTGGAGGGTCACGGCAACGTCGTGATGGACTGGGGGGCGGAGATCGCCAACGCCGACGGTGACGTCGAGCTCGACCCGAGCCGGGTCCGGGAGGTGCTCAACCGCCGGCGCGCCGGCGCCACCGACCAGGTGGTGCGACGGGCGCTCGGGCTGAACATGAAGGCACAGCAGTACCGCGTCGGCGAGCGCTTCATCCTCGACGTCGCCGACCGCCACGGCCGCGACACCTTCGGGAAGGTGTGGTCCAGCGCAGAGCTGATCCCCACCAGCGACGAGCTCGAGGACCCAGACGCATGGGCGGCCCGGGCGGTCCGCACCACGGCCTGATGGACCCGGCCGCGGTCACCGCGGTCGCCGATGCGCTCCACGCCGTGCCGGGCCGGTCCGCGGTGGTCCTGGCGGTCTCCGGTGGGCCGGATTCCACCGCGATGGCGCACCTGGTCACGGCGGCGCGCCCCGACCTGACCGCCTGCGTCATCCACATCCGTCACGGTCTGCGCGACGACCGCGAAGACGAGGCCGCCGCCCGGGCGCACGCGCAATCCCTGGGGCTTGCCTTCCGGTCACTGCGGGTCAGCGTGCGGCCGGCGGGGACCGGCCCCGAGGACGCCGCCCGCCGTGCCCGGATGGCGGCACTGGCTACGGCTGCGCGCGAACACCACGCGTCGTTCGTGTGCACCGGCCACACCGCAGACGACCAGGCGGAGACGGTGCTGCTCAACCTGGCCCGCGGCGCCGGTCTGTCCGGTCTGGCCGGCATCCCCGCGGTCCGTGCGCTCGACGACGGGGTGTGGCTGGTGCGCCCGCTGCTGGGGCTGCGCCGCTCCGTAGTCCGGGCGGTCGCCGACGCCACCGGCCTGCCGGTGGCCGTCGACCCCTCCAACGACGACCCCGGACCGCGGCGCAACCGCGCCCGCCACGACGTGCTGGTGCGCCTGGCGTCGCTGACCGGCGGCGGCACCGACCCGGTGGACGCGCTTGCTCGGGCAGCGGCGCACGCGCGACGCGACGCGGCGGCGCTGGACTCGATCGCCGAGGCAGCGGCGGCGCAGACGGTCGTCCGCTGGGGCCCGGTCCGCGCCGTCCCCACGCCGGCGCTGGACGGACTGCCGGCGGCCATCGCCGGCCGCGTGGTGCAACGGCTGCTCAGCGACGGCGGGGCGGCGCCGGCGCAGTCCGCAGTCGAGGCGGTGCTCGGGATGCGTGACGGTCACGCGGCGACGCTGGCCGGCGGCACCGACGCCAGCCGCGGCGGCGGCTGGCTCGCCGTGATGGCCCGCGACGCGCCGGCGCTGCCGCCCCGCGAGCTCGCCGGCGACCGGGCCCGCGTGCCGGAGCTCGGCATCGTCGTGACCCGGGACGATGGGGGAGATGCGGGAGTCCTGCCTCCGTGGGCGCCCGAGCGGTCCACCGACCGGGTGCGTGTCGCCGCCGGCGCCCGACTGATCGTGCGTCGCCGATGTACCGGAGACCGGGTCACCACCGCGGGGGGCACCCGGTCACTGGCCGACGCCATGGCCGACGCGGGGGTGCCGCGTGTGGCCCGCGGTCACGTGCCCGTCGTCGCGGACGACGACGGGATTCTGTGGGTGCCCGGCGTGGCTGTCCGCGCCGGCGCTGAAGGGTCCACCGCCGTGGTCCTGCGCCCCGACGTGGGCCAGTAGGCTGCAACTCATGGACGTCCCGGCCGAGCACCCCCTGCACGAGGACATCGAGGAGATCATCGTCTCCTCCGACCAGATCCAGCAGCGCCTGCAGCAGCTCGCCAAGCAGATCGACGCCGACTACGCCGACCGGCCGGTGCTGCTCGTCGGCGTGCTCAAGGGCGCATTCATCGTCATGGCCGACCTCGCCCGCTACCTGAGCGTCCCCGTGGAGTTCGACTTCATGGCCGTGTCGTCGTACGGGTCGGCCACGCAGACCTCCGGTGTGGTCCGCATCCTCAAAGACCTCGACCTGGACATCGCCGACCGCCACGTGCTCGTCGTGGAGGACATCGTCGACTCGGGCCTGACGCTGAACTACCTGCTGCGCAACCTGCGCGCCCGCGGGCCCGCCTCGCTGGAGGTGCTGACACTGCTGTCCAAGCCGGACCAGATCCGGGTCGAGATCCCGGTCCGCTACCACGGCTTCGAGGTGCCCAACGTGTTCGTGGTCGGCTACGGACTCGACTACGCCGAGCGGTACCGCCACCTGCCCTATGTGGGCACCCTCAAGCGCGCCGTCTACCAGCAGTAAGGCACCGGTCACCCCCCGCCGACCGATGGGCCCGGTGGTAGCCTGGCGCCACCGTTTGCGGTGAGCGCCAAGCCTCATCGCGCAATCGACAAGGGCTCGACAGATGAGCTTTCAGCGCCTCATGCGCGGCCCATTTCTGTGGTTGACGCTCCTGCTGGTGGTCGCACTGGCGTTCGTGTCGACGATGAACGCCGCCAACGCCCCGGAAGAGATCCCCTACGGCGAGTACCTCGTCAAGCTCGAGGCCGGTGAGATCGCCACCGCGACCGACTTGCGCCGGGACAACCGGATCGAAGGCACCCTGCGGGACGAGACCGCGGAGGAGGGGCAGGAGCCCCAGTACGTCGTCACGTACAACCCGGACCTGCACGGCGAGGAGCTGTCGCAGGCGCTGGCCGCCGCGCGCCGCGACGGGACGCTGGCCCCGGAGGACAACGACGTCAACCCGCAGCCGCAGAACGCGCTGGTCAGCGTGTTGCTGTCGATACTGCCCTTTGTGCTCATCTTCGGGCTGTTCTTCTTCTTGATGAGCCAGATGCAGGGCGGCGGCAACCGCGTCATGTCCTTCGGCAAGTCCAAGGCGAAGGTGGTCAGCAAAGACCAGCCGAAGGTCACGTTCGCCGACGTCGCGGGGGCCGACGAGGCGGTCGAGGAGCTCCGCGAGATCAAGGACTTCCTGGAGAACCCCGCCAAGTTCCAGGCGATGGGCGCAAAGATCCCCAAGGGCTGCCTGCTGTTCGGCCCCCCGGGAACGGGGAAGACGCTGCTGGCGCGGGCCGTTGCCGGCGAGGCGGGAGTGCCGTTCTTCTCGATCTCCGGTTCGGACTTCGTCGAGATGTTCGTCGGCGTCGGCGCCAGCCGCGTCCGCGACCTGTTCGAGCAGGCCAAGGCCAACGCCCCGTCGATCATCTTCATGGACGAGATCGATGCCGTCGGCCGTCACCGCGGCGCCGGCATGGGCGGCGGTCACGACGAGCGCGAGCAGACGCTCAACCAGCTGCTGGTCGAGATGGACGGCTTCGACGTCAAGACCGGTGTCATCCTGATCGCCGCGACGAACCGCCCCGACATCCTCGACCCGGCGCTGCTGCGGCCCGGCCGCTTCGACCGCCAGATCACCGTGGACCGGCCCGACCTCGTCGGCCGCCAGGCGATCCTCAAGGTCCACGCCCGCGGCAAGCCACTGGCGCCCGACGCCGACCTCGACGTCATCGCGCGGCGCACGCCCGGCTTCACCGGCGCGGACCTGGCGAACCTCATCAACGAAGCGGCGCTGCTGTCCGCCCGCAATGGGTTCAAAGAGATCTCCATGGAGACGCTCGAGGACGCCATCGACCGGGTCATCGCCGGCCCCGAGCGGAAGACCCGCTTGATGGGCGAGATCGAGAAGCGCGTCATCGCCTACCACGAGGGGGGTCACACCATCGTCGGGCACGCGCTGCCCCACGCCGACCCCGTGCACAAGGTCTCGATCATCCCCCGAGGGCGGGCGCTGGGCTGGACCCTGACGCTGCCCACGGAGGACAAGTACCTGGTCAGCCGCGGTGAGCTCATCGACCGCCTGGCCATGATGCTCGGGGGCCGAGTGGCCGAGGAGCTGACCATCGGCGACTTCACCACCGGCGCGTCCGACGACATCTCCCGGGCCACCGCCACGGCGCGCGACATGGTCACGCAGTACGGCATGAGCGCCAAGCTGGGACCGATGACGTTCGGACAGAAGGACTCGCAGCCGTTCCTCGGCAAGGAGTTCGGCCACCAGCCGGACTACTCCGGCGAGGTCGCCGTGGAGATCGACCGTGAGGTGCGGGCACTGATCGACGAGGCGCACGACGAGGCGCTGGAGATCCTGGTCGCCAACCGCAACGTGCTCGAGGAGCTGGCCGACCGGCTCATGGAGCGTGAGACCGTGGAGAAAGAGGAGCTCGCCGAGCTGCTCGCCAAGGTCACGCCGCGCCCGTCGCGCAAGATCAAGCCGCTGATGAACGGCGGCTCGGGGCGCACCCCCAGCGGCAAGACGATCGTCGGGAAGCTGCGGCGCATGGCGCCGGAGACCGTGGCACGGTCGACACCGGCGAAGCAGGAGCGGGGCGGCAGCTGACGTGACCGACTCCGCCGAGATCGCGCCGGCTCGCCGCCCGGCAGCGACGTCAGACGAACGCATCCGCGTCACGACGGGCGCGCAGCCAAACGGCGCGTTCAACCACGACAAGATCACCGCGGGGGTCCGGTTGATGTTCGAAGGCCTGGGCCTGGACCCGGCCGACCCGAAGATCGCCGACACGCCGCAGCGTGTGGCGCGCATGTTCGACGAGATCATGGCCGGTCTGCTCGTCGAGCCGATCGACGTGCTCGACGTGGTGTTCGAGGAGGGCCACGACGAGCTGGTGCTGATCCGCGACATCCCGTTCGCCAGCACCTGCGAGCACCACCTCATCCCGTTCGTCGGCCGCGCGCACGTCGGTTACCTGCCGAACGAGGCTGGTCAGGTCACCGGGCTGAGCAAGCTCGCGCGGCTGGTGGACGTGGTGGCCAAGCGGCCGAACCTGCAAGAGCGCATCACCACGACGATCGCGAACACGCTGGAGAAGGCGCTGTCGCCCCGGGGGGTGCTCGTCATCATCGAGGCCGAGCACTACTGCATGACCATGCGCGGCGTGCGCAAGCCAGGAGCGGTCACGGTCACCAGCGCAGTGCGCGGGCTGATGCGCGACGACGCCCGGACCCGCGCCGAGGTCATGGCGCTGGCGATGGGGAACCGGCCCACCGCGGTATGACGCCGGCGCCGATCATCCGTGTCGAGCAGGCGACGCTTGGCGCGGACGGACAGGTCCGGCTGGTCGTCAGCGGCGACCTGGACCTGGAGCACCTGCGGTCGGTGTGGTCCTCGTCGGGCGCAACCGTCCAGCACATCGACGGCCGCCTGCACGCGACGACCACCGTGCAGGCGCTCGCGCGTGCCGCAGGGCGGGCCTTCGGCGCCGAGCAGGGGCGGGTGTTCCAGTCGACGCTGCTGGAGGCCATCCAGGCGTGGGGCGACCCGCCACCGGCCGTGCCGACCGCCGCCGGACTGCTGCGGACCGACGTGCGACCGCTGGTGATGGGTGTGGTCAACGTCACCCCGGACTCGTTCGCCGAGGAAACGCCGCTGTACCCGGACGACCATCCCGACCAGGCCGTCGCACACGGGCTGCGGTTGCTGCAGGAAGGCGCGGACATCCTCGACGTGGGCGGGGAGTCGACGCGCCCCGGCGCCGATCCCGTGGACGCCGACGAGGAAGCCGCGCGTGTCGTGCCGGTCGTCGCGCGGCTGGCCGAGGCCGGTGCGGTCATCAGCGTCGACACGTCCAAGTCGACGGTCGCGCGCCAGGCGCTGGAGGCCGGCGCCTGCATCGTCAACGACGTCTCGGGGGCGCGGGACCCGGAGTTGCTGGCTGCCACGGCCGAGGCCGGTGCCGCGTACGTGCTGATGCACACCCGTGGCACGCCCAAGGACATGGCCTCGCTCGCGCAGTACGCCGACGTCGTGGCCGAGGTGCATGAGTTCCTGGTCACGGGCCTGGGTCGCTGCGCCGACGCCGGCATCGCCGCCGATCGGGTCATCGTCGATCCCGGTCTGGGTTTCGCGAAGACCCCGGAGCACAACCTCGCGCTGCTGCACTCGCTGCGGGAGCTGCGCAGTGCGGGACGCCCTGTGCTCGTCGGTGCGTCGCGAAAGAGCTTCCTGGGCCGCCTGCTCGACGATGCCGAACCGGGCGACCGGCTCGAGGGCAGCCTCGCCTGCGCCGTCACGGCCGTGCTGCACGGCGCGGCCGTGCTGCGGGTGCACGACGTCGCTGCCACCGTGCGGGCCGCCCGCGTGGCGCGCGCGATCACGTCCGCGACAGCGGACTGGCCGGCGCTCGGCTAGGAGTCGACTTCTCCGTGGCTGGGTCGCGGCACGTCCCGGTGTGGATGCACGTCCGGTCGCTGGCCGGACAGATGACGCTCGAGCGTCTCCGGGTCGACGTGATGATCGTCCACGAGGTGCTGCTTGACCTCGTGCTCGTCTGCGTACCGCAGCTCGCACCGCGGGCACTGGTGCACGCGCATACCTACAGCGTAACCGGGCAAGGAAGGGACCAACATGGCTGACATCCGCGAGATCCTCGACCTCGCCGACACCGTCGCGGTGGTCGGCATGTCGTCGAACCCCAACAAGGCGGCGTACTCGGTCCCTGCCGGCCTGCAGGCCGCGGGATTCCGGATCATTCCCGTCAACCCGACTGCGCGGACCATCTTGGGGGAGCAGGCATACGCGTCCCTGGGGGAGGTGCCCGAGGAGATTGACGTCGTCGAGGTGTTCCGACCAGCCGACGAGGCGCCGGGCATCGTCCAGCAGGCGGCGGCGGTGGGAGCCAAGGCCGTGTGGCTGCAGAAGGGACTGACCTCCCCCGAGGCGCGCGCCGCCGCGGAGGAAGCGGGGCTTGCGTACGTCGAGGACGCCTGCATGGGCGTCGAGCGCAGCCGCTACGGCATCACCAAGTTCGACACATAGCGGTTCGAACCCGGTACACGTCACGCCTAGGCTGTCGGACGGCGGGCACGGCGCCCGAGGGAGGTGCAACGTGGCAACGGTCGACGTCCTTCGAGTGTTCTCCACCCGTGACGGCACCGGCGGGAACCCGCTGGGCGTCGTCCTGTACGGCGCCCAGGTGCCCGTCGAGAGCCGTCAGCAGGTCGCCGCGGACCTGGGGTTCTCCGAGACGGTCTTCGTCGACGACCCCGCAACCGGCCAGGTGCAGATCTTCACGCCGAAGGTCGAGCTGCCGTTCGCCGGTCACCCCCTGGTGGGCACGGCGTGGCTGCTGGGCAAGATGGACCAGGCCGTCGACACGCTGCGGCCCCCTGCGGGGGAGGTGCCGACGTGGTCCGATGACCGCGGCCTGCAGTGGATCCGCGGCCGGGCGGAGTGGGTCCCCGAGATCGCCTTCCGTCAGTACCCGTCTCCCAGCGACGTCGAGGGGCTGACGGAGGCCCCGGACGGTCTCGGGTTCGTCGAGGCGTGGTCATGGGCCGATGAGGCGGCCGGCGTCATCCGCGCGCGGGTCTTCGCCTCCGACGTGGGGATCCCCGAGGACGAGGCGACCGGCGCGGCGGCTGTCCGGCTGGTTACCGAGCTCGACCGCCCCATCGAGGTGCGTCAGGGTCAGGGGTCGGTCATCCTGGCGCGTCCCGGGCCCGACGGCACGGCGGAGATCGGCGGTCGCTGCACGATCGCCGAGACCCGGGATCAGCCGGTCCCGCCGGCCCCGTCCGCCGCGTAACGGCCGCCCGCGGCGTGCAACCAGCCACGCAGCAGCTCGGCGACGTGCAGCGGCTCCATGCCCAGCCGGTGGGCGATCCGGTCGTAGCTCTCGCCCGCGTAGTACGCCCGGTCGACCAGCGCCGCAGGAGTGTGGTCGCCCCCCGACGCTGAGGGGTCCGCAGTGCCGTGGTCGCGGCGCCAGGCGACGGCGTGACGGTGTACCTCGGTGACCAGGCAGGCGCGCAGGTGTCCGCCCGTGTCTGCGAGGAGGTCTGGGCGCAAGGCGGCGAAAACCTGGGCGGTCAGCTCACCGGCCACTGCGCGGTCACCGGTGACCCGCAACGCCAGGCCGAACACCGACGGGGCGTGATCGTCATAGGCGGCAGCCAGCCGCGCCCGGGCGCTGCTGGAGGTGGTCTTGCGTTGCATGCGACCGGCCCCTTCTTTAGCAATCTTTAGTCATGATATAGCGTCGCCGTCGCCGCGCAACAGCCGGCGACGCTGCACACCCGGAACGTGACGAACGGTGCATTTGCTGAAAAAACCTCTAAATCGGGCAGGCCATCGTGTGCGGGACGCAGAAGGCTCCACTGCTGCCCGATCGCCGGGAGGCTGCCGACACGGGGGATCACCATGGCCACATCCGTTCGTTCCGCGCGCGTGTCGCGGACCCGCCTGGCCGTGCTGGGGGGCATCCTTGCCGTGGTCCTCGCAGCGCCACTGGCCAGTGCGAGCGCCACCGGTGCCGGCCCGGCGTGGGAGGATTACGGCTTCCAGGGTGAGGGGGAGGCCCGGGTCCGCGACGTCGACGTGCGAGACGGGCGCGTTGCGCCCTCCGCGGCGCAGCAGGCCGCCGTGGCCGGTCTGGACGCTCGCGCGCGTTGGAACGCGTTCGGGACACCGCACGTGCTCGTCCGGCACGGCGGCTACCTGTCCGGCCCTCGTGACGGTGACGCCGCGGACGTGGCCCGCGCGTTTGTGGCGGCCAACGCCGCGCTGTTCCGCCTCGATGCAGCGTCGGTCGACGCGCTGGAGGTGCTGCGCGACTCCCCGCTGTACGACGCCCCGGATCTGACGCGCGTGTATCGCGAGGGCAAGCCGCCCAAAGACGCCGACGTCGCCCACGTCGTCATGTTTCGCCAGACCTTTGACGATCTGGCTGCGGGCCTGGACGGACTGCTGACCGTCGGTGTGCACCGTGACGGCCGCGTTGCGTGGGTGTCCTCGTCGGTGACCGGTGACACGCAGCTGCAGGGCGACCAGCGGCTGTCGGCTGCCCAGGCGATCACCGCCGCAGCCGACGACGTGGGGCTGCGACTGGGGCGGTTGACCGAGGTGGCGACCCCTGATGACGACTTCACGACCTTTGACAGCGAGCGTTCGCCCGACGTCCAGCGCGCGCGGCTCGTGGCCCTGCCCACCCCGGAGCACGGTGTGCGGCGGGCGTGGGAGGTCACGCTGCTGGACACGTCACTGGACGCGCACGGCAACCCGACCGCGTTCATCTCCTTCGTCGACGCGCAGACGGGTGCCATCTGGCAGCGGTCGAACAGGGTGGAGCACCTTGCGGACGGCCTGACCGCGCCCATGACTGCGCAGGTGCCGTCGGGGGAGCGCTTCTCGGGGACCACGCCGGCGGGCGCCTGCGGGCAACCGCACGAGTTCGACGTCGGTGAGGGCAACGGGCAGATCAGCGTCGGCGTCCAGGCGACCAGCTTCGAAGACGACGACGTCACGCTGGACCTGTACTACGAGAACACCGACGGCTCGCCGGTCGCGCACCAGGACGTCCTGACCAGCCCAGAGGTGCTCGTGTACACCGGCCCTGAGGGAGCCAGCGGCGTGCCCGCGGGTACCTACCTCGTTGTGGTGTGCCCGTACAACGGCGCCTCGGCGCCCGAGATCAACTACGAGGGCATGTTCGCCGCCAGCGCCGCGCCGGCGGCAGGCGTGCCGCAGCCGTCGTGGCGGGTGTTCCCGGCCAATCCGCCGTTCGTCCACGACCAGCACCCCGACGACGTGGCGTCCGACAGCGACGGCTACGACAACCGGGTGCTGTGGTGCTGGGACAACAGCGCCAACCCGGCCGAGTGCGCCGAGCAGCAGCGCAACATCGCCTCACGCGTCCCGTGGGACCTCAACCCTCAGATCAGCTTGCTTTCGCCGACGTTCACGACCGACGGCAACAACGCCTCCACGGCGATCTCCGAGGCCAGCTTCCTGACGCCGGACACGGCCGCCAACCGGCCCGTCTCACCCGACCGGCAGTACGACTACGAGTGGCGCAATGCCTGGTTCGAGAAGTCCTGCGAGCCCAGCTTCGGCGCGTCGGACACGATCACCGGCGCGGGGGACCTCAACGACGAATCCGCCGCGGTGGCGAACCTGTTCGTCATGCACAACCGGATGCACGACTGGAGCTACTTCCTGGGCTTCACCGAGAACAACTCGAACTTGCAGCAGAGCAACTTCGGCAACACCGCTCCTTCGCGGGAGACCGACCCGGAGCTGGGCTCCGCCCAGGCGGGCCGGCGCAGCATGATGGGCCGCGACAACGCCAACCAGATCACGCTGCAAGACGGCATCCCGGGGATCACCAACCAGTACCTGTGGCAGCCGTTGGCCGGCGCGTTCTACGCCCCGTGCGTCGACGGCGCGTACGACATGGCGGTTGTGGCACATGAGTACGGCCACGCCATCAGCAACCGGATGATCGGCGGCCCGAACACCGGCACCGGAGGGACGCAGGGCCAGTCCGAGAGCTGGTCGGACCTGATGTTCGCGGCGTACTTCACCGAGTTCGGCATCAGTGCCGGCGAGGGGGTCAACCCGTATGTCCTGGGCCCGTACGTCACCGGTGACCCGACCGCGGGCATTCGCAACTACGCGATGAACGACAGCCCGCTGAACTACACCAACCTCGACTACGACGGCAACGGCCTGGGATCACCGCACGCCAACGGTGAGATCTGGAGCGCCGTCAACTTCGACATCATGGCCGCCCTGGGCGAGAAGTACGACGCCGAGTTCCCCGTCGACGACCGCGAGCGGCAGGAGGCGTGCGCCCGCGGCGAGTACGCCGCCGACGCGTGCCCCGGCAACCGCCGGTGGACGCAGCTGATGTACGACGGACTGCTGCTCAACCCGCCCAACGGCACCCAGATCGACTCCCGCGACGCGATGCTCGCGGCCGACATGCTGCGCTTCGACGGCGCCAACCAGTCGGAGCTGTGGGACGCGTTCTCCGCCCGCGGACTGGGCGGCAGCGCGTACAGCGAGGACGTCAACGACGTCGAGTCCATCGGTGCGTTCGACTCCCCGGTGCGCGACGACGAGGCGACGGTGACCTTCACCGCGCCGGCCGGTGCGGAGAACCTCCGGGTGTTCGTTGGCCACCACGAGGCGCGGACCACGCCCATCGCCGACCGCGATGCATCGACGTCCGCCGACCCTGAGAAGCACGGCGACCTGGAGGACCAGCCGTTCGACCCGACCGCGTCGTTCGTGCCGGGCACCTACGAGTTCATCGCCCGGGCTGACGGCTTCGGATCCCACCGGTTCACGCTGACCCTCGGTCCTGACCAGACCCGGACCTTCCAGGTCCCGTTGCGTCGCAACCTGGCTTCGAAGCACAGCGGTGCCACCATCACCGGTGACGGCGTGAACCTCGACCACCTCATCGATGACACCGAGGCGACGAACTGGGCCTCGCTGGAGCACACCGAGGCGACCCAGGGCAACGAGGACGGCCAGCAGGTCAACGGCCGTCAGGTGACGGTCGAGCTGGGTGCCCAGCCGCAGTGGGTGCGAGAGGTGCAGGTGAGCTCCGTGCTGCGCGGGCCCGTCGACACCGACGGCCAGCCCGACCCCGGAACGCAGAGCCGCTTCTCCGCGATGCGCTCATTCGATGTGCTCGCCTGTGACGCGACGGCCGGCACGGACTGCACGGCCGCGGATCACTTCACCCGGATCTTCCAGAGCCCCGGTGACGCTTTCCCCGCCGGGCGGCCGCGCCCGCGTGTGCCGGACCTGCAGATCCGGGCGTTCGACGTGACCGACACGCAGGCGACGCACGTTCGCATGGTGGTGCGCCACAGCCAGTGCACCGGGGCGCCGGCGTACAAGGGTGAGAACAACCCCGACAACGACCCGGCCTTCAACCCCGACTGCGCGACGTCGGAGATGACACCCGACCGTGCCCTGCTCAACCCGCCACGAGCACAGGTCCGCGCCTCCGAGCTGCAGGTGTTCTCCGTCGCGTCCACCGGCACCACGCCCCCGCCAGGCGGCGGCGACGGCGGCAACGGTGGCGGCGACGGCGGCAACGGTGGCAACGACGGCGGTGGTGGTGGCGACGGCGGCGGCGGTGGTGACACCGGTGGCGGTGGCAACGGCGGGGGCGGCGATGTCGACGACGCCTCCGGGGGCGGGCGTGACACCGGCGCCCCGGTCCTGCCCGCGACGGTCGCGGCCCCGGCCAGTGACCGGGCGCTGGCCGCGACCGGTCTGGGCCTGCCGTACGCCGTGGCGGCTGCGCTGCTGCTGCTGGTGACCGGCGCCGCCGTGCTGGTGCTGCAGCGCCGGCACGCGCCAGCCCGGTAGGCATCCCAGCGGGACGCCGGCCGGCTACAACCGGCCGGCGTCCGACACGCGCTGCAGGAACCGCCGCGTGCGTTCGTGCGTCGGATCGCCGAGCACCTGCGCCGGCGGGCCGGCCTCCAGGATCCGGCCGGCGTGCATGAAGCAGATCTGGTTCGCCACGTCGCGGGCGAAGCCCATCTCGTGCGTCGCGAGCACCATGGTCATGCCGCCAGCCGCCAGCTCGCGGATGATGGCCAGCACCTCGCCGACCAGCTCGGGGTCCAGCGCGGACGTGACCTCGTCGAGCAGCAGCACCTCCGGCCCGACGACGAGGGCTCGGGCGATGGCGGCGCGCTGCTGCTGACCGCCTGACAACCGCTCGGGGTACTCACGGGCCTTGTCCGCCAGGCCGAAGCGCTCCAGCAACACCAGTGCCTGCTGCTCGGCTTCACGCCGCGTCACGCCGTGGGCCTTGCGCGGCGCAAGCGTGACGTTGTCGAGCACCGTCAGGTGCGGGAACAGGTTGAACGACTGGAACACGATGGCCATCCGCTTGCGGGCTGCGTTGGCGTCAACCCGCGGTCCACTGATGCGCTGGCCAGCCAGGTCGATACGGCCGGCATCAATCGGTTCGAGCAGGTTGATGCACCGCAGCAGCGTCGACTTGCCACAGCCGCTGGGTCCGATCAGGCACACCACCTCGTGGCGGTTCACGGTCAGGTCGATGCCGTCCAAAACCACCTTGGCGCCGAAGGACTTGCGCAGCCCTTCGATGACCAGTTGCGGGGCCCCCTCGGCGGTCATGCGGCGAGCTGCTGACGACGGGCGCGGTCGCGGGCGGTGTACCAGTCGGCGAACCGCGCCGCCGGGACGCTGATGATCAGAAACAGCACGGTCGCGACGACGAACGAGGTGTAGTTGAAGGTCCGTGCGGTGTAGATCTCGGCGGCCCGCACCGCTTCCCGAACGCCCAGCACGCTGACCAGGGCGACGTCCTTTTGCAGGCTGACCAGGCCGTTGAGCAGCGCAGGCACGACGTTGCGGACCGCCTGCGGCAGGATCGCGTAGCGCAGCGCCTGCCACTGGGTCAGTCCGAGCGATCGCGCGGAGGAGCGTTGACTCTCCGGCACAGAGTCGATGCCCGAGCGGTACACCTCGGCGGTGTATGCCGAGTACGACAGCACCAGCGTCGTGACCCCCCAGAACAGCGCGCTCCGGGGTACGCCCGGCAGGCCCAGGGCGGGGATGCCGAATCCGAACAGCAGCAGGGCAAGGATCAACGGCACGCCGCGGAACAGATCGATGTACAGGACGCTGAGCAGGCGCAGGGGGAAGAACGCCGGCCCGCGCAGGCTGCGGAGCACCGCGACAAGCAGGCTGAACACCAGGATCGCCACCTGCGCGATCAGGAACATGCGGACGTTGAGCCAGAAACCCGCGAACACCGCCGGCCACGACTCCGCGAAGTTCTCGGGATTGAAGAACTGCTGTTGCACCCTGGGCCAGTTAGGGCTGTTGGCGATCCACCACACCAGTGCCGCGAACACCGCCACGGTGCTGACCGCGGCGATCGTTGCGCCCTTCGCGCCCTCCTGCGCCAGCCAGTCGCGGACCGACGTGCCGGCGCGCGGCCACAGGCCAGGCGGCCCGGAGCCGACGGTGCCCTCGGCGGGCGGGACGTCACGCATGTCGGGCCGCGACCGGCGCGCTGCCGTGGCCTACTCGGACAGCGTCGGGATGTCGCCGCCCTGCTGCAGCCACTCCTCCTCGAGCGACTCGATGGTTCCGTCGTCGTGCATGGCCTGCAGGGTGGCGTCCAGGCACTCCTTGAGCGGGCTGCCGTCGGGAAGCAGCAGTCCCAGCTCCTCGGGCTCGGCGTCCGCCCGCGGCAGCACGCCGACGATCGACGCGTCGGGGATCTCGACGGCGGTGATGTAGTACGCCGTCGGCAGGTCGAACACCAGCCCGTCGACCTGACCGGCGTCGAACGCGGCCTTGGCGGCGGCGTTGTCGTTGTAGACCTGCGCTTGCGCCTCGGGCTGAATGACGTCTTCGATGTAGTTCAGGCTCGTGGTGCCGATGGCGGCGCCCAGGCGGTCGTCTTGCAGCTCGCCGACCGACTCGGCGTCGGCCACCGTCGAGTCCTCTGCGGCGACCAGCGCCTGCTCGACCTGGTAGTACCCGATGGAGAAGTCCACGACCTCGTCGCGTTCTTCGGTGATCGAGTACTGCTGGATGTTGAAGTCGTAGTCCTTGTCACCGGGGGCGATGGCCTCGTCGAACCCGGTGCGCACCCATTCGACGTCGCCCTCACCGAAGCCGAGCCGGTCGGCCAGCTCGTAGACCAGCGCCGACTCGAAGCCCTCGCCGTTGGTCGGGTCGTCGTCGACCATCCACGGCGGGAAGACCGGCTCCCCGGTGGCCACGGTCAACGTGCCCTCGGCATGCAGGTCCAGCTCCTCTGGCGTGCAGGCCGCCTCGGTGGGCGCCTCGGTCGCCGGCGCGGTTGCCGCCGGCGTCGCGGCGCCATCTGCCGGTTCGCCCTGCCCGTTGTCCCCGCAGGCCGCCGCAACGAGCAGCAGCAGGGTCAGTCCCAGCGCGCGAAGTGCCGTCATCTGTGCTCCAGTCCCGCGTCACACCGCGCGGCCGCCCGACCGCGCCGGCGACCATCATGACGCGAACCGGCCGTCAGCGTCGGACAAGCTCGCACTCTTCGTACTTGGCAACAGTGCAAAACCCCAATCCCTCGTAGAGCCGTCGCGCGGCGACATTGGCCTCGCGCACGTTCAGGCCGATGGTCTCGACGCGTTCGAGCAACCGCTGCACCAGGGTCGCCATGACCGCCACGCCGAGGCCTTGACGGCGGTAGTCGGGCCGTGTGGTCACGTTGCCGATGGCGGCGACGCCATGGGTCTCGTCGATCACGTGAATGCCGCCGACCGCCACCAGGTCGCCCCGGCGACGCGTCCCCACGTACAAGCCGGTGTCCAGCAGGCCGGGGTGGAAGAAGTCGCCGGCAACCGGGTCCGTGTCGAACAGCGCCAGCAGGTCCGGCAGGTCGTCTCGGGTGATGGTGGTGACGTCGGGGTCCGCGGCGGGGAGGCGCTCCGGCGCGGCGAGGTGCATCTTGAGGTAGGGGCGACAGAAGCCGGCGTCGTAGCCCGACAGCGTCTGCGACAGTCCGCGCGGTCCGGTCGCCATGACCCGGTCCGGCAGCTCGGGCAGCAGGTCGTGGGCCAGTGCCAACGTCTGGGTGTCGGCGTCGGCTGAGACCGCGTAGAGCACGTCCACCGGCGAGCCCGGCAGCTCCATGAGGCCGACAACCGCATCGCCGCGCCGCCACCACCGGGACTGCTCCCACAGCTGTGCGACGTCGGCGATGCCGTAGGGGTGGACTTCCGGCGCGCGGCAGTAGACGTCCAGGATCGTCTCCGGCGAGCCGGCGGGCGGCGGCAACATGGCACCAGTGTCGCGTGCGGTGACCGGCCGGCCGAGTTTCACCACCCCCGGACGCGAGCATCCTCAGCTACGCACCGCACACCCGGGTGCACGCAACGTCAGGCGGAGGCAATGGACGAGCACAACGGTCGGCGCACGGTGCGCTGGCGCGCCGACAGCGGTCGGGACACCGACCGCGCGGTGCGGCTGGCGGCGTGGATCTGGACCGCCGTCGGCGCGGTCGTGCTGGCGGGCGTGCTGCTCTACCTGGTCTGGAAGCCGCTGCTCGTCATCCTGGCGCCGGTCCTGTTCGCGGGTCTCATCGTCTACCTGCTCGACCCCCTGGTCACCCGCATCGCCGACCGCGGCCTGCCCCGCTGGGCCGCCACCGCCGCGGTGTACCTGCTCTTCCTCGCCGTCGGGGCGGCGGTGATCGTTGGGACCGCGCCGATCGTGGGACAGCAAGGTGCAGCCCTGGTCGAGCAAGCCCCCGACCTGCGCGAGCGCGGCACCGAGCTGCTCAACCGCGCCGGCGCCTCGGCGGGACTCGACCTGCACCTGGGCGGCGATGAAGACACCGGTGAGATCGCCGAGGAGGTCGTCCGCGAGACGGAGCAGGCCATGGCGGACGAGGCATCGCGGCGTCGCATGATGGCGGTGCTGGCCGGTGTGACCGGCGTCGCGGCCGGTGCCGCCAAGCTGCTGCTGCTGCTGGCCCTGGGACCAATTCTCGCCTTCTACCTGCTGGCCGACCTGCCTCGGGTCAAGGCCCTTGCCGTGCGCCTGGCGCCGCCGCAGCGTCGGACCGAGGTCAGTGACCTGACGGCGGCCCTCAGCTCCGTTGTCGGTGGGTACGCC
>DATLGM010000328.1:0-14160 GCA_035540515.1 Egibacteraceae bacterium | reverse complement strand
GCGCCGGTCTCCCGCTCGACGGCGGCAGACAAGAGGACGCCTGCGACGCCCGTAACGGTTAGGTAACGACCGCCCACGAGGGTGGCCGTGATGAGGATCCCAGCACGGCTGTGGGCGCGCGTGCTGTTCGTCGTGTCGGCGCTGCTCGGCGTCGCCGGCGTCCTCTTGTCTGCCGCCGTCGAGCGGGAGACCGGCGCCGAAGGTGTGTTGACCTTCGCAGTGGGTCAGGCGCTGCTCGGGGTCGGCTACCCCGCAGTCGGCGCGTTGATCGCTGGGCGGCATCCACGCAACCCCTGCGGCTGGATCCTGATCACCATCGGCTTCCTGCAGAGCGTCAGCAACGCCGGGTACAGCTATGGCGCGTTCGCCACCGACGTCGTCACCCTGGGCGGGGCGCAGGCGGCGACGTGGTTCTCCAACTGGGTCTGGTTCCCAAGCCTGGGACTGCTGGCGACGTTCTTGCTGCTGCTGTTCCCCGACGGCCGGCTGCCATCGGGTCGCTGGCGACCGGTCGCATGGCTGATCGCCGGTTTCCTCGTGGCGGGCACGGCCATGGCGGCAGTGTTGGCGTGAAGGTGCCGGCCCGAGGGACGTCCCCGCCTGGGTGGAGCCGGCGATCTTCTTCGCGCTCCTCGCCGCCGGCGCCGTCTCCGTCGCGTCGCTGGTCGTCCGGTTCCGCCGCTCGGCCGGTGTCGGTCGGCGGCAGCTGAAGTGGCTGGCACTGGGCAGCGTGGGCGCATTCGCGGGCGTGCTCATGACGTTCGGCCCGGAGCTGCTGCTGTGGCCGGCCTTGACGCTGTTGCTGTCGCTCCCGGCATCCATGGGTGTCGCGATCCTGCGCTACCGGTTGTTCGAGATCGACCGGCTGATCAGCCGGACGCTGAGCTACCTGGCACTGACGGGCGTGCTGGCCGCCGTCTACGCCGTGGGAGTCGTCGTGCTTCGCCCGGTCATCGGTCGCGTTGCGGGCGACTCGACCCTGGCCATCGCGATGTCGACGCTTGGCGTCGCCGCGTTGTTCGGGCCGGCGCGCCGGCGCATCCAGGCCACCGTCGACCGCCGGTTCAACCGGGCCCAGTACGACGCCGCCCGGGTTGCCGAATCGTTCAGCACCCGCCTGCGCGAGCAGCTCGACATCGAGCAGCTCGAGTCCGAGCTCGTCGGCGTTGTGGCGCAGACGGTGCAGCCGTCCGGCGTGCTTCTGTGGCTGCGGCGGTGACGCTGACTCAATCCTCGTCGTCCTCGTTCTCCGGCTCGTAGGTGTGGGAGTACCGCTCGACCTCCTGCTCGCCATCGGGATACGTGATCGTCCGGGTGAAGTTGACGTCGAAGCCGTCGCGGACGTCGCCCTCCACCACGTTGCGGCGCGGCCCCACCTCGACGTCGACCTCGGCCCACTGCGAGCTGTAGAAGCTCACCGTGATCGACGTGTCCGTGTACGACGTCGTGATCAGGATCCCGTGCGGTGAGTCGTTGGTGATCGCCACGTCGAGTACGCCGTAGGCGAGCGTCGCCTCGTGGCCGACCGGATACCGCTCGATGTAGTACGAGTGCGGCTGGAACTGGTCGATCTGGATGCCGGCGAAGAACGCGGCGTTGAAGAACGTCGTCGCGAACTGACTCACCCCGCCCCCGACCTGGTCTTCGAACTCCCCGTCGACGATCACGCCGTCCGCGACGAAACCTTTCTCCCTGGTCCGTGGACCCACATGGTCGTTGATGGAGAAGGACTCTCCGGGACGGACGATCACCCCGTCCACCACGTCCGCCATCAGTTGGATGTTCTCCACCCGCGGTTCGCAGCAGGCGTGCTCGGTGGTGAACTCGCTCACCCTGGTCCTGATCTCGAGGTCGCGGGCATCGCCGCGCGTGAAGTCGGGGCGCGGACGCTCCCCGGGAAGGTCGGCCACGCGCTCCTCCGTCACGGCGAGGTCCAGGACGGCCGCAGCGACCTCCCCGGCGTCGAACCGGTAGCCCGGACGGCCACCACGGACCGACACATCGTCGCCGTCGACGACGAACTCTGCGTCGCGCGGGGACACGTTGAGCGACTCGATCCGGTCCTCACCGAGGTGGTCGCGCAACGCGTCCGCAGGCAAGGCGAGGGACAGGCGCTGGCCCTCGTCGGCGTCCTCGTCCGCGTTGATCCGGAGCACGGCGGCGAGGTCACGTGGGGTCAGCTCCAGGTCCTCGCCGCGGGGATGCGGGTGGCTCAAGGTGATCGCGCCGGACACCGCCTGCCGAGCGTCGGGCAGCACGGCCTCGACGTCGGCGTCGGTGACGGCGGGCGCGTCGTCGCGCGCGGCCGGCGCCTGCAGCTGGACCGGCCCATCATCGTCGAGCGCGTCGAGCACCATGTCGGCGAGCTCGTCCGCGTCGACGGTGCGCCCCGCGATCGCCTCGACCGGCTGCGCTCGCGAGCGGTTGCCCTGCCCCGGCGGGTCCTCGTCATCGTGGAAGCGAACGGTTGCGTCTCGACGCTGTGTCGACAGCTCCTCGGCGACGTCAGCCGCCCAGGATTCGACCACCTGCTCGTCGACCGTCTGCTCATGCTCGACGGTGATCGACGCGCCAGTGCGTGCGCGCAGGTGGTCCCAGAACGCGGCGAACGGATTGCCTTGGCGGCCACGCCGCCAGGCGGCGTCCACACTGGCCCCGCTGTCGATCTGCACGCCGACGTCGCCGCGGGTCGTCGCCACCTCGTCGCGTTCGCCCGTCACCACGACCTGATGATCCAGAACCTCTTGCGCGGCCTCAGCGACCGCGTCGTCGAGCGCCGAGCGAGACAGGCCGCTCACGTCGGTGTCCGCGATGTGCACTCCCCGCAGGACCCCGTCCTGTCCCATCCGCCATACGACGAGCAGCAACACCGGGATGGCCAACAGCGAGGCGGCTGCGATCAGGGCGGTACGGCGATTCGGCATGTCGTTACCGACGACCTACCCAGCGTTGTCCTCCGCCACCCGTGCGAGAAAGGATCGGACCGATGGGGGGATGGGGATTCCCGCACGGAGGTCGTGCGACGGCCGGGGTGCCCCGTACACGGTCGACGCCGGGAGCACGCCGGCCCAGATGTCCAGGGCGACGTCCTGGGGTGGATCCTCCGGGTCGTCCCCGCTGACCTTGACCGACCACTCGTCGATCGGCAGCTCGACCACCAGCGTTCCGGCAAGTTCTTTGCCAGTGGTCGGCCGCACCTCCGCCCAACGGCCTGGCAGCAGACCGTCGGTCAGGCACCGCAGGGCGTCCAGCGGGTCGGAGGCCGCCTGGCAGCGCCCCAGGACCATGGCACTGCGGTAGTGCATCGACGACTCGAACGCCGACCGGGCGACGACCAGACCGTCGTAGAGCGTGACGGTTGCGCACGCCGGCGCTCCCTCCGCGAGCAGTCGCATCAGCCGGCTGCCGGTGGAGCCGTGCAGCAGGAGCCGGTCGTCGTCGCGGACGTACGCCATCGGCAGCGCGTACGGCTGCTCGCCGTCCACGACCGCGACATGCGCGACGTTGCCGGCGTCGAGGACCTCGTCGAGGGCTGCCCTGTCGGTCTGTTGCAGCTCACGCAGCCTGTTGACCTGTGTCCGCTGCGACGTCGGCCCGCTCACGGTCTGCCTTCCTGTCGCTGTTCATGCCAGCCCTGGCAGACCGGCGGCTGTCCAGTGTGGGCGACGCCATGAACGCCCAGCGCTGGCCATATACAGAACGGTGTGCCCCCGTTTAGGACAAGCGGCTAACGCGGCGGCGCCGATGTCCCGATACCGTGCGCGGCGCCCGGTGACGGCAGGCCGGGTGGCCACATGGGAGGCGGACGAAGATGCGGCTCAGGGCGGAACGACACGACGCACCGTGGCGGGCATGGAAGGGGCTGGCGCTCGTGGCGCTGCTCGCCCTGGCGGCGGCTTGCGCCCCCCCAGGAGGCTCCGACGAGCCGACCGCCGGTGACGGCGGCGGCGACGACGCAGCAGCCGAGGAAGGAGACATCGTCGTTGCCTCGGCGATGCCGCTGACCGGCCCCTACGCCAGCGACGGCGAGGAGATGAAGCAGGGCCTGGAGCTGGCGATCGAGGAGATCAACGCCGACGACGGTCTGCTCGGACGGCAGGTCGTGCTGCGCACCTGCGACGTTGCCGCCCTCGAGGTCGACACCATCCAGGCCTGCGCCGAGCGCCTCCTGGGAGAGGACCCCCACGCGGTCATCACCGGCTATGACGACAGCGGGGTGAACACGCTGGCCTTCGGGCAGGGCGATATGCCCTACCTGCACGCCGTGACGATGCTCGCGGCGATCGAGCCGGTCATGGAAGATCCCGAGACGTACGGCAACGTGTTCCAGTACGACCCCAGTGACATCGACTACGGCACCGACTCCGCAGAGCGGCTTCCGGGGCTCGCCGAGGAGCTCGGCGTCGACGTGGAGAACAACCGCACGATCGCCGTGGTCACCACCGACTACTCGTACAACGCCGTCGGCGCCGAGAAGTTCGTCGAGGACATGGAGGCCCAGGGCTTCGAGACGGTGGTGAACGAGACCACGTCGTTCGGTGTCGAGGAGTGGGGTCCGATCATCTCCCGCATCACCCAGGCAGAGCCCGCGATCATCTCCTTTTGGAACCTCGACCCGTCCGACGCCGCCCGCTTCATCACCCAGTTGCGCCGGGCCACCCAGGACAGCGGCCTGGACAGCCTTGTGTACATGCAGTACACGCCCAGCATCCCCGAGTTCCTCGAGCTCGCCGGCGACAGCGCCGAGGGCGTGCTGTGGTCGACGGTCATCGGTGTGAACGACAGTGCGGTGCCCCAGTCTGACATTGACGACTACACCGAGCGGTTCCGCGAGGCGGTAGGAAACGAGCCCCAGTCCAACTACGGCTACGTCATCCGCGACGCGTTCGACATCTGGGTGAAGGCTGTCGAGGAAGCGGGCTGCGCCGAGTGCTTCGACGAGGTCATTGCGAACATCCGGGAGACCGACCACGCCGGCTTCTCCGGCCGGTTTGAGTTCACCTCCCCGGAAGAGGGCCAGTTCGCCAAGCAGGGCGACGACTTGATCCCGACCATCTGGTCGCAGGTGCAAGACGGCGAGAACGTGCGGATCTTGCCGGAAAGCGTCGCCGAGGGGTCGCCGGAAGCGCCGCCCTGGATGCCCTGAGGCCGCCGATGGCCCTGCTCGAGATCGACGACGTCCACAAGCGCTTCGGAAACCTCGACGCGCTGCAGGGCGTGACGTTCTCGGTAACCGAAGGGGAGATCTTCGGGGTGGCCGGCCCCAACGGCGCCGGCAAGTCGGTGCTGTTCAAGACCATCGCGGGGGTGCACCGGCCGGACCGCGGCGACATCCGCCTCGACGGCGACTCGCTGGTGGGGCTGTCACCCACGAAGGTCTGCCACCGCGGGCTGACCAGGACCTTCCAAACGCCGACCACCTTCCCGTCGCTGACGGTGCGGGACAACCTCCGCGTGGGAACGACGTTCGGCGAAGGCGGGCGGTCTGTCGACGAGCTGCTCGACTTCCTCGACCTCGGGCGTGTCGCCGACCGCAAGGCCACCAACCTCGACCTGTTCACCCTCAAGCGCGTGGTCCTGGGCGCCGCCCTGGGTGCGGGCGCACGTGTGCTGCTCCTCGACGAGCCGATGGCGGGCTTCTCCGTCGTGGAGATCGAGAAGTACCGCGAGCTGGTGCACGCCATCAACGACACCTGGGGTGTGACGATCATCATCATCGAGCACCTGCTCGACGTCCTCATCGGCGTGTCGGACCGGCTGATGGTGCTCCACTACGGGCAGGTCCTGTTCAGTGGCCTGCCCGAGGAGGTCCGCTCCGACGAGACCGTCGCCGAGGTCTACCTGGGTCAGGCGCCAGGAGCCCAGGGTGCTTGAGGTCACCGAGCTTCGCGGGGGGTACGGGGACCTGGTCGTGCTGCACGACCTCTCGCTGTCCGTGGGCAAGGGGGAGATCGTCGCGCTGCTCGGGCCCAACGGCCACGGCAAGTCGACGTTGCTCAAGGCCATCTCGGGGGTGCACCCGGCCACCGGTGGCTCGATCCTGCTCGACGGCGAACAGCTCCGCGGCCTGCCTGCACACGAGATCGTCGAGCGCGGCATCGCGTACATCTCCGAGGAACGGGACCTGTTCACCGAGATGACGGTGTTCGAGAACCTCGTCCTCGGTGCCTACGGACCCCGCGGCAGACCCCATCTGGACCGCAATCTCCAGCGCGCCTATGAGCTGTTCCCGCGGCTGGCCGACCGCCGGTCGCAGCGTTGCGCCACCCTCAGCGGCGGCGAGGCGCGCATGGTGGCGATCGCCCGTGGCCTCATGAGTGGTGCCGAGGTCCTGCTCGTCGACGAGCCGTCGATCGGCCTGTCGCCGGCGCTGAAGCGGACTGTGTACGAGGCGATCCGTCACATCAATGACGACCTGGGCATCACCGTGCTCCTGGTCGAGCAGGAGCTCGAGTACGCGTTGGACCTCGCCGCCCGCGTCTACGTCCTCAAGCACGGCCGGGTGCTGTTCGAGCGCAGCGCCGCAGAGATCGAGTCGACCGAGGTGAGGGAGGCGTACTTCTAGATGGCGACCGTCGTCAGCGGCCTGACCCTGGGATCGTTGTACGCCGCCATGGCGGTGGGCCTGACGATCGTCTACGGCGTCAGCCACGTGTTCAACTTCGCGCACGGCCACGTAGCGGTGCTCGGGGCCTACGTCGCGTGGTTGGTGCTCGGCACGGGACTCGGTTTCGGCGCCGGGATCGTCGCCGGCAGCGCGGCCGCCGTCGCCGTGATGGTGGTGTTCGGCTGGGGGCTGTACCGGCTTGCCATCCGGCGCCTGCTGACGCGCGACGGCTGGCAGTTCGCGACGCTGCTGTTCACCCTGGGGCTGGCAATCCTGATGCAGTACCTGCTGCTGCAGGCCTTCGGACCCCGCGTGAAGTCCATCCCCACGTTCACCGACGGCAGCGTCCTGCTGTGGTTCGGCAGGGTCGGCATCCACCAGCTGATCGTGCTGCTGCTGTCCGTGGCGCTGATCGCAGCGGTGGGGCTGTTCCTTCAGCGGACGGCCACCGGCCAGGCGATGCGCGCGGTCTCCCTGTCCGTGCCCGGCGCTCGGATCGTGGGCATCAACGTCGAGCGGATATTCGCCTACACGTTCGCGTTCGCGTTCGCGGTCACTGGGCTGAGCGGGATCCTGCTCGGCAGCACGGTCTTCATGACGCCACACATCGGCTGGGAGTGGATGATCAAGGGATTCATCATCATCACGTTCGGTGGGCTGGGTCGCATCCAGGGGGCCGTCGTTGCCGCGTTCTTCCTGGGGCTCGTCGAGGCGTTCGTCACCCTGTACGCGGGATCGCTGTGGATCTGGCCGGCGTGGTTGAGCCTGTTCGTCATCGCGCTGATGGTCCGCCCCCAGGGGATCATGGCCGGCAGAGCCGCATGAGCGCCGCCGCGAGGGCCCGCAGCCTGCTGACGCCCAAGACGGTCGGGTGGACCGTCGTCGTCGCGCTGGCTGCCGCCTTTCCGTACCTGGGCGCCAGCCGCTTCGCGCTGCACCTCGGGATGCTCGTGTTCATCTGGGCAGTCGTGGCCTCGTACTGGAACCTGCTCAACGGCTACGCCGGCATCCTGTCGTTGGGCAACCTCGGGTTCTTCGCCATGGGTGCCTACCTGTCGGCGGTGATGGCCATAGAGCTGGACATCTCGCCGTTCATCACGACGGTTCTCGCCGGCATCGTCGCCGCGGTCATCGTCACCGTGCTGCTCGGCCTGCCGGTGCTGCGGCTGCGGGGGATCTACATCGCGCTGCTCACGCTGGTGTTCGCCGACGCGCTTCCCTCGATCATCTCGCTGACCCGGCAGTGGACCGGAGGCGGCGTCGGGCTGCTGGGCATCCCGACCTTCCTGCCGGGGCTGGAGCGCTGGCAGGGCTATTACTTCGCCCTGTTGTTCTGCGTCATGGCTCACGTGGTTCTCGCCAGGATCATCCACGGTCGCACCGGTCTGGCCTTCGTGGCGCTGCGCGACTCGGAGGACTTCGCCGTCGCCATCGGCGTCGACCGGTTCCGCGAAGGTGTGAAGGTCTTCGCGATCTCGTCGTTCTTCACGGCCATGGCGGGGGCCGTGTTCGCGCACACCCTCGGTCA
This sequence comes from Egibacteraceae bacterium, assembly GCA_035540515.1. Classification (GTDB taxonomy): domain Bacteria; phylum Actinomycetota; class Nitriliruptoria; order Euzebyales; family Egibacteraceae; genus WHTG01. Next base: position 6,025 of record DATLGM010000328.1, on the reverse strand, counting down.
GCTGTCCCCCGGGATGCTCGCCATCGACCAGTTCGTCATGGTCATCTCGATGTGGCTGCTGGGCGGCGCGGGGACGCTCGCGGGCCCGGTGGTCGGCGCCGCGCTGGTGACGGTCGGCAACGAGTACCTGCGCGTCTACGGCTCGCTGCGCCTGGGTGTGCTCGGGGCGGCGATCCTGCTCGTTGTCTTGTTTTTCCCGGGCGGCATCGTCCAGCTCGCCGGGACGGTGACCGCCTGGTTCCGGCGTGACTCGGGTGGCAGCGCCTCACTGCAGCCGCCCGTGACCACCGGCGGTCCCACCGCCGCACGTGGCGGGGACGCCGCCGCCCGCGCACGCACCTGACGCCGACGCAGAAAGGGGAACGCGATGTGGCCCGACGCCCACCGCTCAGCCGTGGCGTTCACCTTCGACTTCGACGCCGAAGAGGTGTGGATCGGTGAAGACCCCGCCAACGCGAGCAAGCCGGGGGTCTTGTCGCAGGGTACGTACGGCGCGAAGGTGGCGGTGCCGCTGATCCTGGACCTCCTGCAGCGCCACCGGGTCCCCGCGACGTTCTTCGTGCCCGGACGCGTCGCCGAGCGGCATCCACAGCGGGTGTCGGCCATCGTCGAGGCCGGCCACGAGCTCGCACACCACGGGTACACCCACACCTCCCCCACGCAGCTGTCTCGCGACCAGGAGGAGCACGAGCTGCTCAAGGGTCGCGAGGTCCTCGAGGCCTTCGGCGCGGAAGTGGTCGGCTACCGGTCACCGTCGTGGGACCTCAGCCCCAACACGTTGGACCTGCTGACCACGCACGGGTTCTCGTACGCGTCGAATCTGATGGACGACATCAGGCCATACCGACACGCCGACGCGCCGCTGATCGAGATCCCGATCCAGTGGATCCTCGACGACGCCCCCCACTTCTGGTTCGACGGCGCCAGCTGGAACAAGAAGATCTCCACCGTCGAGGAGGTCCGGTCGATCTGGCTGGCGGAGCTGCACGGCATCCACGAGCTCGGCGGGTGCTGCGTGTTCACGATGCACCCGCAGATCATCGGCCGCCCTGGCCGGCTCCCGCTGCTCGAAGAGCTGATCACCACCGTGACGGCGCGCGACGACATGTGGGTCGCCACCTGCCACGACATCGCGCAGCGGGTCACGAGCGGAGTGACGAGGTGAGCGGCTTTCCGCACCTGCGCCTGACCGGGGACCACCGCGACCGCGGACGGGCGTACGGCGAGCAGGCCGCGGACCGGGTGGCCGCCTCTATCACGGCGTACCGGCAGGTGTTCGCCCACCTCGCTGGTTGGGACTGGGACCGCGTCGTGGCCGAGGCGCTGCGGTACGAGCCCGCCATCGCAGACTTCGCGGCCGAGTACCTCGCCGAGATGCGCGGACTCGCCGAGGGAGCCGGCGTCGCCTACGAAGACGTCCTTGCGATCAACACCCGCACCGAGGTGATGTTCTCGGCCAAGGCGCGCAAGGCGGCCGCGACGTTCGGCCGGGGCGAGTGCAGCGCGTTCGCAATCCTGCCGCCGCGCAGCGTCGACGGTCACACGCTGGTCGGGCAGAACTGGGACTGGCTGGCGCACTGCTTCGACACGGTCGTGGTCCTCGAGGTCGAGCAGGACGACGCGCCCGACTACGTGACCGTCGTCGAGGCAGGCCTGCTGGCGAAGTCCGGCATGAACGCCGCCGGCGTCGGCGTTACCACCAACGCGTTGGTCACCACCGACGACGCCGGCGAGCCGGCGGTGCCCTACCACGTCGTCCTGCGCGGACTCATGGACGCCCGCAACCTGTCGGAGGCGCTGTCGACGATCCAGCGGGCGCCGCGGTCGTCGTCGGCGAACTACCTGCTGGCGTCGCGCGACGGCCTCGCCATCGACGTCGAGGCTGCTCCCGGCGACTTCTCACGGCTGTACTTCCTGGACCCGGTCGACGGCGTGCTGTTGCACACCAACCACTTCGTCTCGCCGCGGTTCGACCGGGTGGACGTCTCCACATGGGCGATGCCCGACAGTCCCATCCGCCTGCAGCGGCTGCGCGCGCTGCTCGCCGACCACGACGGACTCATCGGCGTGGATGTCTTGAGCGACTGGCTGGCCGACCATGCCAACCACCCGGCTGGCGTCTGCTGCCACCCGGACACGGCGCTGCCCGAGGTCGAGCAGGACGCAACGGTGGTGTCGGTGGTGATGGATCTGGACGCCGGACGCCTGTGGATCGCCGACGGGCACCCGTGCGACACGCCGTACCGCACCGTCGACCTGCACGACGTGTTCGGCGGCCGCGGCGTCACCGCGGCGGCGGGGTAGGTCGCCACGTGGGCGCGCCATCCGACAGCGGTGAGCTGGTGACGCGCTGCTCGCCGCGGCCGGAGATGGGGACGACGTACAGGTCGCTGCCCTCAGCGTCGGCGCGGGCGAACACCACCCACCGTCCGTCCGGTGACCAGGCCGGCGCCGCGTCGGAGGTGACGTCGGTCAGCCGGCGCACCTCGCCGTCGTCCACCCGCAGCACGTGCAGGCCGCCGTCGCCGTCGCCGGTGCGCGCGAACACGACCGCGTCGCCCGCAGGTGACCAGGCCGGTGTGGTGTCCACCGGCGCACCGGTGGTCAGCGGTCGCTCCTCGCCCGTGGCCGCGTCGGCGGCAAACAGATCGCCGTCGCGCTCGAACGCGATGACGTCTCCGCGCGGCGACCACGCCGGCGAGCGCCCGGCGACCAGGCGTCGCAGCCCCGACCCGTCGGCGGCGATGAGATGGATGAAGAACCCGGCGCCGGGTCCTCGGTTCGAGGCGAACGCCACCTGTGTCCCGTCCGGCGACCAGGTCGGATGTCCATCGATGGCGGTCCCCCGCGTCAGCCGGCGCAGCTCCCCGTCCGCGGCGTCGAGCAGCCACAGGTTGTACGGCGGGCCCACCCTGCGCGCGAACGCCAGCGTCGTGCCGTCGGGAGACCACGCCGGGCTCGCGCTGGTGCCGGGACCCTCGGTGTGGCGCTGCAGCCGGCCGTCGGCAAGCGTGACCGTGAACAGGTCGATGGCCCGCCCACTGGACCGGGCGAACGTCACCGCGCCGTCCGGCGAGCCGCCCGACCGCAGCCACAGCGCGGCGGCGGTCGCCACCAGACCGACGGCCACCACGACCACCAGCCGCCGCGCCGGCCCGCTTCGCACGCCCGCACCCTAGCCGAGAGGGGAACGACGAGATGCTGACCGTGTACTCCGATGACCACCGCCTGCACCACGGAAACGTGGAGCTCATGCCCACCGGCCTGGTCCCCTGCTACGAGAAGCCGCTGCGGGCTGACATGATCCGCGCGCGTATCGACGAGGTCGGCCTCGGCGACGTCGTCGCCCCAACCTCGCACGGGCTGGATGCGGTGCTGCGGGTCCACGACGAGGGCTACGTGGACTTCCTGCGGACGGCCGCGCAACGGTGGGCCGACGCCGGACGCGAGGGCGACGCCATCCCGTACACGTGGCGGTATCCCCGCGCGCCGCTGTCGCGCGTTCCCAGCGGCATCGATGCGCAGCTGGGGTACTACAGCATCGACGTCGGCGCACCGATCACGCCGACCACCTGGCAGGCGATCACGGCCGGCGTCGACGTCACGCTGACGGCCGTCGACCGGCTCGTCGGCGGCGAGGACGCCGTCTTCTCGCTGTCCCGCCCTCCGGGTCATCACGCCGGCCGGGACTACATGGGGGGCTACTGCTTCCTCAACAACGCGGCGGTCGCCGCTGAGGTCCTGTCCGGCCACGGCCGCGTCGCGATCCTGGACATCGACTACCACCACGGCAATGGCACGCAGGACATCTTCTGGGAACGCGGCGACGTGCTGTTCACCTCGATCCATGGCGATCCGGACGAGGAATACCCCTACTTCTCCGGGTATGACGACGAGGTCGGCGGCGGCGCTGGTGACGGCACCACGCTGAACTGCCCGCTGCCGCTGGGCAGCGGCATCGAGGAGTTCATGGACGCGCTGCAGCGCTGTCTGAAGGCCGTCGAGGGCTTCGCGGCGACGCATCTCGTCGTGTCGCTCGGCCTCGACACCTTCGTCGAGGATCCGATCTCCTACTTCACACTGGCCACCGACGACTACCCGGCCGTCGGTGCTTCAATCGCTGGGTTGCACCTGCCCACCCTGTACGTCATGGAGGGTGGGTACGCCGTCGACGCGCTCGGCGTGAACACCGTCAACGTCCTGCAGGGCCACCGCGACGCGCGCGGCTGACCGCCCGGTGCACCTGGACCCCACCGAGCACGAGCGGCTGCTGATCTTCAGCGCCGCCCAGCTCGCGCGCCGCAACCTGGGTGATGGCGTCGCCCTGAGTGCGGCCGAGGCCATCGCGATCGTCTGCGACGAGATGCACCGAGCCGCCCGGCGCGGTGGTGACTACGCCGACGTGCTCGAAGCCGGCCGGACGGCTGTGGACCCGACGGCGGTGCTGGACGGTGTGGCCGCGCTGGTTCCCGAGATCCGCCTGGAGGTGCTGCTCGACGAGGGCACGCGGCTGGTGGTCCTCGCTGCCCCCTTCGGCGAGCCGGAACAACCCACCCTGCGACTCGACGCATCACCGGTCGAGATCAACCCGGGCACCCGCGCCGTGCAGCTGCGGGTGCGGAACACGTCGACGCGGCCGGTGCGAGTGTCCTCCCACTACCCGTTCTGGAAGGCGAACCCCCGGCTGGAGTTCGACCGCGACGCGGCTCGCGGCCGACGGTTGGACCTGCCCGCCGGCGATTCGCTCCGGTGGGGGCCGGGTGACGTCATCGACGTCGACCTGATCCGCTACGGCGGCGAGGACAACCCATGAGCCGGCGCCTGCCCCGCGAGGCCTACGCCGGCCGGTATGGCCCGACCACCGGCGACCGCATCCGTCTGGGTGACACCGACCTGTGGGTCCGCGTCACCGACGACCACGCGGCGCACGGCGACGAAGCCGTGTGGGGCTATGCCAAGACGCTGCGCCTGGGGATGACCCAAGCGACGCGGCCGACCGACAGCGAGCTTGACGTCGTCGTATGCGGCGTCGTCCTCATCGATCCCGTCTTGGGTGTCGTCAAGACCGACATCGGGATCAAGGACGGAAGGGTGGTCGGGTGCGGGCGCGCCGGCAACCCCGCGACGACCGACGGCGTTGACCTGGTGATCGGCCCCGGGACGCTACCGATCATGGGTTACGGGCTGATCGCCACGCCAGGCGGCGTCGACAGCCACGTCCACCTCATCACCCCGCGGCTGCTGCCCGTAGCGCTGTCCGCCGGAATCACCACCCTGCTCACCGCCGGGTTCGAGGAGCCTGCCTGGGCGATGCAGCGGATGTACCAGTCCACCGACACGTGGCCGCTCAACCTGGGCTTGCAGGCGTGCGCCCGCAGCACCGACGAGGGGGCCTTGACCCGACTGATCCAGGCAGGTGCGGTAGGGATGAAGATCCATGAGGACTACGGCGCCTACCCGGATCTCATCGACGCCACCTTGCGCGTCGCCGACGCAGAAGACATCGCGGTGTGCCTGCACACCGATGGGCTCAACGAGTCCGCGGAGCTCGCGGACACCGTCGCCGCCATCGACGGTCGCACCGTGCACGCGTACCACGTGGAAGGCGCCGGCGGCGGGCACGTGCCCGACCTGATCGGCTTGGTCGGCCACCGCAACATCATCTGCTCGTCGACCACCCCCACGCTGCCGTACACGCGCAGCGCGCTCGACGAGCACCTCGCGATGATCCTCGCCGTCCACGGCGGCCAGCCGCACCTGGAGGCTGACGTCGCTGCCGCCGTCGAGCGCATCCGCCCGTCCACCATGGCGGCCGAGGGCCCGCTCCACGACCTCGGGGCGATCCAGATCATCAACAGCGACTCTCAGGGAATGGGCCGCATCGGGGAGACGATCCGGCGGACGTGGCAGCTGGCCCACGCGATGAAGGCCTGGCGGTCAACCGCTGCGGGTGCCGGGTGGAACGCCGAAGACGCCGCCGACGACGACAACGCGCGGGTTCTGCGCTACCTCGCCAAGTACACGA